>DATGPC010000394.1:0-10907 GCA_035305265.1 Thermomicrobiales bacterium | reverse complement strand
ATACGGCATCCTCATCAGCGCTGACGAGGATCAATACCCCGGAACTGGACTCGGGAAGCTTAAGTTCCTCGACGTCACCGAAGAGATGACGATCGTTCCCTGACACCAGAATCGAGCCGGTGTCGTACAGGTTGATCACCGGGCCTTCGGCCGTCCGGATGTGATAACCGGTGTCGTCCCTCAGGCGCCCTTCGCTCTTGATCGTGTACCCGCGCCCGACAATGACCCGCACGGCATGCCGGGCGCGTTCTCCCTCAACCCGCCTCCGAACGCCGGTGAACTTCTTGCTCATTCGCACACCTCGTACGCATTCTTCACTTGAGTGGGCGCGCTGTTGAGGATGGTTTCGCGCAGATTGCGCCATTTGACTGGATCACCAGCCAGCGACCGCACCCGGTTCAGGTTCATCGACTTCTGACCCAGCTGGCGGACTGTCGATCCCGGCAAGACATAGAAGTCCCACGCATCAAGATCCAGCGGATCGTACGCGTCCGGCTCCAGGCATGTGTGGACGTCGAACACGAAGACGTCGGCACGTACCTCCGGCGCGGCACCGTACCCAGCCTCCGCCGACCAGGTTCGCCCCATCAGTCCCGAGAAGACAATCCTCGACGGGTTGACCTGCGACCAGCTCTGTAGATAGCCGGACGACTTCACCTCGATCTTGATGCCCTCTGGCGAGAGCACGTCAAAGTCACCCCAACCATCGTCATTCGGCCGCGTATCCCAGACCGCCCGGGCGACAAGGAACTGGGCGAGCATGCCCCGCGTGGAGTTCAGCCGGAGGTCACCCAGCGCCCACCGCCAGAAATCCAGCACGCGAACGCCTGGGAGGAGCACCTCCTCTCCGGTGATCGTGAGGTCATTCATGCCATCGCTCCGGTCGTTCATACATCAGGGCAGAGAGGATCGCTGATAGACCCGGGTTCTGTCCCGCGCAAGTCTCGTCCGTACACGCGTGAGGAACCGAGGAGGCGACATGCCGGCCTCAAGCTGTCGCAGCCCTCCAAACTTCACGAATAGCCCAGACCAAGGGTATCGTCATCAGGAACCCGAACCAGGCAGCATCTGTACGCCAGGTGAGGCTGACGACAAATACAGAGAGGAGCAGGAGGAGTATTGCAAGCACGCCACGGTCCCGCTGGAACTCAGGATTAAGCAGCAATTTCGCCTTTCGTTCACCCCACGGAACGCGGTTCACATCATTCAGCACGGCGCGCATCAGATGCCCGGAAAGGGCCGACATCCTCCCTATAAGCATCAGGCCAACCAGGATTGCGGCAGCCCACTGGGCAAATGGTCCAATCACTCCAACAAGCATCAAAACTCCAAATGCCAGCGGAAACGCCCACCCCGCATTGGAACCGAGCTTGGCCCACCAACTTTCGCGATTCAGGGCGTCTGCGACGTCAGTATGGACGGAAACCATCCAAGATGGACGGGATGATGCATCAACCACAGCGGCGGCAGTGGGGGACGACGAGATCAATGCCGTCTCAGCGCGATTGTCCATCCGCGATGTGCTCGCCACCGGTTTCGACTCGAAAGCCATGTGTGCCTGCGGGTATGGAACCGAGTCAGCGCTGGTCCGGGGATCAGGTTTCATTCTGACGGTCATGGCCGCCAGTGAACTGGCGCTTGTTGAAGGACGAGGCTGATCCCCGGCTATCCCACGTGGTGGCCGGACCTTCCCGGCAGGATTCACAGTTGCCTGACGCGAGAGCTGAGATGCAGTCTTCCCCTCCGCGCCGGCTACCGTCCTGGTCTTCGTAGTGCTCTTTCCGGGGCTGTTCCTGGTTGAAGCTGATCCAGATGTAGCTGCGGCAGGGGCGGCCCCTGTCGTCTTGACGCTGGAGGTTCTCTTCAATCGCGCCTCACGCGTGGCCCGTTGCTTTGCGTCGATGTCCGCGATCAGACGCTGCATTTTTTCGTCACGTTTCCGCGCGCTTTTTTCTCGCATCTCTCTGAGTTCAGCTTCGAGCTGATCTGCAGCGGAGCGGTATGGCGAGTCGGCACCAGTCGCTGACCACTCGGTCACTGAAGGTACCTGGCGAAACACCTTCAGTTCGGACAGCGGTCGTGGCCGTATCGTTGCCCATCGTGGAGACCAGTCCACAGCGCCTCCGTACGGCACCTCATCTTTGGTAAAGAGCCAGCCATAGGCCTCGAGCTGGGACATGCAATACGGTGGAATCTCGTCGCCAAGTCGTACGCCGCAGTACTTCAGATAGGCGACGCCGTCGGGATGAATCTGATGCGTGACGAAGTAGCCGATATTCCGCTTGGTGTAGTAGGTCTCATCCAACTGATGCTGATGGAGCTTTGCCATTATCGATATCCCGCCACCGATACTACGACTCATAAAGAGCTTGGATAACCGCGTGTTTGCGGATGCTCCCAGGCGTCTTCGCTGTTCTTTAGTGTCACTACACGGTTCCCAAGCCACAACTACCGGCGATTTCGTCCTGCGGCAGGTACATGTCGGTCAACAGCCGACGTACGGTTTCCGAATTAGCGATATGTGGCGACTTCCGTGCAAAGAGGCAACCAAGGCGAGAAGTAGCGTTACGCAGGATGAACTTGTCAGTTTGCAGCCTTCACCCATTGTGTTATGACACCTTGTGTACGATTTCCAGCCCCTCGTACGTTCCTCATTACGACACGCTTGCAGAAGATGGTGCGTGTACTCGCAAAACAGCACGCATGAAATTTTGTGGAAGCCGGAAAATCGAGAGAAGACAGGATCGTCAATCAGAATTAGCGCACTCAGCATCGCCGCCAGAGCAAACCGACTCCTCCATAAGAGCGTGCCTCGGATCACCACTATCTTCTTTTCAAAGTGCCCGGTCAGTGAGGTTTCGCAGCACCTATCGCGGCAAACGACGAAGCCACGGGGATATCTCTCCCCGTGGCTTCTCTATTTCTGAGGTTTGGTGCCGGGTGCGGGACTCGAACCCACACAGCCTTGCGGCCACCAGCTCCTAAGGCTGGCGTGTCTGCCAATTTCACCAACCCGGCGATCTCCAGTTCGCTGATTGTACCGCACCGACGACGTCCCGCACCTCACCTGAGCCACCCAGGTGGAGCAGCCGGTCATCGGACGCGATGTCGGCCGCGTGATGGGTGACCATGACGACGATGCGGTCGGCCAGCGCCCGGCGCAGGTCGGCGAGGAGGGCGTCCGCTGTCTCGCGGTCGAGATGGGCGGTTGGCTCGTCGAGCAGGATGATCTCCGCGCGGGTGAGCAGCGCGCGGGCGATCGCGACGCGCTGGCGCTCACCTCCAGAAAGCCATGTCCCCCGCGAGCCGATCCGCGTGTCCAGGCCATCGGGCAGCCGATCCAGCAGGTCACCCAGACCGACCCGATGGAGGATATGGTGCATCTCGGCCTCCGTCGGCGGGTCGTCCTTCGGTCGCGCGAGGAGCAGGTTCCCGCGGAGCGTCGAATCGAAGAGATGCGCCTCCTGCGGACACCACGAGATCCGCGCGCGAATGGCATCCGCTGACACCGTCGCCGTGTCCCCGCCGCCGAGCAGGTACCGGCCGGACTCCGGCCGCAGGAACGCCATGAGCACGGAGAGCAGCGTCGATTTCCCGGAACCCGACGGGCCGGTGACGACCAGCCATTCGCCGCGCCGGACCACCTCGGACACATCCTCGAACGCCGGTGCGGCGGCCTCAGGCCACCGCGCCGAAAGGTGCTCCATCTCCAACGACTGGATCGTTTCCGGCAGGTGGCTCTCCATATTGACAGACCGCGTGACCGGCGCATCGTCCAGAAGCGGCGCGAACCGGCCCACGACCGTCTTCAGCGCCGGCCACTGCTGCACGGCCTCGACGACATCGTCATAGACCTCAACCATCGCCAACGGCGTCAGGACGAGCACGGCCATCAGCCCATGCGAGATTTCGCCATTCGCCACGGCCGGCGCGCCGACCGCGAGCATCGCCAGCGAGGTCGCGCCGCTGGCGAGCGTCACGATGCCGGAGCCGAGCCCGAGCGACCACGCACTCCGGCGATCCAGCGCGGACGCCTTCCCATCGAGGGCCGCGATCTCCTCCCGGGCGCGGCCGGCGATGCCGTTGACCCGCAGGTCCGCCGCCGAGGCGACGAGCGCCGCGAACCGGCGCATCAGCGCGGAGCGGGCGAGGACAGCGTCCCGGCGGGACGAGCCGTCGAGCCAGACTGCAAGACCCGGAGCAACACCGAGGGAGACGATGCTCCCGGCGAGCATGAGCAACCCGGCCTCGGGCAGGATGAACCAGAGGGCGACGGTGGCGACGATTCCGGCGACCAGGCCAACAAGCGGTGGCAAGAGTACGCGCGGGGCGAGGTCTCGCAGGCGGTCGACATCGCCGATGAGGAGGTCGAGCGTCTCCTCGCCGTGCAGCATTCGCCTGACCGCCGGTCCGCGCGCGGCGAGCGCTTCCCAGACCCGGACGCGCACATCGGTCAACGCTCCGAGGATGGCGTCATGCATCCAGAGGCGCTGGACGTAGCGGAAAACGGCGCGTCCGATGCCGAAGAAGCGCACGCCGACGATCGCGACCATCAGGTAGAGGATCGGTGGCTGCTCGCTGGCCCGGATGATCAGCCATGCCGAGACGGACGTCAGCGCGACGGAGGCAAGCGCCGCCAGCGCGCCGAGCAGGACGGCTCCCGCGAAACGGGGCCGGAATGGCTGGATCAGGTCGATGGGCAGCGCGAGCGTCTCGCGGAGGGAGATCGGGCCGGAGACGTTCTCCCTCGCGGGCATCTGGCGATGCAGCACCGGATTCGGGGCCCCGCTCTCCGTTGACCGCGCCGGAATTCCTGTCGGGTTCGTGGAAATCGCCAACCCGCTCCCGACGTCGAACACGTGGTCAGCGAGCGACCGGGTCGTGGCGTCATGCGCGACGAGGATGATCGTCACCCGGCCCCGCAGGCCCTCGATGACACGATGGATGATGCTGGCAGTTTCCGGGTCGAGGTGGGCGGTCGGCTCGTCGAGCAGCAGGAGCGCCGCTCCCCGCCGGATCCGCGCCAGCGCGCGAGCCATGGCGACCCGGCGCAGCTCGCCCTGGCTGAGTTCGGCGTGGGCATGATCAAGCAGGTGCGCCGCGCCGGCTTCGGCCAGTACCCCGGAGATCTGCCCCTCGTCGTCGCTTTCCAGCGCGAGCGCGATCTCGTCGCGCACGGTTTCCGCGAAGGGCTCCGGATGCTGCGGTACCCATGCGATGCGGTCCGGGTCGATGCCGGTGATGCGCCCGTCAACGGATTGCCCCTCGGGGGTCGTCCCCAGCAACCCGGCGATGGCGGCGAGAACGCTGGATTTGCCACTGCCGCTCGGCCCGTCGAGCGCTACGACGGTTCCGGACGGGGCGTCGAACGACAGCGCCTCGACGACCGGCTCCGGTCGTCCCTCGTATCGGATGGTCAGGTCCCGCACACGGACAAGCGCGGGTGACGCGATCTCACCGCTCGCCCATGCAAGGTCCGGTAGCGGCGAGTCGATGATGCGGTTCACGCGCTCCAGCGCCTCGACGCCGTCCTCGCTGGCGTGGAACGCCGCCCCGACCTGCCGCAGCGGCAGATAGCACTCCGGCGCGAGGACCAGGGCGAGCAGGCCGGCCCCGAGCGGCATCGAGCCGTTCACCAGCCGCAGGCCGATGAAGACGGCGACCACCGCGACGGAGATCGTGGAGATCAGCTCGAGGGCCAGGGAAGAGAGGAAGACGGTCCGCAGCGTCGTCATCGTCCGCTGGTGGACCGACGAGGCGATAGCCCGCAGCGCCCGGGTCTGCTCGGCCGCCCGCCGCAACCCGACGAGCACGGGCAGCCCGCGCGCCAGCTCGACGAGATGATCCGACAGGCGCTGGATCTCGTCCATCGCCCGCTGCGTGCGGTCTTCGGTGTGCAGGCCGATGAGGATCATGAAGATCGGCACGAGCGGAATGGTGATGACGATAACGGCCGCACTGACCCAGTCGGCGACGAGCACGCGGATCAGGACGACCGGCGGAATGGTCGCCGCCGCGACGAGCGCCGGCAGGAACCGCGCGTAGTAGCTGTCGAGGTCGTCCAGCCCCTTCGTGGCGAGCACGGTGATCGCGCCGACGCCGCCCGGGATGTCCCGACCGCCCCGGGCCGTAACGCGCTCCGCGAGCTGGCCGCGTAGCGACTCCTTCGCGCCGACGGCTGCGCGGCGGGAGACAACCTGGGTCAGCCACTCCAGCAATGCCCGGATACCAACGGCGCCGATGCCGAGGGCGATCGCGCCGCGCCAGGCATCGGTCCCGTCGATGATCGCGACGATCCCGCGTGTCACCGCCTCGGCGATCAGGACCAGCGAGATGGCGCGGCCGACGCCGATCGCGGCCAGCCAGGCCAGCGCCGGGCGGCTGCTCGCCGGCAGGGCGGCGATGGGGGAGCGGGAGGAGCGGGAGCCGCGCAGCATCAGGAACCTACCGCGCTTCCGGCGCGCGCAGGATCGCCGGCAGGAACTCATGCGGCTCGGGGATGTGATCCTCGCTGATCCGGTGCCGGAATATCCAGTACGACCACGCCTGATAGCCGAGGACCAGCGGCACGCCAATGGCCGCGACGATCGTCATGAGCTTCAGCGTGTAATCCGACGACGACGCGTTGCTCACTGTCAGGTGCCAGGCATCGTCGAGCGTCGACGGCAGTACCACCGGGTACACGGATCCGAAGATCGCGACCACGCCGAGTACGAGGAAGGCACCGAGGCCGATGAACGCCGACATCTCGCGGTCCCTGCGGGCGCTGAGCCATGCGAAGACGACGGCGACCACCGCACCGAGGATCGGCAGCCACGTCCAGGGCTTGTCATTGTTGAGCTGGACGACGAGCACCCAGCCGACGATCGGGAGCAGGAGGGCCGGCATGGTCACCATCAGGAAGCGTCGCGCCCGGAGCCGGATCGGCCCGTCGGTCTTGAGGGCGAGGAAGGCGCTGGCGTGCACGAGGCAGAACCCGACCACCGCCAGTCCGCCGAGCACCGCCTCCCACGTGAGCCACGCGAAGGCGCCGCCGACGCGATCACCGTTGGCGTTCAGCGGCAGACCGGTCGTCGTGATCGCCAGGGCCGCGCCGACGCCGAAGGCGGCCACGAAGGAGCCGAGCGACATCGCGAGCGTCCAGTTGGAGCGCCAGCGGTCCGTGTCGCCCTTACCGCGGTACTCGATCGATGTCGCGCGCAGGATCAGCCCGAGCAACACGAGCACCAACGGGATGTAGAGGGCCGAGAAGAGCGACGCGTACCACATCGGGAAGGCGGCGAAGGTCGCGCCGCCCGCCGTGAGCAGCCAGACCTCGTTGCCGTCCCAGACGGGTCCGATGGTGTTGAGGAGCACCCGGCGTTCCTTTTCGCTCCGCGCCAGCAGGTGCATGTGCATGCCCACGCCGAGATCGAAGCCCTCGAGGAAGAGGTATCCGGTCCAGAGCACGGCGATGAGAACGAACCAGATTGTTGGAAGCAGGTCCATAGATATCCATCCGTACCGCCGCACCTGTTGTGCGGCGCGCCGGAGCCATGCTCCGGCGGTACGCGATTCCGACCGGCATCCGCCTAATACGCGAACGCCAGCACGTCGTCCTTGCGCTCGTCGGCTTCGGCCGCGACCGTCTTGCCCGTCTCGGGATCGACCTTCGATTCAGCCAACTCCGGCATGGCCGAGACCACGCCGCCACGGACGAACTTCGTCAGCAATCGCACCTCGACGACGAGCAGGATGGCGTAGATCGTGGTGAGCGCGACGAGGGAGAAGACCAGCTCGCGCATCGACACGCCAGGGGAGAGCGCCGCGGCCGTGTACATGAAGACGCCGTCGATGCCGCTCGGATCAGGGTTCGGGGCGACGACGAACGGCTGGCGCCCCATCTCGGTGAAGATCCAGCCGAAAATATTCGCGAGGAACGGCGCGAGAATGCTCGCGACCGCGAGGCGCATCAGCCACGTCGACGCCGGGACGGTGCCCTTCCGGGTCAGCCACCACGCCAGCGCGCAACCGCCCGCCGCGATCACCCCGAAGCCGATCATGAGGCGGAAGCCCCAGTAGGTCACGATCATCAGCGGCTGATAGTCGATCTTCTCGCCGGAGCGCTCGCCATACATCTCCCCTTCCGGGAGATGCGTGCCGTACATCTCCTCGTATTGGGGGATCAGCTCGGTAACGCCCGGCACCGGCTCGTCAAAGCTGCCGTTCGCCATGAACGCGAGGAGCCCGGGGATGGAGATGAGCGTCCGCACATCTTCGCAGTCGTTGGAGCCCGGGTTGCTGATGGTGAGCACGGAGAACTCGGTACCCGTGTCGCAGGCCGCCTCGGCGGACGCCATCTTCATCGGCTGCTGCTCGTACATGAGCTTCGCCTGCATGTCGCCCGTGACCGCCAGCAAGAGGAACGCGATGACGCCGACCACCGCGCCGATCCGCAGGGAGGAGTACCAGACGCGGTAGTCCGTGTCGTCGCGGCCCGGTATGCTCGCCCGTCCCGGCACGACGCGGCCGTTGGCGTCGACGGTGTCGATGCCGTCCTTGCGGCGGCGCCAGAGGTGGTACCAGGCGATGCCGACGAGGAAGCTCGCCGCGACGGCGATCGCGCCGACGATGGTGTGCTGGAAGGCGACGAGCGCGGTGTTGTTGGTGAAGACGGCCCACGCGTCGGTCATGACCGGGCGGCCGTCAACGACCTCGACGCCGACCGGGTGCTGCATCCACGAGTTGGCGACGAGGATGAAGTAGGCCGAGATCACGGAGCCGATCACCGCCGCCCAGAGCACGCCGAGATGCAGCTTCGGATGCAGCCGCTTCCAGCCGAAGATCCACAGGCCGAGGAACGTGGACTCCGCGAAGAACGCGAGCAGCGCCTCCAGCGCCAGCGGCGCGCCGAAAACGTCGCCGACGAAGCGGGAATACTCGCTCCACGCCATGCCGAACTGGAATTCCTGCACGATGCCGGTCGCCACGCCCATGATGAAGTTGATGAGAAAGAGCTTTCCCCAGAACTTCGTCATGCGCAGGTAGCGCTCGTCCTTCGTGCGGTACCACATTGTTTGCAGCATCGCGACGACGAGACCGAGCCCGATCGTCAGGGGGACCATCAGGAAGTGGTAGACCGTCGTGATGCCGAATTGCCAACGCCCGATATCAACTGCGTCCATGGAGGCATTGTCCTTCTGGCTGGGTCGGGAGGGGATCGGAGGCGCGCCGGAGGGGCAGCGGACTGGCCGGGGTGATCCGGAAGAGGTCTCGTGCGGGCGCGTTCCGCGATCCGCCAACGATACGTCTATTCTTGCCTTTTCCTACTCGTCCGGGTAGCGGGGATAGCCGCACATGATGTAGGCCAAAGCCTGTCAGGGCTTTCGGAAGTGATGGCCCGTCCCGGCCGCGCGACGAGACGTGCGCCGGGACCGTTTCATGCCTGCCCGAAACCGGCACCTTTCGGGGCCGGGCGGACTACAATCACCATCGATAAAGGAGCATTGAATGACCCAGATCCAGCAGCACCCGAAGGTGACATTGATCCAGCACGCAGGCGACGATGTGATGGTCGCGGCGGCGGCGAAGGTCTCGACGACCGGCGACGAGGCACGCGATCTCGAGCGCATCGAGGAGGAGGGCGGCATCTCGGGCCTGATCCGCTACCTGATGAAGCACCGCCATGGCTCACCGTTCGAGCACGGCATGATGACGTTCTTCATCCACGCCCCGATCTTCGTCATCCGGGAGCTGCAGCGCCACCGTATCGCCAGCTACAACGAGGAATCCGGCCGCTACAAGCAGCTGGAGCCGGTGTTCTGGTCGCCGTCCGACGATCGCAAGATCTCCCGGCCGGAGGATTACAAGTCGGCCCGCCCGACGTTCGACCCCGGAACGCCGGAGCAATTTGCGTTGATCCGCAAGCACGACGAACTGTTCGACCATCTCTACGCGGCGTATGAGGAAGAGATCGCGGCCGGGATCGGTAACGAGATCGCGCGGCGTCTGCTGCCGCTCGCGACGTTCTCGTCCGTCTGGGTGACGATGAACCCGCGCGGCCTGATGAACTTCCTGTCGCTGCGCGTGCACGACCCGGAGGCGACGAACGTCTCCTATCCGCAGCGCGAGATCGAGGAGGTCGCCGAGCAGATTGAGGCCGCCTTCGCCGAGCTGTACCCGCTGACGCACAAACAGTTCGTGAAGAACGGGCGCGTCGCCCCGTAGAGCCCGGCAAGCATCGTTGGAGCAGAGCAGGAGGCGGCCCGAATGTTGGGCCGCCTCTCGCCGTGTCGCGCAATCGCTACTACGCCGTCGGTTGCAACGCGACCTCGTCCACGTAGCACCACATCCAGCTCTCGCCCGGCTGGAACGACTGGATGACCGGGTGGCCGGTCGCGTGGAAGTGCTTCGTCGCGTGCTTGTTCTTCGACGAGTCGCAGCAGCCGACATGGCCGCAGGTCTTGCATATCCGGAGGTTGACCCAGCTATCCCCTGATTGCAGGCACTCCTCGCATCCGTCAGGTGTTCCTGGTTCCACATCGCGGATCTGGTCGAGATGGCTGCACCCTTCGGTCATCGCGCTGGTCCTTTCGCGTCATCGCTGCATTGTCGGGCCCACTTGCAGGATACAGGAGGGAGAAAGAAGGCATGGCTGTCGATTTCTCGTCATCCCGCCCTACCATGAAGTCATGACGAATCCGATCCTGCGCACCAAGCTCTACGTTCCGCCGCCCCGGCCAACGCTTGTCCCGCGCCGGCGTCTTCTCGAGCGCCTGGAGGCGGGCGCGACCCGGAAGCTCACTCTCGTATCGGCGCCGGCCGGCTTCGGGAAGACGACCGTCGTCAGCACCTGGATCGCGACCCGCCAGCATCCGGCGGCCTGGTTGTCGCTGGACGCGCAGGACCATGACGTCGCCCGCTTCCTG
>DATGPC010000393.1:0-2783 GCA_035305265.1 Thermomicrobiales bacterium | reverse complement strand
TCCGGTCTTCGAGATGCTGGCTGTACGTGCGCAGCCCGACGGGTTCGATATCGAGTTTACGGAGCCGCTGGCCAATGGAGTGGGCGAGAGCCCCGAGGACTACGAGATCCGGCAGTGGCGATACGAACCGACGCCGGAGTACGGCGGTCCCAAGCTCGATGAGGAGACGCTCGAGATCGCAGGCGTCGAGGTGTCCGACGACCGCACGCGCGTGCGGCTGACGCTCAAAGGCATGAAGCCGGACCATCTCGTCTACATCCGCCTGGATGACGCCACGATGCGCAGCGCAGAAGGGCGCATGCTCTGGTCCACGGAGGCCTGGTACACGCTGAACCGGATTCCGGGCGCTGTGACGGCGTCGGCGCCTTAGCGGACCGTGTGATGCCGGAGTGAAATAGGGCGAGGTCTTCAGCGAAGGCCGGTAGGCAAACTACCGGAACAGGTAGGTTCGGGTGCTGGGCTATCGAGATATCCTGTCCCTCAGCCGGTATCCGCAACCTATCCTGCTGAGAGGTTCTCGCCATGAAGCACGTCCAGGCCGCCATCGTCGCACTCTTTCTCCTGACACCCATCGCCGGTTTTGCCGACGATCACGTCCTCACCCTCACCGCACCCGATGGCAGCACCGTCGTGATCTACCGCGACAACTACGGTGTCCCGCACATCCGCGCGGCCACGGAGGTCGGCGTTTTCTACGGCCAGGGATATGCCGTCGCCCAGGACCGGCTCTTCCAGATGGAGACCTTTCGGAGGACGGCGCTGGGGCGTCTGTCCGAGGTGGGCCTCGCGGGGCCGGGCACCGATCGCCAGCTCCGTGCGACGTTTTACACCGAAGCCGAGCGGGTCGAGCAGTATGGGCGGCTTAGCCCGGAGGCCCAGGCGATGTTCGCAGCGTACGTGGACGGCGTGAATGCGTACTTGGCGTTGATGGCGCAGGACCCGATGCAATATCGGCCTGTACAGTTTTTCGCTCCGCAGCTGAGCTTCGCGGCGGATGATCCGAAGCCCTGGACGGTCACAGATGTCGTTGCCGTCAGCCAGTTCTTCATGCGCCAGTTCGGCCAGTATGGAGGCGAGGAACTGGTGCGGCTTACCGAATTCATGACCATGGGTCAGGAGTTGTTCGACGTGAACCGCCCCATCAACGACCCCGCTGCGCCGACGACGATACCCGGAACGCCGGCGATTTCAAGCCGTGCGGTCTCGAGGCGCAGTCCGACGCAGCCGTCAATGGTAGGCAAACGCGGCGCCGAAATGTATGAGCGGATCCGGATGGAATTCATCGAGGAGATGCGCGCACGCGACGCCGGGTTCGAAGAGGACCTCCGATCCATCCACATCCCCCCAAGGCTGGGGAGCTTCGCCGTCCTCATCTCCCAGGAAAAGTCAAGCTCGGGCAACGTGATGCTGCTCGGCGCGCCCCAGCTGACGCCACCGGCGCTGAACGCGACCAACATCACGCACGAAGTAGAGCTCGACGCGCCCACGCTGCACGTGGCGGGCATGACCATCGCCGGCCTGCCCGGCGTGATCATCGGGCATACGGAGCATCATGCATGGAGCCTCACCAGCGGAAATAGCGACAACACGGATACCTTTGTCGAAATTCTGAATCACGACCGCACGGCCTATCTGTTCGACGGCTCTTTTCACGCCTTTGAAGTCATCCCCGAGCCGGACATCGCCTTCGCGCGCCTCCGGTCGGTGCATGGCCCGGTGATCGGGCTCGACGCCATGTCGGGAACGGCCTTCACGTGGCAGTTCGCGTTCTGGGATCGGGAGCTTGAGATGGCCGATGCCTTCTATCAACTCTGGAAAGCGCGCACCGCAGACGAATTCCAGGCCGCCCTGCACGATGTGCCAATGAACTTCAACGTGTTCTACGCGGGGAAGGATCAGCGCGTCAAGTACTATCACGTCGGCACACTGCTGCGCAGCATCCAGACGCTCGATGGGCACGATCCGCGCCTGCCGCGCCTGGGAGACGGATCCGAGGAGTGGCCCGAAGACCCCTTCCTCCACTTCGACGAGCTGCCGCAGGCTGACGAATTCGTGCAGGACTACTTCGTCAACTGGAACAACAAGCCCGAACCATCCTGGAATAATGGCGACAACATCCCCTGGTCCGTGGTATTCCGGAAGGAGCGAACGCTGCGCGTGAATCGGATCGACGACTTCATCGGGCCGATCGACGCCGTCACGTTCGACAATCTGAAGTCCGTGCCGCTTACGATCGGTGACCACGGCACGTATCAGCAGGCCGTCGAATTCACGCCGGACTTTATCCGCGACGAGAACATCATTCCGCCCGGGCAAAGCGGGTTCGTGAGCCTCGTCACCGGCCCTGATCCGCACGTCGCCGACCAGTGGGCGCTGCACGAGGCGTGGGCCTTCAAGAACATGGCCTTCAACGAGCAGCTGTCGCTCTGGCCGCCGAATCACAGGCCGGTCACGATCGCGGCAGCGGACCACGTCGACGCCGGAGACCCTGCGGCGGCCTACGTGGAGGATGTCTGGTCGGATGAGCCCGGTGAGAATGGCTCGCCGATTCTCCTCGATGGATGCTCAATGGTGCGGCTCCTCGCGGAGCGGTCCGACCTGGGGAACGGTCGTGTATACACGGTGCATCTGGCCGCGCCGGATCCCGTCGGCAACAAGGGAACGGCCGCGCTCTTTCAGGTAATCGTTCCGAAGAGCCAGTCGGCCGCGCACGCCTTCGTCGTCGATGACGGTCCAGCGACCTACGAAGAAACGGACTGCACGTCGGCACGGCCGGCACCGCC
>DATGPC010000392.1:0-22763 GCA_035305265.1 Thermomicrobiales bacterium | reverse complement strand
GAATCCGGCGTCGGGCACGATAGCCGTAACGCCGATCTGCACGACGAGCGGAATGGTGATCGCGGTGTAGAGGAGGAACGGGAGGATCTTTGCCGTCCAGCTCTTCCGGATGCCCATCGCCCGCTTCATCGAATAGCCGATCAGCGAGGTGATCGCGCCGCTTCGGCCGTGCCGAGGTCCGTCGTACGAGCGGTATCCGCGGTCGAAGACCTCACCATATGGTTGGGCGTCGCGTGGGCCTGTGTTGCCTCGAGCGTTCGTGGTCACCGGTCGCCTCCTGCGTTGCATTCCTGTCGCACTCAGGATATCCGCAGCACGGTGAGTTGCGGCATGCCGGTAGGTCCCTACAGCCGGCGATATGAGCGAGGACGCACCGTTCTCGCTCATATCGCTTCTACAGGCGTGGTTCTACCTGACGGCCTTCCTCGAGGGAGTCAACGAGTTTCGCCCTGGACGCCCGGTTCATCAGGTAGGCGCCGAGAAGTGCGGAGACGATTGAGCCGCCGATGACGCCCATCTTCGTCTGGTCCATCAATTCGGATGCGTCGGCGAACGCCAGGCCGCCGATGAACAGGCTCATGGTGAAACCGATGCCGCAGAGCATTGCCATGGCGTAGAGCTGTGCCCATGTAATGCCGTCGGGCTTCGTGGTCAATCCGGTCCGGATCGTCAGCCAGACGGCGCCGAAGATGCCGAGCTGCTTGCCGACGAAGAGGCCGAGCGCGATCCCCAGCGGCAGTGGCCCGAAAACATCCGAGGCTTCCAGCCCGGCGAACGAGACGCCGGCATTGGCGAACCCGAAGAGGGGCAAGATGCCGAAGTTCACCCACTTGTCGATCGCATGCTCGGTTGTTTTCATCGGTGAGCGATGAAGGTCGCTCGTGCTCTTGGCGGGGATGGCGAAGGCGAGGACGACACCGGCCAGCGTCGCGTGGATGCCGGATTGGTAAACGCAGTACCAGAGGACGATGCCGAGAGCGATATAGGGCACGATCGAATACACGGACGACCGGTTCAGGAGCGCGAGGACGACCATGGTCACGCCGGCGGCGGCGAGCCAGCCAAGCTCCAGCTCCGATGTGTAGAACAGCGCGATGACGACGATCGCGAGCAGGTCGTCGATGACGGCGATGCCGACGAGAAGTGCACGGATGGCCAGCGGAACTTTCGAGCCGAGGATCGCCAGCACGCCCATCGCGAAGGCGATGTCCGTGGCGGCAGGGATGGCCCATCCCGAAAGATGGTCCGGTGAGCTCAGGTTGATGATGACGAAGATGATGGCGGGGAGCGCCATGCCACCGATTGCGGCGATACCCGGCAGGATCCTCGCTCGTGGCGTCGACAGGGCGCCGTCGAGGGCTTCCTGCTTGATTTCCATGCCGACGAGCAGGAAGAAGACGGCCATGAGGGCATCGTTGATCCAATGGTGGACGGAGATGCCGAGGACATAGGTGCCGAGAATGTCTTCGTAGGTGCTACTAAGGGGAGAATTCGCCACGATCAGGGCGAGGACGGCCGCAAACAGCAAAACGATAGCCGCAGCAGGTTCACTGCGGAAGAAACGGACGAGCATTGACAATGGTCCCGGAGACAGAAGCTGCGCGCATCGTCACGGCGGTGACAATGACTGAGACAGGGGAAGTATATCGCCCGAGGAAACGACCGCCACGAAACCGCTGCAGAAATGCATGACGGTCACCTGCCAGGCTATTCGACCATCTTGAGCCCGATGACGCACCCGATGATGCCAAGCAGGAAGAGAATCTTCAGCGCCGAGACGGATTCACCGTCGAACACCATCGCGTAGATGACCGTCAGGGATGCGCCGACCGAGACCCAGATTGCGTAGGATGTGCCGGTCGGGAGCGTCTTCATCGCCCAGGCGAGGCCGCCCATGCTGATGATGAGGCCGGCGAAAAAGGTGATCGTCGGGCCGAGGCGGGTGAAGCCGTCGGACTTGCCGAGAGCGGTCGCCCAGACTGCTTCGAACATCCCGGACACGATAAGAACAACCCATGCCATGGTGAGAACTCTCAGCGCCGTCTTGTCGTCGACCGGGTACGGCGTACCTCGTCCGGATGCCCACGTGGCTCACGAGAGGGTATCGAATGCACAGTGGGCTTTCAAGTCGGACGTCATGAACCGGGATGTCGAGGCAAGCGGTCCCAATGGCTCCGGGGAATGCTGTGCCCTGACGTGATTGTTCCTCGGTCAGGCCTTGCCGATGAGCTGCGCGATGTTGTCCAGCAGGTCGTCCAGGTCGAATGGCTTGGTGAGGTAGCTGTCTCCTCCGAATTCCTCATGCCGGTCTTTCGCTTCTTGGAGCAGGGCTGGCCGCGTGGAGACGAGGAGGACAGGGATGTCCTTCGTCGAAACGGCCCTTCGAAGTTGGCCTAACAGGTCCCATCCCGCCTGCTCGCCGATGACGAGATCGATGATGAGCAACGACGGTTGCGCGGCCTCGATCGTGTCGAACGAAAGGGGCACGAAATTCGTCGTAGTGACGTTGTAGTTCTCGTCCTGCTGCAATTGCCGCACGATGTCGAGGAATTCAGGGGAGCCGTTCACCACGAAGACGTGTTTCCGGCCCATCTGGTCGGGCGTAGCCCGCGCGCCTTCATCCTTGTTGGATTCGAGCGTCATCTTCTCTGGATCTCCTCTCACTGGTCCTGCAACTGATTCTTCAATTCGTTCCAGCGCTGCCGAGAGCCCGACGCGAGATGTCAATATCTCGAGTTCCTGCATCTCGGCGACAATCGCTCGCGTGGCAGTGTCCATCTGCTCGACCGCCTTGTGCAGGTCTTCGGAGCCGATGTCACTTCCGCGCTCGAGGCGCCGTCGGAGCAACTGGACGTGCGCGAAGAGGACCGTGAGCGGCACAACGATCCGGTTTTCCGACCCAGTTACGTCGCCGCCATTGTCTGGCGCGCCCGCGTGTTTCCCGTTCGCATTGCCCATAGTTTACGTGCTTTCACGAGCCGAATCCGGTCGCTTCCCTCCGGAGATCCATGCAACTCCCGTGCCGGGCTCGGGTAGAGGTGACCATATCCAGCGACGACACAGGATTCCTCGTGCAGGGCTTCGCGCGGCGATGGCCCGCAGCCATACGGTCCCACGAGGCTGGCATGCTGCAGGTATCAATGTCCGTCAACGTGGAAGTCGTCCCGGTGGTAATCACCGGATTCTGGTCTGGAACACGACGGATTTGCCGATGCACTACTCGGCGTCGGTGCCGTTGGAGGGGGGGGCGTCGGGTGAAGCGTGCTCGCGCGACGTCAGTGCTATCCAGTCCCTGAACCTGGCGACCGGTAGGTGATCGCCCTGGCGCGTTCGAGGGCGTCCAGGGTCTTCTCTACCGACAGCAGCACAACAGTCTCGAGGGAACTGAGGGCTCCACCGGCACCGATCGCGATCGAGTTGGCGGCCATGGCGACGTTATCCGGTGCTTCGTACAGGGTGTAGGCGTCGTACTCGCCGAAGGCATACCAGAAGCCGTGCAGTTTGCCGCCGACAGCCTCGATGTATTGGGTTGCGGCGTTCCGGCGGTCTTCGGGATGCTCGATGAGCTTCGCCCAGGTCGCAGGGGTATAGCTGAAGCGGGTGAGGTACAGGGGCATCCGGTGCTCCCTTCCGCGATTGTGTCGCATCGGCCGGATCGTCCGGCGATGCCACTCTAGCACCGGCAGTAGGAGCGAGTCGCATATCGGGGCAAGGATCGCGGGGGAGAAGAATGCGAAAGGAGGCCGCCACGCGAACGTGACGGCCTCCTGTTCTGTGCAATGCACTGGCGGGAGATTAGTCCTGCCCGTCGACCAGCTCGACGCGAACGGCGCGCTCGCGGCTCGAGTCGCGCGGATCGGGCTCCTTGTCGAAGGAGACCTTCTGGCCTTCCTGCATCATCTCGAAGCCACCATCGGTGACGGCCGAGTAATGGAAGAAGAGGTCGTTTCCGCCACCCTCGGGGGTGATGAAGCCGAATCCACGGTCGCGAAGGCTCTTGATCGTTCCGGTTGCCATGACTGTACTGCTTTCTGACCGGCATCCCGCTATGGGCGAGCCGGTTCACTATCCGGGGAACCCATGTGGTTGTCCGGTACTCGCCAACCATATCAGATTCCGGCAGAAGGCGTGGCGGCAATCTTCCGGAATCGTCCCGGGAAAGCATGAACGGCGCCCGGAATTTCCTTCCGGAGCGCCGTTCCTGCGTTGCGATCTTCGTGGATGTTAGTCCGCCGCGACGGCCTGCGTGCGCACCGACATGAGCGCGTTGGTCCAGCTGGCGAGCTGATCCAGCATCGTGTTCAGCGCATTGAGGCTGATCTCGCTCGGCTTGAAGACCTGCATGTCCTCGAACTCCGTGAAGAGCGAGATGGAAACCGTCTGTCCCACGTCGGCCATCTGCAGGTGCCCGACGATCTGGCGAAGGTGTTCGACCGCGCGGGCTCCGCCCACGGATCCGTAGGAGACGAAGCCGACGGCCTTGTTGTTCCACTCGGCGTAGATGAAGTCCAGCGCATTCTTGAGGGATCCGGGAAGGCTGTGGTTGTACTCAGGCGTCACGATGACGAAGCCGTCGAAGGCGTCGATCGTCTCCGCCCAGCGCTTCGTGTGCTCGTTCTGGTACTGGTGCATGGAGGCCGGGAACGGCTCGTCGTAGTTCGGCAGGTCGAAAGCGCGAAGGTCGATCAACTCGTACTCGGCGTCGCCCCGCTGTCGGGCAGTCTCGAGCACCCAGTTGGCGACTTGCTCGCCGTTGCGGTTGGGACGGGTGCTGCTGAGGATAATTCCGATACGTGGCATAGAGCAATAACTCCTGATAAAGGTCATGACCCAGACAAACGGCGCCTACGTGCGTAAGCGCCTTACTAAATGTATAGTACTGAACTTTGGAAGAGATGTCAAGAGTGGACACATAAACATTGAGGGTGTCAACGTTCGCGGTGAGCTGGCCACGGTGCCGAAGAGGCCGGATGAGAACGTGGTTAACGGCAAACGCCTCCCCCACGAACTCGTGGGGGAGGCGTTTGCGATCGGTTCCGGGGGTCAGGCCCTACCGGCTCTCGACCAGCGCGACGCGGACGGCGCGCTTGCGGCTGGAATCCCGCGGGTCGGGCTCGGTATCGAAGGAAACCTGCTGGCCCTCCTGCATCATCTCGAAGCCACCGTCGGTGACGGCCGAATGATGGAAGAAGAGGTCGCTGGACCCGTCTTGCGGCGAAATAAAGCCGAAGCCACGGTCACGAAGGCTCCTGATAGTTCCGGTGGTCATGCTGCGTTTGCTTTCTGGCCGGCGTCCCTGGCGGGTTGGCCGGTTCACTTTGCGGAGAACCCAGGTGGCTCTCCGACGTGAGATGAATATAACACATGTTATAGAATGAGTGCAATAGAACAGCTGTAATCAATTGTGTAGAGGGGCGATAACGAATGATGAAGACGATCCGGACGCTTCGCCAGGAGCGGGGCTGGACGCAGTACGAGCTGGCGCTGAAGGTCGGGGTGCACCCTCAGGCGGTCTACCTGTGGGAAAGCGGTCGCCGGACGCCACAGGTGCCACAGATGCGCAAGCTCGGGCAGGCCTTCGGGATGTGCTCGGATGACATCGATCTGGGTTTTCAGGAGCCCAGCCACGACGACACGCAGCCTGGCTCGCCCCAGGGGAACGCCTGAGTCCCAGGACTCAGGCGTCCTTCCATTCGTCGCTCCCGGCATCATCCGGGAGCCGGTAGCGATCATCGATCCAGGTGACCAAATCATGCAGGTACGGCAGCGCACACCGGTCTCGCTTGCCTGATTCGAAATTCCAATGCAAAACGCTCCGACCAGCATATCTGCCTGGTCGAAGCGTTTTGGAATGACCGGTTCGTGGTGAAAGCTAGTCCGCGACGATGGCGAGGTCGACGCTCTCGCGCTCCTCGGCCGGGGTCATCCGGAAGTGATCCATCGTCAGGCACTCCGTCGGGCACCAGTCGACGCAGAGGCCGCAGCGGATGCAGCTGCGCTCGTCGATGATCATGGCGGCCGCGTAAGGGCCCAGCTCGCCGCGCGCCATCTGCGCGAGGTTGACGTCGCCGTCGATGCTGTAGATGCGCTCCGGAGAGATCATCTCGATGCAGTTGTGCGGGCAGACATCGGCGCAGCTGTTGCAGAGGATGCAGCGGTTGCCGTCGATGAAGATATTGAGCTGGCACTGAAGGCAGCGCTTCGCTTCCTCGAAGCCGATGCTCTTGGTGTAGCCCATCTCCGTCTCGAGCGTGTTGTCCATGGTCTGGAGGCCACGCTGCGCGACCGGAAGCATCGGCATGTTCTGCCGCCCGACGCCGGCGTAGTCGTCGCCCCAGACGAGGCGGCGGCTCATCGCCGTCATCGACCATTCCGCCACGCCCTCGGAGAGCAGCGGGTTCGGCGTGGAGACGTACTCGGTCGGGACGCGGGTGATCTCCATCTCCTTGACCTTCGGCTCGACGCCGCGCATCTCCCTGTCGATGGCCTCGGCAACGCGCTTGCCTTCACCGATCGCGGAGATGAAGTTGGTCGGGTTGATGACGTAGTCACCGGCGGCCCAGACGTTCGGCAGCTCGGTCTTCAGGTTCTGGTCGAGCAGCGGCACGCCCCGGCGGTCCACGTTCGGGAAGAGATCGCCGAGGAAGCGGTTGTCCTGCTTCTGGCCGATCGCCTCGATCACCATGTCACAGTCGATAACGAATTCGGAGCCCTCGATTGGCACCGGGCGACGGCGGCCGGAGGCGTCCGGCTCGCCCAGCTCGTTGCGGACGAGCTCGATGCCACGAACGCGACCCTTGCCGTCGTCGAGCACGCGGGTCGGGGTGACCATGTACTCGATCTCGACGCCCTCGATCTCGGCTTCCTCGAGCTCGAGCTCCTCGACCGGGATCTCGTTGACAGTACGGCGATAGGTCATCACCGAGCGCTCGGAGCCGAGGCGGATAACGGTGCGGACGCAGTCCATCGAGGTGAAGCCACCGCCGACGGTGACGACGCGGCGGCCGACCCAGACGTCTTCCTTGCCGAGCGCGACGTCGGCGAGGAATTTGAGGCCGGAGACGACGCCGTCCAGCTCGTCGCCCGGGATGCCGAGGCGCTGGGCGGTCTGGCATCCGGCGCACAGGACGACGACGTCATGCGTGTCGATGATTTCCTGGAGCTGGATGTCCTTGCCGACTTCGGTGTTGTAGTGGATCTTCACGCCGAGGTCGGTGATAAGGGCGACTTCTTCGGCGATGACGTCACGCGGGAGGCGCCATTCCGGCACGCCGGTCCACATCACGCCGCCCGGAACCGGGAACTGTTCGTAGATCTCGACCGCGTACCCCTTGCGCGCGAGCTGGCGTGCGGTGGTCAGGCCGGAAACGCCGGCGCCAACGATGCCGACGGTCTTGCCATTGAACGGCGCGGCGATATCGCGGCGGGTGTCACCGCGGTAGTCGGCGGCGACGCGCTTGAGGTAGCAGATGCCGATCGGGGCATCGACTTCCTTGCGGCGGCAGGCGTCCTCGCAGGGGCGGGCGCACATGCGGCCAAGGCAGCCCGGGAAGACATTGTGCTCGCGGTTCAGCTCGAAGCTGTCGGAATAGCGTCCGTCGGCGATAAGCGCGATATAGCGCGAGATGTCCGTGTGCGACGGGCAGGCCGTCATGCACGGGATATTGTCGGAGAACCACTGCGGGTCCCCGGTGTACAGCGGATATTGCTTGCCGCCGCGGATCGTGAACGGGTTGAAGAAGGACGCATCGACAAACGCCAGAAGGCGCAGTCGACGGCCATCCTCGACCTCAGGGGTATCGAAGCCCTGTCCGACGATGCCGAGCGACGCCAGCTCGGCCGCGGTCATCCCGACCTCGGCGGAGTCCATGGCGCGGAAACGGTCAGCCGGGGCTCCACACGACGGGCACTCATCTGGCGGAGCGGCGCCTTCGTGGATCCAGCCACAGACTTTGCAACGGAACATGTGCGGATCTCCGGACGAATTCTCGGATTCGCAGCGCGCAGGTCCCCGCGCGCGCAAAGTCGCACCCAGTGATACGGGTACAATGATTCCCTAGTATACCGATCCCGGCGTGTCGGGGCGCGTTTTGACGGTCAAGGCGCGGCATCCGTACAGCAACTCATGTCGGGTAAGGGATACGCGCGCCTCGTCCCTCGATTCGTTCGTGCATCGGCGGCGCGCTATCCGGAAAGCAGGATCTCCCTTCCTTATGGACGTACAGGTAATTTCTGATGTCGTGTGCCCGTGGTGCCGGATCGGTAAGGTCAACCTCCGCAAGGCCGCCGAGCAGTGGACGGCGGAGACTGGCGAACCCGTGAACGTCATCTTCCTGCCCTTCCTGCTGGACCCGATCCAGCCGGACGAGCTGGGCGAGGGCTTCATCGAGCGGTTCACGAAGCGCAAGGGCATGCCGGAAGACCAGGTGCAGAAGATGTTCGACCAGGTGACCCAGGTCGGCCAGAACTATGGGCTGCACTACGACTTCTCGAAGATCGAGAAGGCGGTCGACACCGTCCCGGCTCACGAGATGATGGAGCTCGTGCCCGAGGGTAAGCGCGAGCGCCTGATGGACACGATGATGGAGTGGTACTTCGAGCACGGCGCCGATGTTGGCGATGTCGATGTCCTGCTGAAGATCGGGCGCGAGGCGGGTCTGGACGACGCGGAGCTGAACGCTCTCGAGCAGCCGCTTCGCAATCGCCGGATGCAGCCGCAGGTGATGGCGATGATCCAGCAGGTGCAGCAGGCGGGCGTCTCAGGCGTTCCCTTCTTCATTCTTAACGGACGGCTCGCCGTACAGGGCGGTCAGCCGCCGGAGGTCTTCCTCGATGCGCTCCGGCAGGCGAAGGCCGCGGAAGCGCAGGAGGCCTCGGAGTAACGCCCTTTCGTCTGACGACGGGTGAACTGGAAAAGACCGGCCCATCTGGGTCGGTCTTTTTATGTGCTGCGATGGAACAGATGGTGTTCCGCTATGAAACGATCCTGCAAAGCCTATTGCAAAATGCAACACTTACGAATACGATCACAGTATACCGTCGACAAGGAGGCGCGAGGTGTCTGATCCCTCCGAAGTGGTGCCCGTCCCGAAGGGCATATCCCAGCGCGAGATCGCCGAGCGGTCAGGAGTGTCCGTGGCGACGGTCTCTCGCGCCCTGAGCGGCAGCTCGTCGGTGAGTCCTCGAACACGTGCGCAAATTCTCAGTGCCGTGCGCGCTCTGGAATCTGAAAGCAACGGTGGGGCAGGCCAAAAGAACGTCACGAGGACGATCGGGCTCACGAATAGCCATCTGGTGAGCAATCCCTATTCACCCGGCAACGAGACGATGGTGCAGGAGATTCTCGGCGGCGTAGAGGAGGCGGCACAGGTACGGAACGCGGCTGTCTATACGCTGCATCAGTCCGGTTTCCTGCTCGACCAGCGACGGGATGCCTTTTTCGGGGCGATTGACGGCTTGCTTCTCACCGGCGGCGTGATTTCAACGGAGCTGGCCGATGCGGTCAAGCGCCGGGGTATCGCCTGTGTCCTGATCGGTGGACATCTTCCTGACTCGTCGTTCCCGAGTGTGAGCGGCGATATCACACGAGGGACCTACCTCTCCGTTCAGCACCTCGTTGAGTTGGGGCATCGGCGGATCGCGCTCGTGAACGGACCATCCGAGACCTACACCTCGATCGAGCGACGAGCTGGATACCTGGAGGCGATGTTTGATGCCGATCTTCCGGTACGGCGGGAGTGGATCCGCTGGCGGGACGGGTATCTGGGGTTTTCGGCGCAGGCTGGCAAGGAGATCACATCCGAGTTGCTGCGCCTCGATGAGCAGCCGACGGCAATCGTCTATGCGAGCGACACGCTGGCATTGGGAGGGCTCGGTGTCCTGACCGAATCCGGATTGCGGGTCCCGGACGATATCTCGATCACGGGATTCGATGATGCGCAGATCGCGACCGCGATGAATCCGCAATTGACAACGGTGCGGGTGGATCGGGTGGCGTGGGGAACTCGGGCGCTCGAGCGGTTGCTCCGCATCCTGGACGGTTCCAATCCGTCAGAGCCGGAACGGTTGCTGATGCCGGTGGAGCTTCACATTCGGGCATCGACTGGCCCGGTCAGGGGCTGAGCGCGAGTTGGCGCGGGTGCAACAGGACGGAGGGGAAATGATCAGGAACGAAAAGGATATCGACGCGGATCTGGTCGTCGTTGGCGGTGGGCTCGCGGGCACGTTCGCCGCGATCTCCGCTGCGCGACTCGGCACGAAGACAGCGTTGGTCCAGGAACGGCCGGTGCTGGGCGGGAACAGCAGCAGCGAGGTCCGCGTGCACCCGGTCGGTGCATCCCAGCACGGCTATCACCGGGATGCCCGGGAAACCGGCCTGATCGAGGAGCTGTTTCTCTCGGTCCGTTCCCGCGCCTATGGATTGCGGCAGATCAATGGTCGCCACTATCCGATGTGGGATGTCGTGCTCGAAGAGATGGTGCGTTCCGAGCCAAACCTGACGCTGCACCTGAATACGCGCGTGATCGAGGTCGAGACCGAGGACGATTCGAGGGAGGGCTATTCCTCTCGCATCGTATCGCTGACCGGTGTCCAGCAGGGTAGCGAAGCGGTGTTTCACTACCACCCGAAGATGGTCGTCGATGCGACAGGCGACGGATTTGTGGCGCTTCGCTCCGGCGCGCCATTCCGTTACGGTCGCGAGGCGAAGTCGGAATTCGGCGAGATGTGGGCACCGGACGAACCGGACGACATCGTGCTTGGCTCGACGATCATGTTCGCCGCGCGTGATGTCGGGCGCGAGGTGCCTTTCGTCGCGCCGGATTGGGCGCATCCATTCCCGGACGAGGAGTCATTGCCGTTCCGCAACCATGAATCCTTCGAGAGCGGGTACTGGTGGCTCGAGTGGGGCGGGACACACCACACCATTCACGAGAATGAGGAAATCCGGCATGAGCTGCAATCGGCAGTGCTCGGCGTGTGGGATCACATCAAGAACCATTGCACCGTTCCGGGTGTTCGAGAGCGAGCGAAGACGTGGACGCTCGACTGGATCGGGCATATTCCCGGGAAACGGGAGAGCCGCCGGTTCGAAGGCGATCACATCCTGACGGAAGGCGATATCGTCAACGGCATCCTGGAGGTACCGGATGACGTGGTTGCCTACGGTGGCTGGGCCATCGACCTCCATGCGCCCGATGGCGTGTATTCCGCGGACAAGCCATGCACGCAGCCGCCCCTTCCGGATATCTACGGCATACCGCTGCGCTCGCTCTATAGCCGGGCGGTCAGCAACCTCATGCTTGCCGGCCGTAACATCAGCCAATCCCACGTGGCGCATGGCTCCACCCGCGTCATGAAGACGACTTCGGTGATTGGCGAGGCGGCAGGCGTCGCGGCGAGCAAGGCGCTCGCCGCCGGAGCGACGCCGCGTTCGCTCGCCGGGGATCCGGGCCTTGTTCGCGAGGTCCAGCAACAACTCCTGCGACAAGGCGCCTACCTTCCCCGCTTGGCCAACGAGGATCGGGACGATCTCGCCCGGCTGCCGGGCGTCGAGGTCAGCGCGACAAGCGAGGCATCGCTCGTCCTCGGTGACGGGCAGGAGATGGGCTGGGACCAGGCGGGATTGAGCCTCGCGGAATCCGTCGGCGTTCATTCTCGAGATGCGTCGGACGCGGACGGACGTGCGGTCGCGCTGCAACGGGCACATGCCCAGTCCCTCGTGATTTCTTCCGGCCGCATCGAGCGTATCTCTCTCCGGGTAACGAATTCGTCAGAGATGCCAGTCGAGGCGCGACTCGTCGTTCGCCAGGCGGTTCACCTGCGAGACATCGGTTCGTGCGCGGGTGAACCTGGGATTTTGGCCACGTTGACGGCCGAGATCTATCCCGGACATCACGAAGTGGCGTTCGTTCCGGACCTGCCCATCGTGTGCCAGGCGAATGCGCCGGTGGCGCTCATCATGGAGCCGAACCCTGATCTTGGTTGGTGGCTGACGGAGCACGAGCCTCCGGGGACGCAGGCCGCGTCGTGGGACGACGAGCTCGGCTACTGGCGCTGGCTGCACGGCACTTTCTGGTTCAACCTGGAACCGGTCAGCACGCCGTTCGGAGCGGAGCAAGTCCTCTCGGGCGTCACCCGACCAGAGACCGCCACCAATATGTGGATCAGCGATCCGGGCGAGCCGTTGCCGCAGGGCATCACGCTCGCGTGGCCGGAGCCGGTCGACATCTCCCGCATCCACCTCACTTTCGATTCCCAACTAAGCGGCTGGATCTGGGAAGGTACCTTCCCGATGATCGCCAGGGACTACCGGATCGAGACACGTGATCCATCCTCGGGCGAGTGGGCGACGGTGGCGGAGGTCACTGGAAACGTCCAGCGGCAGCGTGTTCATTCCTTCCCAGCCACCACAACAGGTGCTCTACGCGTGACCGTGCTCTCAACCCACGGTGGCGCCACGGCTCGCATTGTCGAGGTTCGGGCGTATGCCTGATGAAAGGAGCGTCGCATCGCAACCCTTGGGTCCCAGGCAGTTTGCAGGCTGACATGACGAGGAGTGCAACGATGAAATCGTTCAAGACGTTCAACCTCAACCGGCGACAGGTGATCGGGACAGCCATCGGCGGGGCGGCCGCCGCCCGGCTGGGCGCGCCATCGGCGACGTTTGCGGCTCCCGCGGTTCGCTTCCAGGACGGTGTGACGCTCGAGGTTTGGGGCGGTGTCCCGGCCGAGAACGGTCCGCAGGCGCTGGTCGACGCGTTCATGGACGCGAATCCCGGGATCACGGTCAACTACACCCGGTACGTAAATGACGATACCGGGAACACGCAGCTTGACACGGCACTTCAGGGCGGGACGCCGATCGACCTGTTCTTCACCTACCAGGTCTCTCGCCTGGGCCAGCGCATCGGCGCCGGAGCTGCGGCAGATATCACGCAATACGTGACCGACGATGCCGAGATCAACGAGTGGATCACGACGACCGATGGCATCTTCGTCACCGAGGAAGGCGTCTACCACGCCATCCCGACGACGCAGGAACCGACATTCCTCTTCATTAACAAGAATGCGTTCGAGGATGCAGGGATCGAAATCCCGCAAGCCGGCTGGACGATTGACGAGTACGTCGAGCTCTCCCGCGAGATGACCGGCGACCTTGCATTCGGGACCTACGGGCCGCCCAATACGGCCGGCATGAAGCTCGGTGCCAACGCCTGGTACAAGGAAGGTGGGGCGGAGTCGAACTTCGATGATCCGGCGTTCGCCGAGACGTACGGCCGGCACCGGGACATGATCGACGAAGGCATTGCCTTCCCGTGGACCGATGTCATCGCCCAAAACCTCCGCGCGTACGCGCAGACGCCGTTCCTGACGGAGCAGGTTCATCTCTGGGTGAACTCACCATGGTCGCTCCGCTACGTGAACGACAAGGAACAGTATCCGCATGACTTCGTGACGACGTTCGCGCCGTTGCCGAAACTGCCGGATGTCGAGCAGCAGTACACCGGTCAGGGCATCAACAACTGGATCCTGATGGGCGCGGACACGCAGTTCCCCGACGAGGCATGGCAGCTCATGCGGTACTGGCTGACTGACGGCGCGGAGTACATGCTGCCCGCCGGGAAGATCCCGACCTATCTCACGTTCGACGAAGAGACGGTTGTTGCCGGGTTGTTGGGTCCCGATGCCGAAGAGCTCTACGACGTCGAGGCGTTCCGCTCGGTCACCTTCGACCCGGATATCAGGTACTTCACGGACACGATCACGACCGGGGCGGCGGAGATCACCAACCTCCTCACCGGCCTCGAGGACCGCCTCCTGATCGGCGAGATCGATATCGACCAGTTCATCACTGATCTCAAGGCCGGCGCGGATGACATTCTGGCGGGCGCTTCATAGCAGGTTGCCCTGATCTCAGGACAGAGTTGCGATGATCAACGGGAAGCAGGAAATCGCACCAGCGGTGCTGGCTGGCACCGAGACGAAGAGCAGGCGAACGCGGTCACGAGGGAAGTCCAACTGGCAAGGCTACCTCTTCATCGCGCCAAACCTGATCGGGTTCGCGGCGTTCACGTTGCTCCCGTTGATCTTCGCCCTGGTCGTATCGTTCGCGAATTGGGACGTTGTGTCGGGCCTCTCCGGGATCGAGTGGGTGGGCCTCGACAATTTCGTCGAAGGCTTTACAGACTCGGCGTTCTGGAAAGCGATGGGGATCACGGGGATCTATGTGGTGGGGAGCGTCCCACTGACCGTTGCGTTCGGGCTGTTGCTGGCACTCGGCCTCAACGGCCCGACGCCCGGCCGGGCGCTCCTCCGATTGATCTTCTTCATCCCATACATCGTGAACGCGGTGGCAATCTCGGCGACGTGGATCCTGCTGTATCACCCGCGATACGGCCCGATCAACGCGGTGCTCCGCTGGATCGGTGTGGAGGACCCACCAGTCTGGCTGGCCTCGTCCGACTGGGCGCTGCCGGCACTGATCATCATGGCGATTTGGGGCGGATGCGGCTATGCCGCCATCATCTACCTCGCAGCGCTGCAGACATTACCCGAGGACTTGTACGAAGCGGCGGATCTCGATGGCGCCGGTGTGATCGAGAAGTTCAGGTCGATCACCTTTCCCCTCATCACGCCGACCACGTTCTTCCTGCTGGTGACCGGGTTCATCGGGTCCTCCCAGTCGTGGGGCATGATCAACCTGATGACTCGTGGCGGCCCTGGCACGTCGACAACGGTCGCTTCCTATTACGTGTACCAGAACGGGTTCCAGTTCTACCGGTTCGGATATGCGGCGGCGCTCTCGTGGATCATGTTCGCGTTCGTGCTGCTCCTGACGCTCGGGCTCTGGCTCTACCAGCGGCGCGCCGTCTTCTACGACCAGTAGGGGGATGTCATGAGCTCTGGAGCATATCAGGCAGGCACGACCTGGACACCCCCTTCGATCCGGCGGCACGGGAAGCCCGTGCGTTGGTACGTGACGATTGCGATCTTGTGGGTCAGTGCGCTGCTATTCCTCTTTCCATTCGTTTGGATGGTCGTTTCGTCGCTGAAGCGGGATATCGACGTCTTCCGCCTGCCCATTGAATGGATCCCGGATCCGGTGAGCTTCTTCGGGTACGAGCGGGTCTGGACGGGGAACTACCCCATCACGCGGTTCATGGGGAACTCGGTGATCGTCGCGGTTTGCCGCGTGTTCGGTGAGGTGTTGACCGCCTCGCTCGCGGCGTACGCGTTCGCGCGGATGGAATTCCGCTTCAAGAACCTCATCTTCGTCTTGTACCTGGCGACGATGATCATCCCGCACCAGATGCTCCTGGTGCCGCGATTCATTCTTTATCAGGAGATCGGCATTCACGACACGCTTTGGGCGCTGATCCTGCCCGGCATGTTCACGGTCTTCGGGACGTTCCTGCTCAGGCAGTTCTTCATGGGGATCCCGAAAGACCTGACGGATGCGGCGAAGATGGATGGCGCCAGCGAGCTGCAGTGCTACTACCAGATCGTGATGCCACTGGCGAAACCGGCGATTGCATCCTTGATGATTCTGGCGTTCGTCTGGAGCTGGAACGACTACGAGACGCCGCTGGTGATGCTGACATCGGAGGAGATCTTCACGATTCCGATCGGCCTGACGCGTTACATGGATGAGGGTGGCGGCATGAGCCCATCGCTTGCCATGGCTGGCGCGGTGTCGTCGATCGTTCCGGTGATCGTGGTCTTCCTTATCTTGCAGCGCCAGTTCATCCAGGCGCTGACGCGAACCGGGATGAAGGGCTAGGAAAAATCCTGGCTGGTGACTGGTGCTGGAGCGGGTCGGCGTGGTTTCATGCCCGGTTCATGAATGACTGGAATATGGGGAGAAGGATGAGTCATACAAATGTGTCTGGTGTGTTCCCGCACCTGACGGTGAAGGCGGATATGGCCCCGGCGAGAAGCGAGACCGGGATCGGCGCGCTGATGCCGTGGGCCGGGAAGCTATGGATGGTGTCCTATGTGGCGCATACGGCGCGCACGGGCTCGGGGACCGGTTTGTTCTCGATCGACGACGATATGCGCATCGAAAAGCACGAGCAAAGCGTCGTCGGGACCTACGCCAACCGCATGATGCACGGGCCGACACACCAGCTCCTGATCGGGCCTCACATCATCGATATGTCGGGAAAAGTGTCCACGATCCAGGGGCTTGTCGAGCATCGTCTCGCGGCGACGATGGTCCATACAACGGAGCCGGAGCGGAAGGCGCTGTACCTGACGATGGAGGGGCTGCTGCTGGAAGCGGACCTCGAAACGCTCGAGGTCACGACACTCTTCGACCTGCTCGACGAGCTGGACGTTGCGTCCGACGCCTATTCCCATTTCAAAGCCGGATACGCCATCGACAACAAGATCTTCGTGACGAACAACACCTATCACGACCGCGATTTCTCGACGGACCAGCAGGATGGACGGCTGGCGATGTTCGACGGTTCGGCATGGCAGATCATCGAGCGGAACCCGTACGTCGAGGTGAACGGTCGCGGGAACATGGGGAAGGCTGTCTTCGCCACGGGCTGGGACCGCGCGTCGGCGAAGCTGAAGGTGCTGGTCGATGAGGAGTGGACCACTTACCGGCTGCCCAAGGCCAGCCACACATTCGATCACATGTTCACGACCGAGTGGCCGCGGATCCGTGAAGTCGAGACCGAGCGGTTCCTGATGGACGCCCACTACATGTTCTATGAGCTGACGCCCCTGGTGTATGAGGGGAAGGTCTGGGGCGTGCGGCCGATCTCAACGCATCTGCGGATGATCCCTGATTTCTGCTCGTGGCGCGGCATGCTGGTGCTGTCGGGAAACCAGGTCACGCCACTGTTCGACGAAAACCTGCTGGCGGGCGAGCCGCAGTCGAACCTCTGGTTTGGCAAGACGGATGACCTGTGGGGCTTCGGCAAGCCGGCCGGTTGGGGAGGCCCCTGGTGGCGCGATCAGGCCAGGGCGGGAGTCCCCTCAGAGCCGTACCTGATGACAGGGTTCGACAAGAAGGGCGTGCACTTTCGGCATGAAGCGGACCGCACCGTCCGGTTCGACGTGGAGGTCGATTTTGTCGGGACGCAGGAGTGGGCACCGTACGGGTCGTTCGACGTGGACGCTGGTGGTTACGCCCATCACGAATTCCCGAGCGGGTTTAGTGGACACTGGGTGAGGGTTACGGCGTCTCACGACTGCGAGGCGACGGTGCAGTTCATCTATACGTAGGAGACATGCATCGAGATGCCGGACGACCGCGCGTTCCTGAACCATCTCGCCGATGCCCTGTTCGACCTGCCAGCGGTCGAGGCGGTGGCGCTCGGTGGATCGCGCGTCTACGGAGATCCCGGTCCGGAAACGGATTGGGATCTTTCCATCTATTACCGCGGCGCGTTCGATCCGGACGACCTCCGGGCGCTCGGTTGGCCGGGCGAGATCTCGCCGCTGGGTGGTTGGGGTGGTGGCGTCTTCAACGGCGGCGCGTGGCTAACCGTTGATGGCCGGCGAGTTGACGTCCATTACCGGGACCTGGACGACATCGATCGTATCCTGCGGGAATCAGAAGACGGTATCTTCCAGATCGAGCCATTGATGTTCCACATTGCCGGGATCCCGAGCTACCTGCTGCTGGCCGAGCTTGCCGAAAGCGTCTGCCTGAGAGGCGAGCTGCCTGTCCCGGATTTCCCTACCGCGCTTCGCGACCGGGCGTCCCGGACCTGGCGGAATCACGCTGAAATGCTGTTCGACTATGCGGAGAAGGGGCATGCCGCCAACGGTCGAACGCTGCAGGCCCTGGGGTTGGCCGCCGTAGCAGTCACCTGTGCTGCGCACGCCGTCCTCGCGGCGAAGCGTCGATGGGTGACCAACGAGAAGCGCATCCTGGGCCTGGCGGGGCTGGACGATGTCGATGACCTTCTCCACGCGACGGATGGCATCGATGTATCGAGGCTTGTCCGGGTGCTCCATGACCGGTGCGCCCGCGCGATGGACGACGCGATGAGCTGCCAGCCGGGTTCGGGATAAGCAACATTGGATAAGCCCCCCACGCGTGGATCGACGAAGATAGCTCTATCGGCCACGATGGCGGCATCGAGAAGGGGAGGTCCGGTTGAGCAAGCTTTGGGACGTCGTGCATGCCGAACGCGACGCGTTGATTCGGGACCTGGAGTCGTTGCCACCGGAACAGTGGTCAGCCCCGTCGTTGTGTCCCGGATGGGATGTCCACGACGTCCTGGCCCATCTCGTCGGAGATGCCAAAACCACCAGGCTTTCCTTCCTGCGTGACCTGATTGCGGCACGCTTCGATTTCGATCACGCCAACGCGCGTGGGGTCGAGCGGGAGCGGCTTGGGGATCCGAAGCACACGCTGGAGGCGTTTCGCGCGGTGTCTCGCCGCACGACGAGCGCGCCCGCCCCGCTTGCTACCCGGCTGGTGGAGATCATCGTTCATGGTGAGGACATCCGGCGGCCGCTCGGGATTCACCACGACTATCCGATAGCCAGCGTGGCTGAGGCCCTTCGCTACCAGCTCCGCACGATCGTGAAGATGGGTGGTGGAAAGGAACGGGCCGAAGGTCTGCGACTTGTCGCGACCGACGGCGATACAGAAATGGGCACCGGCGCGGACGTGCACGGAACCAGCCTCGCGCTACTGCTGGCGGTATCCGGGCGGCCCGTGGGCGTCGATGAGCTGTCCGGCCCTGGAGCGGCATCACTGCGGGCGTGAGTGCCGGCCAGCGCTTGCGTGTATCATGCGGGCGGGACATGGCGCACAATCCATCGGATATCGCGGAGCCCTGATTCCATGCAGAACGGTGCTGCTCGCCCAACGGTCAGGGGTCTTCGGTGAGCGCGAACAGGAGTCCGTCCGGCGCGTGGGACTTGCTTCGCCGTAACGCCGCGTTCCGGGCGCTCTGGCTTTCGCGGATTACGTCGTTCATCGGTGATGCGCTCGGGACGATCGCGCTGGTGCTCTACGTCGTCGGGGCAGAGGGCAGTGGCGTCACCGTCGCATTGCTCTTCCTGGCGGTCGACTTCGCGCCGTCTCTCCTCAGTCCACTGAGCGGAGCGCTCAGCGACCGGGTGGATCGCAAGCGGCTGATGGTCGGGTGCGACCTGGCGCAGGGCGCGATCATCACCTCGATCGCATTGGTCGACATGCCGATCGTGCCGCTGCTGGCGCTTGTCGCGGTGAGGAGCACGCTGGGCAGCCTCTTCCAGCCGGCGTCGCGAAGCTCCGTGCCGGACCTCGTACGCGAGCGGGACCTAGAGACGGCGAACGCGGTGATCGGATTCGGCACGCATGGCTTCGACCTGATCGGGCCGCTGCTGGGCGCGGCGCTCCTGCCGTTGATCGGCGTGCGCGGCATGCTCTTCGTCGATGCCGCGACCTTCCTCGTTTCCGCGCTGCTCTTGTTGGGGCTTCCGAAGTTGGCGCCCGTAGACCTCGATGGGGATCGCGTGCCCTTCTTGCGGGAGGCCGGGGACGGTCTGCGCTTCCTGTGGCAATTGCCCTCGCTCCGAATCCTGACAATCGGCTTCTGCGCCGTCGTGGCCCTGAACGGCGTCGACGACATCGCCCTCGTGTTCCTGGCGCAGGATGTCCTGGAGGGCACCGACTCCCAAACGAGCCTGCTCTACGGTGGGGCGGGGGTGGGATTGCTGATCGGCTTCCTGCTCCTGGCCCGGTTCGCGACGCGCTTCCCGGCGGTGGCGATGATCGGTGCGGGATTCCTCATCAGCAGCCTTGGCAATGCGATAACGGGGCTCTCGGTCACGATCTGGATGGCGTTCGCGATGCAGGCGGTGCGCGGGCTTGGCATCAGCCTGATCGAGGTCAGCGTGCAGACGTTCGTGCAGCGAACGGTGCCGAAAGGCATGCAGGGGCGGGCGTTCGCGAACCTGTTCGGCGCGGTTGGTCTCAGCGCGGGGCTTTCCTATGCCGTGGGTGGACCGCTCATCGACCTGGCCGGGCCGCGTTTCGCCCTCGCCGCCGGCGGGTTTGCCGGAGCAGTCGTGGCGGTGGCGGTCGCACGGACGTTGTCGCGGGTGATCCGCCCAACGACGGAGGCCGGTCCCGGCCAAGCTGCCGATGCCACGGAGCGACCCGGTGGCGCAGACTGGAATCCTGATGAGGCGGGATGATGCCTCCCTTGTGCCCCGGCCGACGGGGATTCTGGAGTAACGCGCCGATGAGGTTCCTGTATCCGAAGTTGATGTTGCATGCGGAGGGCGCGGCGTTGCTGGTCGCGGCGACCGTGCTCTATTCCCGGACGGATGCGTCCTGGTGGCTCTACGCGGCGCTGTTCTTCGCACCGGACCTGTCGATGGTCGGGTTCATGGGAGGGAACCGGCTCGGGGCAATGGGCTACAACCTCGCTCATACGACCGCGCTTGCCCTCGCGCTGGGAATCACAGGCGTGGTGGTCGATAGCGATATCACGACGCAGGTCGCTCTGGTCTGGCTCGCGCACATCGGGTTCGACCGGGTGCTGGGGTATGGCCTGAAGTACCCGGAAGGCTTCAAGGAAACGCACCTCGCGCGGGTGTAGCAGGGCATTGCTGACAGCGATCGCTTCCATCAGCGTGACGATTCTGCGCAAGGCGATCATGATCATGCTCTTTTGGTTTCCCACGGTTTAGGGGCCAACTTTTCAAGTTAACCAAGTTGTTCGGGTATAGGAGAAACCTGGGCATCTTGAAACGTTGACGATTCCGGGTGGGGAGTGAACGGCGTGGGTGGTCAAGGCATCAAGACGCCAGGTTTCCATGTACGTGGAGAAACCTGGCGTCTTGACGCCTTGGGAGTCTCGAAGGAATTCAATCAAGGCTGCCAGGTTGTGCCCAATAGCAACAACCTGGCAGCCTTGATTCTCACGATCGCGGTTTCGATGCGTATTCCCGGCGCCTACAGGTGCTTGTCGAACCAGGCGAGGATGCGGGTGTAGTAGTCGATCCGGTGCTGGACCGGGCCGTTGCGGAGCATCATGTGCGAGCCGCCGGGGTAGCGGACGAACTCGGTTTCGACACCGGCCTTGAGCAACCCGACGAACATCTCCTCACCCTGACCGATGGGGCAGCGGTCGTCCGCCTCTCCATGGACGATCAAGGTCGGGGTGACGGCCTTGTGGATGTGCTCGGAGGGCGAGCGCTCCTTCATGAATGCGGCGACCTTCGGGTCGAGCGGCGAGCCGCCCCACTGGTTGTCGCCGAAGACGTGGCCGATGTCGCTGGTGCCGTAGAACGACGCCAGGTTGAAGACCGGCGCGCCGCACACGGCCGCCTTGAAGCGGTCGGTCTGGCCGATCGCCCACGATGTCATGTAGCCACCGTAGGAGTAGCCGTAGATGCCGGTGCGGTCGGCGTCCGCCCACGGGTTCTCGAGGACGTTGTCCAGCACCGCGAGGAGGTCGAGCCAGTCCTCGCCGCCCCAGTCGCCATGCACCGCCTCACCGAACTCCTTGCCGTAGGTGCCTGAGCCGCGCGGGTTCGGCGCGACGACGATGTAGCCGTGCGACGCGAGGATCTGCGCCCCGGCGTTGAAGGTGAATCCGTGATTGCCATGCGGGCCGCCGTGGACGTCGAGGATGACCGGGTAGGAGCCGTTCTCGTCGAAGTCGGCCGGCTTGTGGACCCAGGCGTCGATATCCCAGCCATCCCGCGTGACGGTGATCTTCTCGACCTGCGCCGACGGGGCCTCCGCGAAGAGATCGGCGTTCGGATCGAGCAACACGGTCACGTCGCCGGTTGCGCGGTCGACGCGGACGAGTCGGCCGCTGCCGGTCGTGTCGTTCTGGCCCTGCACGACGGTGGCGCCCGAGGCATCGACGCTCAGGCCGGCGTGGGTGGCGTCCCACCGGGCGATCTCGGCCACATCGCCTGATTCGGCATTGACTGTCCAGAGGCCCCCCGCGCCCGCGGATGTCCCGTGAACAAGGGCCGTGGCGTCATCCAGCCAGACGGGCTGGGCCGGGCCGGAGATGGTCGGGCGGCCGGATTCCGGGCTGAAGGGGAGGTCGGACGTCAGCTGGCGAGTTTCGCCGGAAGCAACGTCGTATCGGAAGAACTCGGAGTGGGGCGATGACGTCTCGCTGCCGTTGAAGAGGATGAACGCGCCGTCGCCGGACCACCGCCATGTTCCGATGCCGCCGTCCTCCCAGCCGATGATGATGCGCTCACCCGACTCGACGTCGTAGACGCCAAGAGTGCTGTTCATGCCGTTGCGCAGGGAGATCTTGGCGGCCAGCTTCGTGCCGTCTGGCGACCACTGCGGATAATTGTGGTCCTTGAGGTCGGTCGAGATTTGTCGCCGTTCGCCGCTTTCGACGTCGACGACCATGACCTGATGGCGAACGTCGTTGAGATAGCCGCGGTTGTCCTGCTTGTAGTCGATGCGGCGAATCGCGCGGACCGCCGGTGGCAGGCCGGGATCGCGGTCGGCTTCGTCCGGATTCTCCGGATCCACCTCGACCGTGTAGGCGATCTTCGCGCCCTCCGGTGACCACTCCAGGCCGGATGGTTTCCGGGCGTGGGTGGTGATGACGCGGGCTTCGCCGCCGTCGATCGGGAGGACGCAAATCGCGTGGCCCTTGCCCCGGTTGGAGACGAAGGCGATGGCGGTGTCATCCGGCGACCACACGGGTTCGGAGGTGGCCGAGCCGCCCTGGGTGAGCTGGCGCTGGTTGCCGCCGTCCGCGTCCATGATCCAGAGGTGGCTGCGGCCCTTGGCGGTGCCGCGCTCGGTCTCGCTGAAG
>DATGPC010000391.1:0-3030 GCA_035305265.1 Thermomicrobiales bacterium | reverse complement strand
CGATGTGTTCCGCAGGAACATTTTCTACCATGCCGGGACGAACGGCTCCGCGCGGACGGTGCTTGTCGACTGGTCCTTCGCCGGGATCGCGGCGTTGGGCGAAGAGATAGCCCCGCTCGTGGCGGCAAGCGTGTCGTTCATAGAGGTACCGGTCACGGATATCCGCCAACTCGATGACATCGTGCTCGACGCCTATCTCGACGGGCTGCGTGACGCCGGATGGCGCGGCGACCCGGAGCCGGTCCGCGACGCCTACGTCGCCACCGTCGGGCTTCGCTATGGCGTCGGCCCCGTACGATTCATCGTCCCCCGGCTCCTCAATGACTCCTTCACGCCGGTCATCGAGCAGATGTTGGGCCGTCCGATCGATGAGATCACCGCCAACCTTTCCGCGTTTTACGACTGGCTGGCGAGCCGGCTTGCGGCATGAGCGGTCCGTCACGATGCGGATTCCGCCAGAAATCCTCGGGCAGGTAGCCCAGCTGGATGCGCAAGCCGAGACCATCGGAGACCCAGTCAGCAGAGACGACCTTGCCGTCCCGCACCGTGAAGAAGCCGGATTCGAGGAAACGCATCTTCCGCCCGGTTGGCTCCATGCCGCCGAATACGCCCAGGTGCGTCCCGGTATGCTCGAACAGCACGGCGACCTGATCGCCACTGGCGACGAGATGGATGATGCGAACAGCGTGGTCCGGGAATCCTGCCCGGAATCGGCGCATGTTACGACGAACGAAATCCCGCCCGCCCGCCTGGCCATCCGGACGGTAGTGTTCGTCGACGACCGCATCGACGAGATCGATGTTGCCGGTGCCCCACATCTCTTCAACGAAAACGCGTACCACCGACTCCGCCGTCGTCATGGCGTCCTCCTCGCGCGAACACGGTGTGCATGGTCCCTGACTGCATCGTAGCAGGGAGGGATCATGCTACACCGGGTCGCGGATTCCGCCATCCGCATGGGTAAGATGATACCCGGGCCCCGCGACATTCCCGAACGCATCAGGACACCGCACCATGGACGACGCTGATGCCCTGCAATGGCTATCGACGGACGATCTCACCCAGGCCGTTCAGCGATTGCTCGCCGATGACCGTGCCCGGATCACATCGTGGACGCGCGACCCGCTCGTCGGCAGCGGCGAGGCCATCGGCGTCTGGCGACTTCGGGGCGAGGCGATCGCAAACGGCACCACCGAAGCCTGGTCCATCGTCCTCAAGGGATGGGCCCTGCCGGAGACGAACGCCGCGCCGACCTCGTTCAACTGGCCGAACCGCGAGGTCGAGCTCTACAGCTCCGGCCTGCTCGCCGACCTTCCCGGCGGCATCCGAGCCCCGGCGTGGTACGGCATGCTGCAACGCGACGACGGCACCACCTGGAGCTGGCTGGAAGACATCACCGGTCACGCCCGGCACCCCGAAACGCCGGACGACTACGCGCTCGTGGCCCGGCGTCTCGGGCAGTTCAACGGCGCTTACCTCAACGACACGCCCCTCCCAGAGCACCCCGCCCTGAGCAACGAGTGGCTCCGCCAATGGGTCGAGGCCGCCGGACCGACGCTGGAGCGCATCGCGCGAAAGGCGGACCATCCTGATGTCCGCAACATCTACCGTCCCGAGGTGTTCGACGGCTACGCCCGCCTCTGGGATACCCGCGAGACGTCCTTCGCCGTGCTGGACCGTCTTCCCCGCACCTTCGCGCATCTCGATGCCTTTCGCCGGAATATTCTCCTGAGACGAACGCCGGACGGCGACGACGATGTCGTGCTGATCGACTGGTCCTTCGCCGGCATCGCCGCGATCGGCGAGGATCTCGCCCCGCTGCTCGCCGCCGGTCCGTGGTTCATGGACGTGACGGTCGACGACGCCATCGCCATGCGCGCCCCGCTCCTCGCGCACTACCTCGACGGCCTCCGCGACATGGGCTGGGACGGGGATCCGGAAGAGATCCGCGCCGGATACGAGGCCGCGGTGGTGCTCCGCTACGGGCTCGGCGTGATCCGCCTCGGTCTCGCCATCGTCCTCGACGAATGGCCCCACGCCGATGTCGAAGCCGCCACCGGCCACCCCATCGCCGACTACTTCGACCGGATGAACGCCATCAACCGCTGGATGCTCGGCCACTCCACCTGACCACATCTACTCCTGTACGGGACAACGTAAGGCGGTCGCGAACTTCATCCTGTACGAGACGACGTGCGGCGCCCCAGACCACTGGCCCTGCACACCCGCGCCACAATGTCGTCCCTCGGGGCCTGCCTCGATCGTGTCGAATGGGTCGTCCCTTCCCCGTCATCCACCTCTCGCATCCCGTAGGGGCGGACCCCGTGTCCGCCCACCCCGCGCCCAAAGCCCCCGTCATCCTGAGCGAATGCAAGGGCTCGCTGCCGCTTCTCGCCCTACGGGCTCGGCCGGAGGCCCCCGCAGCTGCGAGCGACGCGAAGCGATCCAGACGGCAGCTCATTTCGCCATCATCGCAAGCCCCCGTACGGGACGACTTGCGGCGGCTGCACACCCCTGGATCCACACACATGCGCCGCAATGTCGTCCCTCGGAGCCCGGCCCCGCTCGCGCCGAAACCGCCGCCAGCAACCCAAGGGGTCAAGACGCCAAGTTTCCATGTATATGAAGAAACTTGGCGTCTTGACCCCTTAACTACCCATCCCGCTCCCGCCCGGAAGCCTCAATCGTTCAACTTGCTCAGGTTCCCCCATACACGCACAACCTGAACAACTTGAAAAGTCAGGTCCTAAACTTTACCCATCCCCAAAAGAGCATGATCATGATCACCTCGACCACCCACGTCCCCGAATCCCCAGCCCCGGGCAGCGGTACAGTGATATCCCTGTACCCCACCACGCCCCAATACAGTGCTATCCCGCATGGAACCCACCCTCCGTTCCGTCACCATAGACACGGGACAACCAACCACGCATCTCGGCCGATGGAATCGGGCCCGCCATCCAGCCGACCTGCGCCTCACGCTCGTCATGTTGATGCAAGGAGCACATCATGTCCGAACCACGCATGCTT
>DATGPC010000390.1:0-3712 GCA_035305265.1 Thermomicrobiales bacterium | reverse complement strand
GGCATCGAGCTCTGTCGCCAACGTTGCGCGATCGATATCAGTGGCGAGCATGCGGTCGCGATGGGGGCGCTTGCACACGACTTTGTGCCGGAGGCTGACGGACGGGTCTTCACGGCTGTAGACCGACTCGCGAAGGCGTTGCCACGCCTGCATGGCGTGCGGATCGTCGGTTCCGTACCGCTGCCGCACATTGGCCGGTAACCACGTGTCCAGATCGATTGGGTCCGACGACCAGGCGGTGTCCGTTAGCAGATCGTAGATGAACGGGTTGTTCTCGATCGTCTCGGACGTGATGCCGACGCCTTCCATGCGCCCCGAACGCGAGTGCGCGTTGGCTGTGGCGGGACCGCTCGCGATGGTGGTCATATCTCCCTGCATTCCTTGCCGGCCACCGAAGTTGTGGACCATGCACCAGAGCCATGGCTTGCCATGAAAGGCCTGCGTCTGTTTCCAGAGTGGCAGATGCTCGGCCCAGAGGTCGAGCACGATCATCCGGTCATCCGGGATCGCGGAGAGAAATGCCTCGATACGGTCGGCGGTCCAGAACGCGGCGTGGAAATAGAAGGGCCATGCCTGGAAAATCCAGCGCGCATCGGCATCGGCGGACGTCATCGCTCCGAGCATCGCCCGGGCGAGCGCCGAGAGAAACACCGGGCTGCCCTCTTGCGGCACCATCTCGATGAACGGGTCGGCGGCGTAAAGATGATTCGTGCCGAAGAGCCGGGTTTGCTCTTCGATGAACAGCGTCCCGATCTCCGGGAAGAGAGGATCCTGGGGATCGAGCAGGATGGTGTCGGTAAACCCCGTCCATGTAAGCTCGTGGAACGTGGACGCCGGATAGAGCCGGGCGAGGGACCGGGGCACATGTCCGGCGAAGCCCTGCAGGACCGGCGTCATCCCCAGTGAGCGTTCCCGTTCTAGGATGCGCCGTTGCAGGTCGGCGTGATCGTCGACCCATCCGGCGGGAAGGGGGCCGGCCCAGCCGTCCATGCAACCCATCCAGCCAAAGGGGAGATAGGCGGGGCCGGTGATGAACTCATCGATCTCCCCGGCCGAAAGCCCGAGCCTTGTCAGGACGGCATGCCAGACGGCTTCCTGGCCGGTGATGGCGAGCGGCATGGAGATGCCGTGGAGCGCCATCCAGTCGATCTCGCGCTCCCAGCGCTCCCAGTCCCAGAATGCCGTGGAATAGGCGAAGGTGACGTAGTTGAGGTAGTAGCGCCAGGGATACGGCGTGGCCGCCTCGATCGGGGCATGTGCGGGTGGGGCATTGGAAAGACGAGCGGGTCCGCGATCCCAGGAAAGGTCCCGGTGCTCCACATCGCGCAGATATCGCCCGAGCGCGGCGGAGAGCGCGCGGATCGATGATCCCTGCAGGGTGACAAGGTCATGAGTGGTTGTCACGCGGAAGCAGTCACCCGGTCCGTCATTCGGGATGATCTGGTACCGGAAGCGGTCGGTATGGTCGGGAACGATTCGCTGAATCAGGCCGTCGATGGCGGAAATCGGGGGAGGCACATCGCTCTCCATCGTGGTACGAGATGGGGGAGCCCGCAAAGGACTCCCGCATCTCTTCATGAGGTCCGAACCTGCTGGCTATCACGCCTCGCCGGCGGGCTCCAGCTCACCGCTCAGCATGAGCATGGTCACGATGGGATCGGCATAGAAGCTGTTCTGGTAGATCGGGTGATCATCGTCGGGCCAGGATGCCACGCGGACGCCTTCGAGGACGGAGTTGTTGCCGAACCGTTCGAAGAGCGGAATGTTCGGCAACAACTCGTTGAAGACCTTCGCGATGACCGCGACATTCTCCCGCTGCGCATCGGTATCGAGGCCTTCGGCCGATTCGATGGTCAACTGTTCCAGATCAACTTCTCCCGCCACGTCCGTGTCTTGCACCAGCGGGAACGCGATGCCCTCGCCGCCAGCGTTCCGCGCAAGGGTGTTGTGGCTGAAGAGGGATTGTGAGTAGGCAAAGTGCGGGTGGGGGTTCGATGGCGTTCCCCAATACCGGACCGAGAGGTCGAAATTCCCCTGATCAGTATCGAGAGACTGCTGGGCGACGGGTACTGCCCGCGGCGTGACCTCGATACCGAAGAGGGAAAGCTGTTCTGCTGCATCCATCCCGGCCGCGCTCCAGTCGGGTGATTCAACGGGGATTAGCATCTCGAATGCTGCCGGGGTTCCATCGGCCATGACCCAGGCATCACCATCCTTTGTCCAACCAGCTTCCTCCAACAGGCTTGTTGCCATGTCCTGGTCTGGCTCGTACTGGTTCAGTGTGTCGATGTCTGCCTGGTCCAGCCAGTCGCCGATCATCTGGTCCGACATGCCGGACATGTACTGGACAGGGACGCCGGATTCGCCAAGCGCGACCTGGCCGTTCTGGGCGCGGTCGATCACATGGGCGAATGCCTGGCGAACGCGCTTGTCCAACAGCTGCGGGAACTTCGCGAAGTTGAACAGGATGGCCGGTCCCTGGTAGACGGGCGGGCGGACGATCCGTTGTCCGGTCTCGATCAGCTGCTGCTCAACCGCTGGCGTGAAGGACTGGGTGGCGTAGTCGACCTCGCCGTTGAGGATGACCGCGTAGATGCCTTCTCCGGAACCATGGAAATTCCGGATGCGGTCGAATTTGACCTGATCGGCGTTCCATGCCTTGTTGTTCTTCGGCATCGAAAGCTCGGCGTTCGTAACGCTAGTGAGGTCGATCGTGAACGGGCCCGAGACGACCATGGATTCGGGCCGGAACTGGTTGAACTGGTCCAGAAGCTGCGCCCACTCCGGCGATTCCGGATCGTTTCCAGCCGCGATCATCTCATCGATCCGGGTTGCCCATTCCCCAAACGTCGATGTGGGCCGGAGCTGCATTTTGAGGACATAGCGCTGGACCACTGTTGACGGCCGGCTCATCACGAAGTTGACGGTGTAGTCGTCCACCGCCTCGACGCTCTCGAGGTAATCCCACATCACGTCTGAACGATGCCGGAGGATCGAGGTTGTTGTCAGAACGTCCTGCGCGGTAATCGGGGTGTCATCGGACCAAACCATGCCCTCGCGGAGCCGGATCTGGAAAACGGTGGCGTCTTCCTCGATCAAGCCGAGCCCGACGAGATGTGACGGGTCTTCCGGCTCCGCCGGAAGGGGGTCAGATCCTGCTGCCAGGAAACCCCAGTTCGTCGCCAATTGTGGCATCCACTCCTCGGTGGACCATGTGTAGAAGGCGAGTGGAAGCCAGAGAGCGAAGCCATAGACACTGTTCGGGCCGATGATGGAGGCGGGAACAAAGGAATTGATATGCCCCGTTGGTGGCGCCTCGAAGGGCCACGCCGCGTTGAACTGCCCCTCGCCCTCCTGCGCAGCACCTGCGAGCGGCATTGCGGCGCCCGACAGGATCGCGGCCGATAACGCTGTCGATCCGGCGAGAAACTGCCGTCGGTTGACGTGCGAACGAGCCGCGCCTGCGTCGCCGCTGTTCCTGCTGCTTCGCATGTCGATACCCCTTGGTTTGCCCTGTGATGGGCGCGAAAAGTTTGGGAACCTGTTTCCACTGTACGAAGCCTTCTTTGTAGGGTCAAGCGATGGGGATGCTTCGCCTGATCCGGTGTTGACGGCAACAGGTCCCGGCCATAGGGTGAATTCATCTGGTCGGACGCATGTGAACAGGGCGTGGTGATGGGCTATCGTGGCCCGCAGGCGCGTCAGGAGGGGA
>DATGPC010000389.1:0-3525 GCA_035305265.1 Thermomicrobiales bacterium | reverse complement strand
CTGCGCAAGATCGCCCCGGCGCGTGATGTCGCGCCGTCCCTCGCGATGGGCCTGACGATGCAGCACGCGGCGGCCGTCATCGTGCCGATCGTCACCGGGTTCGTCCTGAACTACGTCGGGTACCAGATCCCGTTCCTTGTCGCGAGCGTCTTCGCCGCGATCACTATCCTGGTCACGCGCCGGCTCGATCCCGCGAACCAGAAGACGGCCCAGCGCCGGCAGGAAGACGCCGCCCGGGCAATCTAGCCTCCCTACACCACCACGATCGTCGCTTGCATGCCGGGATAGAACTGGCAGAAGTAGACGTAGGTTCCCGGGAACTCGAGCGTGACGGTCGCGCTGTCTCCCGGCGCGATGACACCGGTGTCGAACTCCCAGTCGATGCCCGTCGCGGTGTGCTCGACGTCATCCAGGTTCGTCCAGCGGATCGTCGTCCCGGCCGGTATCTCAATGACGGCCGGCTGGAACGTGAGATCGATCATCCCGACCTGGACTTCGGACATCACCGGAGCCGGGCTTCCGGCAGTCGGAGGGTTGGCTGGCTGGGAAGACTCCTCGGTCGGCGGAGGCACGTCCGCCGCCTCTCTACCGACCTCGTCGGATGCTCCATCCACCGGTGCACATTCCGGCGCAACGGCGAAGCGAGCCGGAGAACCGTCGGGCGCCACCCGCACTATTGCGCCTTCCCCGTCCCGCAAGGACGCGATGTAGAAGGCATCGTCGGGGCCGATGGCCATTGCAATCGGCAGCGCGAGACCGTCCGCGATCACCTCAGCATCATCAGGACCAGCCTGCTGAACGAGCCGACCGCTGACCGAATCCTGCGCACCACGATCCGTAGACATCTCCAGCGCGTAGAGCTCTCCATCCGGCCCAAACGCCACGTCACTCACCATGGTAAGCCCGGTCCATGCGTCGGATATGCTCCCTTCCGCATCAACCGTGACGACCCTCGCTGATCCTTCGTCGACCGAGGATGCGTCCAACGCTCCCACGTACAATCCACCGTCCGGTGCCAACGCCATACGAGTCGGAACCAGGCCGAATGGCGCGAAGTCGGCGACGCGGCTGACCGTACCGTCAGGGGTTACAGTCAGGACCTGCTGGCTGGCTGGATCGGACACCCACAGCACTCCGGCATCAGGATCAGAAGTCATCGAGTAACCCGCGAGGGGCGCAAAATTTCCAGGAATCGCTTCGGCAAGCTCAGGTCGCGACCACGACGCGAGATCTGCGACCTGCATCGTGCTGCCGTCACCGAAGACGATCGAGATACCGCCTTGCCAGCCCTCGATCGAGCCACCGATCGCAACATAGAGCTGGCCTTCAAGCACCGCCAGGTCACCTGGTCCGCTCACGTTCCCGGCAGCGTCCGCGGTCGAGGGCAAACCGGCGGACAACGGCACAGGACACGACGCGTTGGCGATGCTGATCACCGCCCCGTCCTCGCCGCCTGTCCCCGCGCTCGCCATCAGGATCGTTTCGCTTCCTGCCCAGACGAGCCCGCGCGGCGACGCCAGGCCACCGGCGATAGTCGTGCCTCCATCATCGTCCTGGGCGATGGCATGGTGCGGAACCAGAACGACCACCAGCATGGCGATGATGGGAAGAAGTCGAACGATCCCCGAGAAGCCCATGGGTTACCTCCCGCCCGATCTACCGCTCCACGACCGGATACTTATCGTCAAGAATGAGCATCTCCATCCTACACCAACATCGATGACACCAGAAGGCCGCGCCGGAGATCGGCGCGGCCTTCCCTGATTCACGTTCCGATGTACGACGCTAATCCGCCGCGACAACGACGATGACGCCCTCCATGTTCGGGTAAAGATCGGAGTCGTAGATGTACCGTCCAGGCTCATCGAGTGTCACGCTCGCGCTTTCGCCCGGCGACATCACGGTCGTTTGGAACACGCGATTCCGCTCCAGGACCGAGTGCATGACGTCATCCTCGTTCACCCACGTAATCGTCGTGCCGGCAGGCACCTCGATCAGCGCGGGTTGGAAATCATAGTCGGCGATGATAATCTCGACGGCCTCCTGGGAGCCGGAATCGGCCTCCGGCTCCCAGAACACGACGGGGATCGTCCGCTCGCCGGATGCTGGCGTCTCAGTCGCCGCGGGAGTTTCGGCGGGTTCCGCTTCCGGCGTCAGGAACACAACCGGGATGGACCGTTCCTGGTCAGGTTCCGTCTCTGGCGTTGCTGCGACAGTCGACACTGGGGTGGCTGCCACCGTCGGTTCGGGCGTCTCCTCGACCGGTTCCGGCGTCACGATAACAACAGGAATCGTCCGCTCCACAGGCGGCTGTGTCGCTGTTGGCTCAGGACTCGGAGTTGCTGTTGGCTCCGGAGTAGGCGTGGCCGTCGGTTCGGGTGTCGGTGTCGCCGTCGGTTCAGGCGTCGGGGTCGCAGTCGGCTCCGGCGTTGGCGTCGCTGTCGGCTCGGGTGTTGCCGTCGGTTCAGGCGTCGCGGTTGGCTCGGGCGTTGGTGTAGCCGTTGGTTCAGGTGTCGGTGTCAGTGTCGGTGTCGCCGTCGGCTCCGGCGTCGGGGTCACAGTTGGTTCGGGCGTTGGAGTAGCTGTGGGTTCCGGCGTCGGAGTTGCCGTTGGTTCCGGGCTCGGTGTCGCTGTGGGCTCCGGGCTGGGTGTCGTTGTCGGTTCCGGAGTGGGAGTCGACGTGGGTTCCGGAGTTGGGGTGGCGGTCGGCTCCGGCGTTGGGGTCGCAGTGGGCTCAGCCGTCGGAGTCGCAGTCGGTTCGGGCTCTTCCGTGGCCGTCGGTTGCGGCATCTCGGTAGCAGTCGGCTCAGGCGTCGGTGTTTCCGTCGGTTCCGGGCTTTCTGTCGGTGCCGGCGTTTCCTCCGGCTGTGATGGCGCGAAGATCTCCGCAAAGCTGATGGTCTCAGGAAGCTGCTCGCACGCCTCTGAAGCCTCCTCACCTGTGGACCCATCGAGCGCGAACCGCTCGATCACGCCCTCGCCTCCCGTCGCACCGAACGCCGGCGAAGAAACATAGAAGGCGCCATCCGGGCCGATCTCCATGGCGACAGGGAAATCGAGCTCCGAAACAATAACCTCGAGCTCATCCTCGCCAGTCTGCTGGACAAGGCGACCGCTCCCGGGCGTCAGGAATGGCGGCTCATCTGTGTTCCCGGTCGAAAGCTCGAGGGCGTAGAGCGTCCCGTCATCCCCAACCGCAACATCCGCTACGGCGGTCAGGCCGGTCCAGACCTCGGTCACATCTCCATCAAGGGCAACCGCAAGCACGGAAGCCTCGCCGTCCTCGAACGGGGCGGCGGTCAACGTACCGACGTAGACGCCTCCGTCCGGATTCAGCTCCAGGCGCGTCGGCACGACGTGGTTCCCCGAGAGATCCGCCATGCGGGTGATCTCACCCTCCGGCGTCACGGTCAGGATTTGCCCGCTATTGGGATCCGAGACCCAAAGGACGCCTTCGGCGGGGTCGCCCACGATTGAGTATCCGGCCGCATCCGGATCGAAATCGTCAGGGAGCGACTCGACCGG
>DATGPC010000388.1:0-5864 GCA_035305265.1 Thermomicrobiales bacterium | reverse complement strand
CCTTCTCGGATATTGACAGGGTTTCCGGGGCTGAGCTGTGATCAGCTTCCAGGATTCTGCTGGCTGATCAGTTCCTCGATCGCGCTGGGAAGACGGGTTTGGAAATCGAGGACTTTGGCCCAGGTTGGGGTGATCTGGATAAGCGCCATCTGCTTGTACAGCCCGCGCACGCCAGCCTCCCATTCGGCGTACGTTGCGGGGTCGGTGTGCCTGCGGTTCATGTCCAGGTACTCATCTGGTACCCCGTCAATGATCTGGATCGTCGCGGTGCCGCGCACGAGGAGGACGTTTGGCGGAAAGCTCTCGGTATCGATCGTCAGCGCCACGCGCGGATCGTGGCGGAGCGCGTCCAGCTTCGGGGCGTTCGGGGCTGTGTAGAGATTGAAGCCCGTGCCGTTCCACCGGTAACCGATGGGAATGACGCGCGGGCTGCCATCCTTCGCCGAGTATGCGAGGCGCGCGAGGTCGACCGAGTCATAGAGGCGTTGGGCGACCGGGTCGGTGAGGACATCTCGAAGTTGATCCGCATGCATGGACGTTTCTCCTGTCTCACGTCGTTCTGTACGTGTTCCAGTTTGACGCTTCCATGCCGGCCCCACTTCTTATATGTTGCGATGCGTCTTGGTGCACGCCGCTTCTGCCGGAGAACCTCCACCCTCGCGGGGCCGTTCTCCGGCAGGGAATCAGCCGACCTGGGCCTCTACTGACTGCGACGAGCCTGCCGGTACCGGCGTGATCTCCACGCCCCGTGTTGTCGGCGCCACGATCTCGGCGCGGCCCGGGATATCGAGACCGCCACCAATCTCTGCGAGGGCGTCGCGCACGTTCGAAGCCTTCTCCGGCGCGACCAGCGCGAGGACGGTGGAACCCGCTCCGCTCAGGCACGCTCCGGCCGCACCGGCGGCGATCGCGGCGGCTTTCATCGGCTCAAGGTGCGGGAACATTTGGGCGCGATAGGGTTCGTGGAGACGGTCACGCATCCCGGCGGCGATCAGCTCCGGGTCCCGGCGCTCCAGTCCCAGCGCCAGCGATGCTGCCGCCTGGACGTTGAAGGTGCCGTCGGCGTGCGGGATGGTGGAAGGGAGCTTCGAGCGGGCGATGTGGGTCGAGCCGGTCTCCTCCGGGATGAAGAGGGCCGCCGTCAGGCCAAGGTCGCCTTCCGACCAGAGCCGGGCGACGCGGGCCGTGCCAGGGATCGCCAGCACCGCGCCGCCGTAGACGACCGCGCCGACGTTGTCCCCGTGGCCCTCGAACTCCCAGGCGATCCGCAGGAGCTCGTCGAGCCCCAGCCCGAGGTCGAGCAGGTGATTGGTGGCCGCCAGTCCCATGACCAGCGCGGCGGCCGACGAGCCCATGCCCCGGGAGACCGGGATAGCCGTCGTAGATTCCAGCGAGAACGGCGGCAGGGTCCGGTCCATACGACGCGCGAGGGCGTTCATGGCGACCAGCGTCAGGTTCTCGTGGTTCTCGAGCAGGGCCGCCTCGGGCCCGCCGTTGACGACCTTGCCCGGCTCGCCGTCCGTATCGATGATCGCCTCGTTCCAGACATCCAGCGCGAGGCCGAGCGTGTCGAATCCTGGGCCGAGATTCGCCGATGACGCCGGTGCCTTAACCGAGAACCGCATCGTCCAGCACCTTCTTCAGCGCGTCGAGCGTCGCGTCGACCTTGATCGGACGATTCGCCAGCGGTCGCGGCTCGTCGTCCACATTCGAGAGATGGTAGTTGACGATCGCGTCCGTATCCTTCAGCACATTCCCCGTGAGCACCCCGACAACCGTGGCATCGTCCGGGATCTCGCCCGCTGCGACGAGCTTGCGGATGCCGGCGAGCGAGGCGGCCGAGGCGGGCTCGCAGCCGATCCCGGCGCGGTCGATGATCGCCTTCGCGTCGAGGATCTCGTCATCGGTGACGGCGGTCACCAGGCCACTAGTTCCCTGGATGGCGCGGCGGGCGCGTTCGACACTGGCAGGCGCGCCGATGTTGATGGCGGTCGCGATTGTGTTCGGCGTCATCGGCTCGTAGTGATCGAAACCAGACTCGAAATAGCGGGCGAAGGGAGATGCTCCCTCGGCCTGGATCGTCGCGATGCGCGGCAGGCGGTCGATCAGGCCAACCTGGTATGCCTCGGAGAGCGCCTTGCCAAAGGCGGCGGTGTTGCCGAGGTTGCCGCCGGGCAGGGCGATGACGTCCGGCGCCTTCCAGTTGAGATTCGCGAGGATCTCGAAGACGATGGTCTTCTGGCCCTCCGGACGAAACGGGTTGACCGAGTTGGCGAGGTAGACGTCGAACTCGCTCGTCAGCTCTCGCAGGAGTTTCAAGGCGAGATCGAAATCGCCGGCGATCTGTACGACGGTGGCGCCGTAGGCGATGGTCTGGCCGAGCTTGCCAGCCGAGATCTTGCCGTCCGGGATGAGGACCATCGCGGGCATCCCGGCAGTTGCGGCGTAGGAGGCGAGGGATGCCGACGTGTTGCCCGTCGACGCGCAGGCGATGACGCGGGCGCCGATTGTCCTGGCGTGGGAGACGGCGACCGTCATGCCGCGATCCTTGAACGATCCGGTCGGGTTGTGCCCTTCGTGTTTGACGCCCATGCGCCCGTTCGCGAGTCCGGCATAGTCGGTGAGCCGATCATCCCAGTAGAGCGGTGTGTTTCCTTCATACCGGGTCACGATGTGCTCGTCCGGGATGTCGGGGAGCAGGGAGCGGAACCGCCAGACGCCGGACTGCGCGCCAATGCTGTCCTTAGGCGCGTCGAAGGCGATCGGGGTGAGCGTTCGTTCGAGATCGATATCGGCGTCGAGTAACCCTCCGCACTCCGGGCAGGTCGAGATGGCGCTGGTGCCGGCGAATGACCGACCGCAGGACATGCATGTGACGGAGAGCTCGTGGGGAAGGGATTCTGTTCGGCGCTGACCGGTAGCTGGCATCGTGCGGTGAATTCCTCTCATGTGGACAGATGCCGCGAGGTCACGTCATCCGGTCCGTGATCGCGTCCGGTCGGACGACCCGTCGTTGCCAGGCGGTCGACCGCTGCGTCTTGTATCTGCTGTCGGTCCGGGGGGCGGGCAGAGCGGCATTGCCCGCCCGGTTGCCGAGAGCATACCACCAGCCGGCTGGATCGGGAAAATCCATTGCTTGCCTTGGGAGAAAGGGTAAATGCTATATCGTTTTCATTGACAGGCGAGTCAAGTTTCCCTAGAGTGATCCTTAACGGGACGTAACATAATATCCGAATGGGATTTGCGTGCGCGAATCCCTTGCTGAGGGAGTTCGACGCATCCTTGCAATGCGCCAGACTCTGATTCCACAGCATCACCACTCCAGGGGATCCGGCATGCTGACATTGCTCCATCGCTCCTCGTTCCGCCTCCTCTCCGCCCTGATCGTCGCGGTGATTGTTGGCCTGGCCGTCGCTCCAGCGTTTTCGCTCAGCCTCATGGCCCAGGAGGATGACGGAGGAGACGATGCATCCCCGGTGCCGGCGGAAGCTTCACCGGCGGCCTCACCCCAATCCGGGTCGGTCACATTCATCGCAACCGCGGATGCCTATGTCATGGAGCAAACGCCGAACGAGAATTATGGCTCCCGGGAGCGGCTGGTGGCGGACGAAGAGGCGTATTCATCCAGCTATATTCGCTTCGAGGTAACCGGCGTTACGCGGGTGGTCGAGAAGGCGACATTGCGCCTGTGGGTATTGGACAGCACGAGTCACGCGCCAACTCTCTGGCTCGCGCCCAATGTGGATTGGGATGAGGATGAGGTGACCTGGAACACCCGACCGGCGCTCGATCGTGAGTTGGAGGACAAGGAACGGGGAGATACGGGAGAGGGAGTCTGGATCGAATACGACGTGACGTCGGCGGTCACCGGAAACGGTGTCTATAACTTCGTGCTGGTGCCGGAATCGACGAACGGTATGGATGTCGCTTCGCGCGAATCACCCGACAACAAGCCGGAGCTGGTCCTGGATCTTGGTGGGTCAGCAGCCGCCGGTGGCGACATGGCGCCGAGTGAGGCCCCGGTCCTCCTCGCGGCGGGCGATATCGCCAGTTGCGGAAGCGATGGCGATTCCATGACGGCGGCGATCCTGGATGAAGAACCGGGCTTCATCGCGATGCTCGGCGACGCGGCGTACCCCGCCGGTACCGCTGAAGAATTCAAGGATTGCTATGACCCGACCTGGGGTCAGCATCGGGATCGCACCATGCCGGCGATCGGTAACCACGAGATGCGGACAGACCGTGGACAGCCGTATTTTGACTACTTTGGGCCGGTCGCTGGAGATCCGGACAAGGGGTACTACAGCTACGATCTTGGCGTCTGGCACGTCGTCGTCCTGAATACCGAGATCGACATCTCCGCCGGCTCCGAGCAGGAAAAGTGGCTCCGGGAAGATCTCGAATCTAATCCCGCGGTTTGCACCCTCGCGTACTGGCATCAGCCTCGCTGGAGCTCCGGTGAACATGGTTCCAACGAATATCTCGATGCGTTCTACACCGCCCTCTACGAACACGGTGTTGAACTCGTCCTCTCTGGCCACGACCACAACTACGAGCGGTTCGCACCAATGGATCCGGACGGCAACCTCGACATGGCGCATGGTGTTCGCCAGTTTGTCGTCGGCACCGGCGGCATCTCGCTTCGCCCGTTCGGGGAGTTCGAGGCGAACAGTGAGGTTCGCCAGGCGGATACCCACGGTATCCTCCGCCTGCGACTCTACGCCGATGGCTATGAATGGGAGTTCCTCGCTGTCGAAGGCAAGACTTTCTACGATAGCGGTCGGGATTTCTGCCATGAATCGCCGGAGGGGGGCGATGAAGGTGCGGTGCAACACGGGAGAGAAGTAATGTGGGTGGCGGTGGATTCCCGCCGCTCCTCCCGGTCGTTTGGCCGAAACGTCGCGTGATGTGTCGTGATTGGCCCGGGCACCAAGCCCGGGCCCTCTCATCAGTATGCATTCCCTTTGAGAGGTAGTACATGACAATTCCGGAGAAACGATTTCCGTTCGTCGCGGCGATCCTCATCGTTGTGTCCACGATAATAGTTCCGTCCACGACAATTCCCGCGGCTCACGGACAGGCGACGGATGCGCGAGCTGATGTCATGACGTTTCCCGCGTCCGCGGATACCTATGTCGACAAGGACGCGCCCTCCGAAAACTTTGGCTCGGAAATCCACATGGAGGCCGACAAGGATGGCCCGACCCAGGCGTGGATGCTCTTCGACATTACCGGTCTCGACGGTGAGGTCGAGCGCGCGACCTTACGATTGTGGGTAGTGAACGGGACGGATGATGCTCCGGAGCTATGGTACTCGCCCAATACGTTCTGGACAGAGGACGAGCTGACATGGGTCAACCGGCCGGCGGTGGACTCGCTTGTCTCGAATCACGCGGGAATAGAAGAGGGAACCTGGCTGGAATATGACGTGACCAACGCTGTGCGGGAAGACGGCTTGTACACGTTCGCGTTGATCCCCGAGGACAACGACGGGATCGACCTCCAGACCCGAGAAGCGGAAGAAAATACTCCCCAGCTCATCGTCGAGATCTCGTCGGGAGAGACCTCGGCGATACCGACCGACGACGATGTGGCAATCCTTCTGGCGGCCGGAGATATCTCGACCTGCGACTGGGAAGAAGACGAGTACACTGCCCGGATTCTCGATGATCGGCCCGGAACCGTTGCGGCGCTGGGCGATAACGTTCAGCGGGACGGACTCATGGAGGAGTTCACCGACTGCTACGATCCCACGTGGGGACGTCACAAGGACCGGACGAAGCCTACTCCCGGAAACCATGAGTATCACACCCCGGATGCGGAACCGTACTTCGAATATTTCGGCGACGCCGCGGGGACACCGG
>DATGPC010000387.1:0-3905 GCA_035305265.1 Thermomicrobiales bacterium | reverse complement strand
GCGGCCTGAGCTCGCTGGTTTCCAAAATCATCTCGCATGGTCATATCCTCTCTGCGGTACCATTGCCGTCTGGGCGTCAATGACGTTCATGCCTGGTCACATCGCCAATCGTGTGCCAGCATCGGCCAGAACCCCGCACATGACAACGCTTTTCTCGCATCCCATCGCCCGGTGACTTTCATGCAAGCAACATCGAACCCGTTCTCCACCTACGACGTCGTCGTGATCGGTGCCGGCCACGCCGGCTGCGAAGCCGCGCTTGCTGCCGCACGTGCCGGATGCCGCACCCTGGTCGTCACGCCCAACCTCGACCGGATCGGCTTCATGCCGTGCAATCCGTCCATGGGCGGTCCGGGCAAGTCACAGATCATCGCGGAGATCGACGCGCTCGGCGGCGCCATGGGCCGGATCGCAGACATGACCGCCGTCCAGGCGCGGGAGCTAAATACGAGCAAGGGCCCCGCTGTCCGCGCCGTCCGCCTCCAATGCGACAAGTCGCTCTACGCCATCGCGATGAAGGAGGAACTCGAGCGTCAGCCAAACCTGGATATCCTGCAGGATACGGCGACCGGCCTCCATATGGATACCTCTGGCAAGCCGACGGTCACGGGCATCGAGCTTCGTGCGTCTGGCCATGTCCGGGCCGGTGCTGTGATCGTCACAGCCGGCACGTTCCTCCGGGCGCGCATGATCTCGGGCGAGCAGACGGACGAAGGCGGCCGCGCCGGGGACACTGCAGATTCGCGGCTTTCATCGTCCCTCGCAGACCTGGGCCTGAGGCTCAAGCGGTTCAAGACGGGAACCCCTCCCCGTCTCGATGCCCGGACGATCGACGTCGACCGCTGCGAGATCCAGCTCGCCGACGATCGCCCGCTCTGGCTGAGCCGGGAAGGCGCAGAAGGCAAGATCACCCCGTTCGCGCTGCCCCCTGCCCCGGACGGCATCTTCGCAACAACGGACAATCTGGGGGGGCGGACGCAACTCCGGTGCTTCCAGACGTGGACGAACGAGCGGACCCACGAGATCATCCACGCCAACCTGCACAGGGCACCGATGTACAACGGCGGCATCGAGGGCACCGGTCCACGTTACTGCCCGTCCATCGAGGACAAGGTTGGACGTTTCGCCCACAAGACGTCGCATCCGATCTTCATCGAGCCCGAGGGGTGGCGTTCCCACGAGGTCTATATCCAGGGGCTGAGCACGAGCTTGCCGGCAGATATCCAGCATGACGTCGTCCGATCAGTCCGCGGGCTGGAAAACGCGCGCATCACGCGCTACGGCTACGCCGTGGAATATGACGCGCTCGACGCCACGGAACTGACCCAGACCCTGGAATGCCGCAAAGTCGACGGCCTGTACATGGCCGGTCAGGTCAATGGCACCTCCGGCTACGAGGAGGCCGGTGGACAGGGCATCATCGCCGGTGCCAACGCCGCCGCACGGGTCCTCGGCTTGGACCCGTTGATCATGAACCGCGCGGATGGATACATCGGCGTCATGATCGACGATCTGGTCTCGCTCCCCCTTGAGGAACCGTACCGCATGCTCACCTCCCGCGCGGAGTACCGGCTTATCCTGCGTTCGGATACCGCCGACGCCCGTCTCGCGCCCGAGGCGGAGCGGCTGGGTCTCATCGACGAGGCGCGCGCAGAAGCCATCCGAAGCGAGCGTCACCTGATGCACGAGATCACGACGAAGCTCGCCACAATCTGGATCGGAAACAATCCGCGGCACGCGGCGGCGCTGCAGGCGGAGGGCCTCGTTCCGGCGAGCCGATCCATGAACGGGCTCGAGCTCGCCCGGCGGCCGGAAGCGACGCTCGGGGCTGTCCTGCGGAGCCTCCAGTCGCTGGGCCTGTGGGACGCCGCGATTCCTTCCGGTCTCGCACTCAGCCGTATCGACACCGCCATCAAGTACGCCGCGTTCATCGACAAGGAAGAGCGCGAAGCCAGCCGCCATCGAACGTCCGCCGGCCAGGCGCTGGATCCCGACCTTGATTATGAGACGGTCCCGGGTCTCCGGATCGAAGCGACCCAGAGACTGAACGCCGCACGCCCCTTCACCATCGGGCAGGCCTCCAGGACTCCCGGCGTCACACCGGGCGACATCAGCGCCCTTCTCGTGCACCTGGCGCGGACCCGGAATGCGGAACCCATGCGTTCACATCGCGCACCAACCCAAACGGCGCAGGAGAGAGTTCCCACTCCTTGATCCCGATCGGCCGGTTTCGATGGCACGTTCCTAGCGCCAACCAGAGCAGTACAGTACACTCCGTCGTTGCTCGATACGGGGCGCGACCTTCCAGGTCCGCCTCACCGGAAGGACACAGGGGTTGGTCAGTTTTCGTCATGCGTTCAGGGGCCAGGCCGAACAGGAGAAGCGGGAATCCATCCGCGTCATCGTCCCGGTCCTGGGCAATGATTCCGACAAACGATTGCTCAAGATCGTCGAACAGATCGCTCGTCGTCAGGACGCCGACGTCACCCTCATCTATGTAGTCGAAGTGATGCAATCGATGCCGTTGGACGCGGAGCTCCCCACTGAAGTCACCCGGGGCGAGCAGGTGCTGCACGAGGCCCGGGAAGAGATTGTCCGCCGCCTCGAGAGCAAGACGGCCAGGGTGAACACGGAAATCCTCCAGGCGCGCTCCGCCGGAGCGGCTATCGTTGATGAGGCGATCGTTCGGGAAGCGGACGTCATCATGATGAGCTGCTCCCTCCAGCGACGTCACGGCAAGGTGACCTACGGAGAAACGACGGATTACGTCCTCCGGAACGCGCCATGCGAGGTCATCATCATTCGCCAGGCAATGCCCGAATGGCTGCTGGAATCGATGGAAGTGGAGATGGAATGAACGTCGTCATCATGGGGTGTGGCCGCGTCGGCGCCCGGGTTGCGTCCCTTCTCGACCAGAACGGCCATTCCGTCACCGTCATCGACACCCGGCCGCAAGCCTTCGATCGACTTGCACGCGACTTCGCCGGCGACACCGTTATCGGGACAGGCATCGACGAAGACGTGCTCCGGCTTGCGGGCATCGAATCCGCTGACACGTTCATCGCCGTCGCGGCGCACGACAACCGGAACCTGATGGCGGCCCAGGTCGCGCAAGTCATCTTCAAGGTGCCTCAGGTTATCGTCCGTATCTACGATCCTGTCCGCGAAGACACCTACCGGCGCATGGGCCTGACGACGATCTGCCCGACCACGACGATCTCCGCGATGATCCTCGATCATGTCATCGGAGCTGGTCTCTCGACGTCGCGCCGCGGATCGGAGGGCTAGCGATGTACATCATCGTTGTAGGTGGCGGCAAGGTCGGTTACTACCTGACGAAGACGCTCCTCACCGAGGAGCACGAGGTCCTTCTCATCGAGCGGGAGCCAGACAAGGTCGAGAGCTACTCCGAACGCCTCGGGGCCGTCGTCCATCAGGGGGACGGTGCAGAAGCTTCGACCCTTGCCGAGGCGGGCGCGGCGCGAGCCGATGTCGTCATCGCCGTCACCGGTGAGGACGAGGACAACCTCGTCATCTGCCAAATGGCGAAGCAGAAATTCCAGGTCGGACGCACCATCGCTCGCGTCAACAATCCCAAAAACGAGCACCTGTTCCGGCTGCTCGGCATCGATGTGACCGTGAGCCAGACCAATTTCATCCTGAACCTGATCGGTCAGGCGATCCCGGAACGCTCGTTCATCCACCTGATGAACCTGCGATATGCGGGACTCGCGATCGTCGAGGCAAGCATCACCGACCGGTCGCCCGTCGCCAATCTGACCATATCCCAGGTCGATCTCCCGGTGTCCTGTGCCATCGCTGCCATCGCCCGGGGGAAAGAGGTCGTCGTCCCGCAGCCGGACACCGTCATCGAAGTCGGCGACGAGATCATTGCGGTCACGATG
>DATGPC010000386.1:0-2632 GCA_035305265.1 Thermomicrobiales bacterium | reverse complement strand
GCAGCGGCATCCTGCACGCGCTCGACGTGCTGGAGAACGGCACCACCAACGTGCTGACCGCCGCCCATGCCACGCACGTGCTCGAGATCATGAACGCGGCCGGCACATCGCTCGAGACGGGCGAGTCTATCGAGATCGAATCGACGTTCTAGGTGTCCGCCCCGGGTCGATATGGAGTCGACCCCTGCATGCGGCCCCATATCGGGAAAGGGGAGAGACATGAATCGAGACCAGATCGGCGTCCAGTTGTACACGCTCCGCGAGATGGCGGCGAAGGATTTCGACGCGACGCTCGGCGCGGTGGCGAAGATGGGGTACTCCGGCGTGGAATTCGCCGGGTTCCACGGTCACTCCGCGGCGGATGTGCGCGGGATGCTCGACAAGTACGGCCTGAAGGCCTTCTCCGCGCACGTCCCGATCGACCAGTTCGAGAACGACATCGAGAGCGTCGTCAGTGACATGCAGACCGTCGGCGCTCCGTGGGTCGTGATCCCGTTCGTGAGCCCGGAGGATCGGTCACCGGCGTTCTTCGCCGACCTGGGCGCGAAGATGAACGCCTGGGCGAGCCGACTGAAGGAAGCGGGCATCCGACTCGGCTATCACAACCACGACTTCGAGTTCACAATGACCGCCGAGGACGGGCGGACGATTTTCGAGACGCTGCTCTCGATCACCGATCCGGACCTCGTTTCGTTCGAGCTCGATCTCTTCTGGGCGGCCGTCGGCGGGTACGAGCCGGACCAGGTGATGCGCCAGTATCCGGACCGGATCACCCTCGTCCACCTGAAGGACGGCAAGCAGCTCGAGCGCGGCAAGGATCTGCCCTTCGGCGAGGGCGCCCTCGACTGGGGCGCGATCCTCTCGGCGGCGCGTGAGATCGGCGTCGAGTACTACATCACCGAGCAGGACAACCCGAACCCGGACGACCCGGCCGGGGATGTCGAGACGGCTTTGCGCAACGCGGAGCGCGTCGCGGACTAAGCGTAACCATGTGAGAGGTCTGGGGTGGCTCGTCAACGCCGGGCCTTCCCGGGCGTGCGCGTCAGCGAAGACACGGAGGTCGGTCATGAGCACGAATCGATTGGTGTTTCCGGACGGATTCCTGTGGGGTGCCGCGACGGCGTCGTACCAGATCGAGGGCGCTGCCACCGAGGGTGGCCGGAAGCCGTCGATCTGGGACACGTTCAGTCACACCCCGGGCAAGACGGTCAACGGGGAAACCGGTGACGTCGCGATCGACCACTATCATCGCTGGCGCGACGATATCGGCATCATGAAGGAGATCGGGATCAAGGCCTACCGGTTCTCGATCGCCTGGCCGCGCATCCTGCCGGACGGCCGGGGACACGTCAACGCGGAGGGCGTCCGGTTCTACAGCGATCTCGTCGATGGCCTCCTCGAGGCTGGCATCGAGCCGTGGGTGACCATGTTCCATTGGGACCTGCCGCAGGTGCTCGATGACGAGGGCGGCTGGGCCAACCGCGAGATCCTCTACGCGTGGGACGAGTATGTCGAGGCGATCACGTCGGCCCTCGGCGACCGCGTGAAGAACTGGATCACCATCAACGAGCCGTGGGTCATCTCCATCCTGGGACATGCCTGGGGCATCCACGCGCCGGGACGGAAGGACATGCGCGAAGCGCTCGCGGTCGCGCATTCACTCAATCTCGCCCACGGTCGAGCGGTGAACATCGTTCGCAAGAACGTGCCGGACGGCAAGGTCGGCATTACGCTCAACCTGTCGCACATCTACGCTGACAGCGACAGCGATGAAGATCGCGCGGCCGCCCGGAAAGCCGATGGCTTCTCCAACCGCTGGTTCCTCGACCCGGTCATGGAGGGCCGGTACCCGGAAGACATGTGGGAGTCCTATGGCGACCTCGTTCCGGAGATCCGGGATGGCGACATGGAGCTGGCGTCTGTCCAAACCGATTTCCTCGGCATCAATTCCTATAATCCCCAGTACGTGAAGCATGATCCGAACGAGCCCTTTGGCGTTGGCATGGTGGACCGGGGCCACGAGAAGACGTCTGTCGGCTGGCCGGTCGATCCGCAGGGATTCGAGGATCTGCTGGTACGGGTGCAGAAGGATTACGACCCGCCTGTCATCATCGTGACCGAGAACGGCTCGGCATGGGACGACGAGGTGATCGGCGGCACGATTCGTGATGAACGACGCATCAATTACCTGAGGGGCCACCTCAACGCGGCGCACCGCGCGATCGCGCAAGGCACGAAGCTCAAAGGGTATTTCGCGTGGTCGCTCTTCGATAATTACGAGTGGGCGGAAGGGTATGCCAAGCGGTTTGGCATCACCTACGTCGATTACGAGACGCAGGAGCGCATCATCAAGGAGAGCGGCCGGTACTACGCCGACGTGATCGCGCACAATAGCGTCGAACCCGAATAGATCACTATCGTACGGGGAAGGGACGGGGTAAGAAGACGCCGGAGCGGCTGGGCTCCGGCGTCTTCGCCTCGCTAGCGGGTTGCGCTGGGCAATAAGATCGGAATCAAAAAAGGCAGAAGCGCCGGAGCAATTACGCTCCGGCGCTTCTGCGTGACTCGAAACGAGATGGCGTCAGCCGCGCTTCTGCCGAACGACGAACCCACTGGCGCCGGCAAGCAGGGC
>DATGPC010000385.1:0-3191 GCA_035305265.1 Thermomicrobiales bacterium | reverse complement strand
GTCGTCTGGGCATCGCAGATGGCGACGGCGAGGGCATCTGCGGCGTCGTCTGGTTGGGGAACGGAGCGCAGGTTCAGGATGAGGCGAACCATCTCCTGCATCTGCGGCTTGTCCGCCTTGCCGTAGCCGGCGATGGCGTGCTTGATCTCGGAGGGGCTGTATTCCGCGACCGGGACGTTGGCCTGGGCCGCGGCGAGCAGCACGACGCCGCGCGCCTGGCCGACGGCGATGGCGGTGGTGACGTTGCGGGCGAAGAAGAGCTTCTCGACGGCGAGCCGGTTGGGTCGGAATTCCTCCAGCAACTCCTGGACAGATTCGTAGAGCGTGACGAGGCGGCCGGGCATGTCCTGGTCCGGCCATGTCTCGACGACGCCGGCATCGAGGAGGGCGGGTTTGATCCCGCCCTCGATCACGCCATATCCAAGCCGGGCCGTGCCGGGGTCGATGCCCAGGATCACGGGAACGTTGCGCCGGTCGTCCGGCATGTCGGAGCCTCCGATGGCCTAGCTGACCTGCGCCATGACTTCGTCGGTGATGTCGAGGTTGGAGTAGACGGTCTGGACGTCGTCGAGGTCCTCGAGCCTCTCGATGAGGCGGATGACCTTGACGGCCGTATCCGCATCGGGCGTCATGAGGGTCTTGGCCTTCATGATGAGCTCGGTGGCGTCCGTCTGGAAACCGGCATCGGTCAGGGCCTGGGCGACGGCGTGGAGCTCGGTGGGCTCGGTGTAGACCTCGAGCGTCTCGCCTTCGAGGACGACATCGCTGGCGCCCGCCTCGATGGCGGCCATCTGCAGCTCGTCAGGGTCGTTGTCGCCGACCGGGATCGTGATGTAGCCGGTCTGGTCGAACATCCAGCCAACGCTGCCGGTTTCGCCAAGGGAGCCGCCGGCGCGCGTGATGGCGGCGCGGACCTCGCCGACGGTGCGGTTGCGGTTGTCGGTCATGGTCTGGATAAAGAGCGCGGTGCCGCCGGGGCCATAGCCCTCGTAGGACACCTCGTCGTACTGGGCGCCGCCATCCGAGCCGGTGGCACGGGCGATCGCCCGGTCGATGTTGTCCTTGGGCATATTCTCGCTGCGAGCCTTCTGGATCGCGATGCGGAGGCGCGGGTTGGCGTCAGGATCGGGCAAGCCGGTGCGGGCCGCGACGGTGATCTCGCGGGCGAGCTTGGTGAAGAGCTGGCCGCGCTTGGCGTCGGCTGCGCCCTTGGCGCGCTTGATTGTGGACCATTTGGAATGTCCAGCCATGTGTTGGGAACTCCAGGGTGAGAAAACCGGGGTGAACGACCTATTCGGCCTGCAATTATAGCACCGGGCGGGAATGGGGCCGGATCGCGATATTGCCGAGCAAGAGATGGCGGGAGGGGAGGTCCTGGACACGCGGGAGGAAATCGCTTCGCGGGCATGGATGCGTGTGTTTGACCGACCGTCCGTGGGGCGCGGCGTGGTGGCGGCGGGAATCCATCGTGCCGAGCGGGACTCCATTGGCCGCGCACGGTCGTCAGGTCGATATGGTTCCGGCCGCGCCGCCAAGACGTCCCCTGCACAGGGATGTTTGCCTGGCGGACTGGTCGTCAGGCAGTGTCGCTTCGCGGTGGGTTCTTCGCTTCGCTCAGAATGAAGGCCTGTCGAGCTGTATGGCAGAGGCTGGAGGTTCGTCCAGGCAACGTGGGAGGACACTGCGGCCAGTCAGTTCGGGCAAGGCGTGCGTGATGCGGGCGCAAGCCCTCCGCTACGGACGCAAGGACGGGGTCAGGTAAGGCGGGAGAGGATGCGGTCGGCGGCGCGCTGGGGGGTGAGCTGACGGCGGGCGACGGCGTCCAGGAGCGCGGCCATGTCGCCAGAATCGTGGGCGGAGCGCTCCATGCGGCGGAAGAGGGCGGCCTGAACGCGGGCGGAGACTTCGGTGCTGATGATGGTGCGCATGCGCTCATCCCAGGCGCCGGCATCGACGAGCCAACCGCGATGCTGGTCGATGGCGTCGATCAGGGACTCGATGCCCTCTCCCCGAAGTGCGCTGGTGCGGACGACGGGTGCTTCCCATCCGGAATGGTCGCTTCCGGCGGCGAGGGCGATCTGGCGAAGATTGCGGAGATCGCGGGCGAGCTCGGCGGCTTCGGGACGGTCCCCCTTGGTGACAACGAGCACATCGCCGATCTCGAGCGAGCCGGCCTTGAGGGCCTGGATGCTGTCACCGGTGCCAGGTACCTGGATGAGCAACGTTGTCATGGCGAGGGACGCGACGGCGACCTCGTCCTGGCCGGTGCCGACGGTCTCGATGATGACGGGATCGTAGCCGGCGGCGTCGAAGGCCTGGGCGAGCGCGAGGGTGTTCTGGGCGAGGCCGCCGCCAAACCGGCGCGATGCCATGCTCCGGATGAAGACGCCGGGGTCGTCGTGCCACTCCTGCATGCGGATACGGTCACCGAGGGTGGCGCCGCCGGTGAGCGGGCTGCTCGGGTCAATCGCGATGACGGCGACCCGTGCGTCGCGTTGCCGGTACTCACGGATCATCTCGTTGACGAGCGTCGATTTCCCGCCACCCGGTGGGCCGGTGATGCCGACGAGGTGCGCCTTCCCGGTGTGCGGGAAGAGACGGTCGAGCGCCTGCTGGCCAACCGTGTCGTTGTTCTCGAGGCGCGTCAGGAGGCGGGCGAGCGCGTGGCGATCACCGTCGAGGACCCTGGCAGAGAGGCTGGGCGTCGGCATCGCGTCAGGGGGCATCCACGCGCTCGGTCGCGTGCTCCCGGATGTAGGAGACAGCGTCCTGGAGTCGCGTGCCGGGGCCGAAGATCTTGGCGATCCCGAGCGATTCCAAGGCCGGGATGTCCTCGGCCGGGATCGTGCCCCCGGCGACGACGAGCGCATCTTCGCGGCCAACGGCTTTCAGCGCGTCCATGATTGCCGGGAAGAGCGTCATGTGGGCGCCGGAGAGGATACTCAGGCCGACGACATCGACGTCTTCCTGCAACGCGGCGTTCGCGATCATCTCCGGCGTCTGGAAGAGGCCCGTGTAAATCACCTCGAAGCCGGCGTCACGAAACGCGCGGGCCATGACCTTGGCGCCGCGGTCGTGGCCGTCCAGGCCTGGCTTGGCGACCAGGACCCGGACAGGTCGCTGTCGATCGGTCTCCCCGCCATCAGGCGCGTTCATGGTTATTTCCCCTGTTCGTAGGTGTAGAAGCCCTC
>DATGPC010000384.1:0-4019 GCA_035305265.1 Thermomicrobiales bacterium | reverse complement strand
CGGGGTGCGGGAGGACGTATTTCGCGGTCGGCGTCAGTCGCGGCGAGTGTGGGCCAGGATCGGGTCGGTGATGGAGGCGGAGGTGTCGCCGGAGGCGTTGCGAGCCTGGTCGATGTAGTACTCGAGGTTGTCCTGGTCGATCTCCTGGAGGATGATCGCGGAGATGGTGCCGTCCGGGGCGATGAAGAACGTCGAGGGATAGAACGTGATCTGGTAGTCCTTGGAGATCTGCCCGGCGGCGACGGTACCGCCCTCGGTATCGCGCCCGATCGGATAGGTCACGCCGAACTCGTCGGCGAAGTCGATCGCGGCCTCCTCGCTGTCGCGCTTGGAGCCGACGCCGACGAACACCACATCGTCGTTCTGATGCTTTTCCCAGGAGGCCTGGAGCGCCGGCATCTCGTCGCGGCACGGCTCGCACCACGATCCCCAGAAATTCACGACAACGACCTCACCGCGATGCTCGGAGAGCGTGAACGGCTCGCCGGAGAAGGTCTCGAGGGTAAAGTCGGCGGCGGGTTGGCCGATGCGCGGCCCCTGGACCTCCAACGCCGACGGCTTGAAGTCGCTGTCCTCCCCCATCGCCTGGTAGATGCCGATGGCGGCAACGATGAGGACGAGGATGGCGCCGAGGATCCACGACGACTTGCGCTCGTTCGGGCCATACCCGATGCGGCCGCGCTCTTCCTGGCTCTCGTCGGTATCGGCGAGGGATGGCTCCGATGCCGCGTTGTCCTGCCCGGCGGGGCGCTGCTCATCCGACGGGGTCGATGTCCTGTGATCCTTCTCCGACATGGTTCCTGTGTTCTTTCCAGATATCGCCCGATCAACCTCTCCCGGGGCAAGCTCCCGGTCGATGGGCGACGTCCGCGGCTACATGGGTATGAGGTTCTGCCTAGGGCAACGAATCGATCGCTTCCTCGACGGTGCTGACGAGATCGGCGTCATCGCTGACGAGGATGACGATGACGTTGCTCGCCTGGAAGACGTGCGTTTCCTGCCCCTCGTTCAGCGGCCGCTCCGACTGGCGCGACTCCAGCACCACCGTTTCCGGGTCGAGATCCTCGGCATCCGCCTCGCGGGCAGCGATCGCGGCTTCGGGGTCGGCATCCGGATAGATGAAGACGAAGGCGTTGGCGTCGCCGATCTCGATCGTCTGTCCCGGTTGCTCCAGCTGGTCCGCCTCGGCGCTGTACCGGCCCGGATCGACATTTTCGAGGCCGGCGTCCCGGAACGCGTTGATCACCGTCGCGAACTCGTTGCGCCCGGCTTCCGCCGTCGGGGCGACGGGGCCGTCCGGCGTGTCCTCTTCCGTGACCCAGAGGTACACGGCCGTTGCCGCGAAGAAGATCGCGGCGATGAAAAGGATGTTGCTGAGGCGGGTCGCCCATCGCCGGTCGGGCCGGGCAGTGTCCTGGGTGGATGGTGTCTGCATGCTTCCTGCTCGGCCAGTCGGCCTGATTACCTTCATATACGGCGTCCGGACGGTACGCGGATGCGCCGCCTGCAGACATATGTATCACACAACGGGCGGCGAGAGAAAAGGCGAGGGTAAGCGGATACGAGGTGATACGTCCGTACGTTCCGATGACCGGCTCACTTGTCATCACGCACAAACGTTTCATCACAATATCATCATGACGCGTTGACACATCATCGCGATATCGATATAATGATACACAGATACGGGCGAGATACGCCCACGGTCACCAACGACGTTGACACAGGAGCTCGCTATGAATCTTTTCCGCCGCATTTTTGGTCGTTCAACCCGTCGCCGTTCCGGTTCCCGCTTCCAGCGCTACTACGGTGGCATCCTGCACTCGGGCGTCGGCTACCCGACCGCCGATGAAGCCCGGCGCGACCTTGCGAACTACGATCGCACCTCGCTGCCGTTCGGCTGGCCGCACTAATCGACACCACCTCGCCATCCGCGAGGCAGGATGACAGCATTCTTGTCCTCCCTGCCCCGTCCTGACCCCCTACGGGCAGAGCGATCTTCCCGGTCATCCCGCACACGCGGATGCGCACAACGACACTTGAAAGAACGTCCTGGCGAAGCAACGATCGCCGGGACGTTCTTTTTTGTGCCCGGTTATATACCTGCGATATCGCAATTCCGGCATACTTCCCGTGAACTCCAGTGCCCGACGCTGGTTCCCGCGCTCGTTCGTATCGACATCGACCCGGCGTGCATAAGGACGTTGCGTCGATCTGCGTCGGGTGAGCTGGACTCCCCACAGGGCGCAACCACAGTCGATCCCCCACCCCTCCGGAACCACCAGCTACGAGTTGCAACGCCAAACTCACGGCCCCCCTCGACCTCCCCACTTGCGTTTTTCCTGACCACTGTCTACAATCTCCACTAATGCGCACAAGCTAATACGCTTTAGCACGCTGCCGAGGCATGGAGAGGAAGCGCCTTGAAGCGCGGATCACGTCCTACCCAGCACGATATCGCCCGGGCTGCCGGAGTATCGACCGCTGTCGTCTCGCTGGTCATCAATGGCCGGGCGAACGGCAAGGTCAAGATCTCATCGGCGACGCAGGAGCGCGTCCGCCAGGCAATCCGCGACCTGGGCTACGTCCCGAACCTGGCCGCCCGCCAGCTCGCCGGCGGCCAGACCAACGTGCTCGGCGTCTTCACCTATGAGCCGATCTTCCCGATGAGCCCGACCGACTTCTACCAGCCCTTCCTTGTCGGGATCGAAGAGCAGGCAACGAAAAGCGACTACAACCTGCTGCTTTTCACCCGGCCCACAGGCACGGGACGGCGCCATATCTATTACGACGGCGTCAACCAGCTCCTTGCCGCCCAGGGCGCGGTCCTCGTCGGAACGAACGAAGACCGCGACGAGCTGAGCCGCCTGCGCGACGAGGGATACCCGTTCGTCTTTGTCGGGCGGCGCGAGATCAACGGCGAGAACATCCCGGCCACGGCGGCGGATTACACCGGCGCAACCGAGGCGCTGGTGGGCCGGCTCATCGCCGCGGGCCATCGCCAGATCCTGTACATCTCCTTCCAATCCGAGAACGAATCCGCGGCGGACCGCACGCGCGGGTTTCTCCGGGCGCTGACGGCGGCCGGCATCCCGGCACCCGAGTGCTTCGTCCATCGGACGGAGAAGGCGCCGACCATCACCCTCGAGCACCTTCGCCAGTGGATCGCGCAAGGGATCACGGCGCTGGCATTCGAGCAGATCAACACCGCCTACGAAATCCTCGAGCTCGCCGAAGGGGCCGGGCTGCGCGTGCCCGGAGACCTCTCGATCGTCGCGCTCGGCAAGGCCGATGACCCAACGGTCCACCATCACGACATCGATACCTTCTTCATTCCGCAGCGGGAGATGGGCGCGGGAGCGGTGACGCTCCTCGATCGCATCCTCCGCGAGCCGGATGCTTCGATCTCCTACCCGATCACGATCCCGTGCACGCCCGTTCCGGGCCGCACGATCGGCCCACCCGCGCCATCCGGCGCGGCCGGAAAGGAGGTGGTCGAGCAGGCGCTGTAGTCCGGGGTCGACCGTCCATATGTCATGACGTCATCACCGTAGAGAGGGAGCATTCATGTCCAATATCCGACACAGATCGTTCCAGCCAAATCGGCGCCAGGTCATCCAGGGCGCGGGCGGGTTCGCCGCCATGGCCGCATTCTGGTCGCCCGCGACGCATCGCGCGTTCGCGCAGGATGAGCAGATCACCCTCGATTACTGGAACTGGTGGGATGTCCAGCGGCAGGAGCTGATGGACAACATCATTGCCGATTTCCAGGAGGAGTTCCCGAACATCACCGTCAACAACGTCCCGCAGACGTGGGACCGGCGCGACGAGGTGGTCACCACCGCGCTCGCGGGCGGTGATCCTCCGGAAGTGATCATGGTCTCCCGCCAGGAGATCGTGAAGTTTGCCGACAGCGGGGCGATCGCGCCGATCACCAGCTTCGTCGAGGAGGCCGGGCTCGACCTCGACCGGTACTACCAGTCCGAGATCGAGTCGATGTGGTGGAACGACGAGCTCTA
>DATGPC010000383.1:0-3075 GCA_035305265.1 Thermomicrobiales bacterium | reverse complement strand
ATGAGCTTCCTGCTGCTGCTCGTCGCCTTCCGGTCGATCGTGGTCGCCGCGAAGGCGATCCTGATGAACCTGCTGAGCGTGGGCGCGGCCTACGGCCTGCTGGTGCTGGTCTTCCAGAAGGGGATCGGTAATGACTTGCTTGGCCTGCAGCAGACGAAGACCGTCGAGGTCTGGCTCCCGCTCTTCCTCTTTACAGTCCTGTTCGGCCTGAGCATGGACTACCACGTCTTCCTGCTGAGCCGGATCCGCGAGCATCACGACCTGACCGGCAACAACCGCGACTCGGTCGCGATCGGGCTGCATTCGACGGCGAAGATCATCACCGGGGCCGCCTTGATCATGGTCGCCGTGTTCGGCGGGTTTGCCGCCGGGCAGCTAGTGATGCTGCAGCAGATGGGCTTCGGCCTCGGTGTGGCCGTACTCCTGGATGCCACCGTGGTGCGGTCGGTGCTGGTGCCGGCGGCAATGGCACTGCTCGGTGACCTGAACTGGTACCTGCCGCGCTGGTTGCGATGGCTACCGAATATCGGTGTCGAAGGCGATGACCTGGCCCCGGTAACGCCGGTGCCGGACAGCGTCGCCACGGTTCGGCCGCATTTCCGGCTGCCTCATCTTCGTTTCCCGACGTTCGGTCATTAGGAGCCGCGAAACGCCCTGGATCGCATGATCCAGGGCGTTTCGCGTGCGGGTCAGGGACAATTCTGAGCGTCCTAATCCGCCGGGGTGGCCTCATCGTGATGATGGTGATCGCTCTCGAGAGGCTCTGACCCGCCGTTGAGCAACAGGTCGTAGTCGTACAGCGGGACGAGACCGTTCAGGACGTCGGTATCGTCCATGTCCGGCATGATGTCGAACGTGCCGCCCGTCGCAACGCCGCGATCGTCGACGGACACCGGGTCGTCTCCCGGCTCGGCGTCGACCATGTGTTCCGCAACGGCCATCATCGTGTCCAGCATCGACGCGTCATCGCCTCTGGCCTCGATCAGGATACCGAGGTTCCCGTCCTGCACGCCCAGTAGGGCAACGTGCTCGTCGAACTCCGTAACGCCGGAGAAGAGGATCGCCCGGTCGCCGAGACCGTCGATCTCTTCCTGATCGAGGTCGCCGCCTCCATGCCCGAGAATCGCCCCTGCGACGAGGCCGGTCATCACGTTGTCGTAGGCGTCGGAGACGTCTTCCTCCGTTCCGAACTCCAGCACGCTGATCACCAGGCGGTCCGGGGTCGATGCGGTCGAAACCGCAGGGGTGACGAAGCCGAGGTTCCTGTCCGACGTGTACCTGCGCGCATACGCAGTCTCAAGGCCGTCGAGCTGCGCCAGCAATTGCTCGGGCGATGACTGGGCGGCGCTGGCCGTCGTTGCCGTCAGGCCGAGGGTGAGCATGGCGCAGATTGCCAGCAGGATCTTGTGGATACGATTGGGCACGATGGTCGTTCCTCTCCGTGTCTGCCCGAGCGGTCTTGCATATAGACGATGAACCACCGCATATGGTTGCGAAAGGAGTGATCAGCTACTCGCGCTGCTGTAGGAGCGCACGCCGAACCGCCACCACGCGCGCAGGAGTGCCAGCGCGAGGACCGACAACGCCGCCCCGGTGAACACGATGCCCCAACTCCCGCGTCCGGTCAGCGCCTCGACGGGGAACGTCGCCGCGAACCCGATCGGGAAGATGAACGAGAGGAAGAACCGGATCGCCGTCGGGTAGAAGTTGAGCGGGTAGCGTCCGGTGAAGATGAGGTCGCTGACGACCATCGCGGCCGGGCTCGTGCTGGTGAACCAGAAGGCTGTCATCACGATTGCGGTCCACGCGCAGCTGATCAGGACCAGCCCGCATCCCATGAGCAACGCGGCCTGGAACAGGCCTGCGGCGTCCGGGCGCGAGCTGCCTTGCGCGAGCCCGACCGCCGCGACGCCCAACCCCGCGAGGATCATGAAGGCCTCGGCCGGCTTGATCCAGCGCAGCATCACGTAGAAGAGTCCCGAGACCGGCCGGATGAGGATGAGATCCAGCTCCCCTTCGCGGATCGCATCCGAAAGCCGCCCCATATTCGGTTCGATGCCGAACCAGAGCATCGCGACCGTCGCCTGGTAGATGCCGCCGAGCGCGATCACGTCTCCGCGCGACCATCCGTTGATGTCGTCGGTAAACGAGTAGAGCAGGAAGATCGGCACCAGCGCGATGACCAGCTGGAAGAGACCGACCAGCGTGGTCGTGATGGCGCTCGCGCGGTAGTGCGTCTCCCGCACGATCGCCTGGCTTACGAACCGTCGCCAGATCCGGAGATGACGGCGAAGCGCATGGAATGGCGTAGGGTCGAGTGGTGTCATGTCAGGCTCCCACGGCGGTGTAGGCCCGGAGGCCGCGTTGCCAGAGCGCTCTCGCCGCGAGCACGGTCAGCGCAGGGTAGGCGAGCTGCAGCGCCATGCCCGTTGCCATCTCCTGTGAGGAGAGATCGCGGACAACCAGCTCCAACGGGAACGAGAGCGTGAACCGGAACGGCTGCACCTCGACGAATCCCTGTGACCATGCCGGGAGCAGCGCCAGCGGCACGACATGGCCCTTCAGGAGCGATGCGAGGAGGCCCCTGGCGTAATCGATCCCGCCGATGTCGTCGATCCAGAACGCGAGCGAGGCGACGAGGACATCCAGCGCATAGACCATGACGGCGGCCGCGACGATGCCGGTCAGGAAGAGTGTCCACCGCAGCGGATCGCCCGGCAGCACGACGCTGTCCCGGAAGAACCACCAGAGCACGGCGATCATCGGTGTGAGGGCGACGATCTTGATCAGCTTTTCGCTGATGTTGTTGGCGATGCCGTTGAAATGCGCCGATCCCGGCCGGACCAGCCACTTCGAGACATGACCGAGCCGGATCTCGCTCGCGAGGAAGCCGGACGTCCACGACGAGACGAGCATCGAAACGAGCCCGAGCAGCACGAAATAGGTCGTCAGGTAGTCCGCGTCGACCGGCAGGTCGGCTCCGCTGGCGAGCGCCGCGCGCCAAACGAGGAGCGAGATGGCTGGCGCAAGGACGGTGCTGATCATGAACATCACGAACTCGGCGCGGTAGATGAG
>DATGPC010000382.1:0-2936 GCA_035305265.1 Thermomicrobiales bacterium | reverse complement strand
CCGTCCCGATCGGCGCGTTCAGGAATTCCTCGTTCGCCTCGGCGGCGTCCTTGCCGTCCCAGAAATGCTTCGGGTAGATCACGCCGATGTTCGACGCGAAAGGTTGGAACCACCCGACCGTCGGCTCCACGAACGTGACCTCCACCGTCAGGTCGTCGACCGCCTCGACGCTCTCGATAATCTCCCACGAGACGGCGTCGATCGACTGGTTCGTCGGCTCGACGTTCCACTCCCACGTGAAGACGACATCCTCCGCCGTGAACGGCTCGCCGTCGCTCCACACCACATCTGGCAGCAGGTTGAACGTCACTGACGAGAGGTCGGCCGCGAGGAGCCCGTTGTCCTGCGTCGGCACCTCGGTGATCAGGTTCGGTAGCAGCGTCGTGTCCGGCGCGTAGTTCATCAGCGCTTCGGAGATGATCGTTCCAGCCGAAATGTCCTTTCCTCCCGTCGCGTTGTGCACGCTGAGCCCGGACGCTGCCTGGATCGCGAGGATGCGCAGTTCGCCGCCCGCACCCCGCTCCTGGTTCTCGGTGCCGATCGACGGCTGGGTCGACCCGGCCACGGGCGATGCCATCGGCGATGCTGCGGGCGAGGCGTCCTGTGCGACGACGCTGTTCTGCGCGATCGCTGCCGCGCTTCCCAGGCTCACCCCGAGGGCAGTGGCTCGCTGGATGAATGTCCGCCGGTCGATCCGGCCGGAAACGAAGGTGCGGTGAAGGTCGCGCAACGGGGTACGGCTGGAAACGGGCTCACGCATGGTGGAGGACTCCTTCGCTCGCATCGCACTCGGGCTACCGCCTGGCAGCTGCGTCTTTCGTTGTCAGACCCGATGTCCCGCATTGTAGCGGTTGCCGACCGCCGCGTGGCAGAGCGGACCTTTCCTTCGGAGGGGATGGAGCGGGATGGAAAGGGGGATCGCGGTATAAGGGAACACCGGCATCCGTGCCAGGCGGCTGTGGATCGTCTGTCAGAGCTTCTCCGCCAGCCGGATCAACTCCCGAACGGCGGGGGAGGCCGCACTCCGCGCGGTCCAGATCAGCTCCAGGTTCCCGATGACCTCTGGTTGGACGATGTCCAGCACCGCGATGTCCTGCCGGGCGCGAATCGCTGGGTCATCCGGCACGATCCCGATGCCCAGGCCGATCGCGGCGAAGCGCACCAGCATGTCCGGGTTCCCGGATTCATACCGGACAACGATATCCAGCCCGGCGGCCTTGCGCGCGAAGTCCAGCGCGGCGCGGATGCCCGACCCGGGTGGCGTGCACATCACGTCGTGTCGCAAGAGCTCGTTCAGAGGGATCGCGATACGCCCCGCAAGATCGTGTGATGCCGGGACGACGGCGACCATTCGGGACACGGTGAGCACCCGGGAGGGCAGGCCGTGCGTCGATGGGGCTGCCGTGCCGACGATCGCGAGGTCCAGCTCACCGCTTGTCACCCGCCGGATGAGGTCGTCGGCCGACGACTCGATCAGCGTCGTTGACACCAGAGAATATGAATCCCTGAATGCCACGATCATCTCCGGCAACCCTACGCCGCCACAGCCGGGGATCGTCCCGATCGTGACCGTGCCGGAGATCACCCCCCTGACGGATTGGGCTGCCGTCTCGGCATTCTGTAGCGCCCGGAACGCGTCCCGTGCATGGGGCAGGATCGCCTCGCCGAGCGGGGTCAGCGCGATGCTCCGTCCGTTCCGGTGGAAAACCGGCTCCCCGAGCGCCTCTTCCAGCCGGCGGATCTGGAGGCTGACCGCCGGCTGCGTCATATCGAGCCGTCGCGCCGCACCGCTGAAACTGCCCTCATCCACGATCGCGACAAGGCATCTGAGCTGCCGGACATCCATAACGAATCCTTATTCCAAGCATACATCCATATGCATGGAAGTATAGGTTTGGCTGCAGGATGATGGTCACCGGGCCGGATCGTGCCGGTCTGCGACTGTCCAAAGAGGAGAAAACGATGCGGACGACGGAAGCCATTGTGGAGACCTATTTCCGATCATGGCTCGAGCGCGACTACGCGACCTTTGCCGACGTGCTGCACGATGACGTGCGATTCACCGGCCCGCTGGCCCAGGTTCAGGGCCGGGACGCCGCGGTGGAGGGAATCCGTGGCCTGCGCGAGCTGCTGGCCGACATCCGCGTGCGTCGACGCTTCGTCGATGGCGACGACGCCGTGACATGGTTCGAGTTGATCATCGACGGACTTCAGCCGATCCCGGTGGCGAACTGGTCCCGGATCGATGATGGCCGGATCTCCGAGATTCGTGTTCTCTTCGATCCGCGGCCGCTTCTGGAACAACAGTAGGACGAAAGCCGGGAGGTACCCCCGAGCAGGGGTATCTCCCACACGCCGTCCGGCCTTTCTTGAGCATCGGTGCCACAATTCCCGACTTCTGCCTTCCCGGATTATTGACAATACGCCCCATCCCTGGCGTATTATCCCCAAGGCGTATTGTTAGCCCTGCTCACATTAGGCGACAGGGATGATCGGTGGGCTCACCAGCCCACAGGAGTCGGTTCAACGTGACACAGGTATCCCGAAAGGCGGAGTCGCGCCTTCGCGTATCCCGTCGAGGTTTCCTCAAGGCAAGCGGTGTGGGAGTCGCGACGGCGGCCAGCGCCGGCATCGGTGCCGTTCCGTTCGCGGCATCGGCAGCACAGCAGCAGGGCTGGGACGCCGAGCATGACATCGTTGTGGTCGGCTCCGGCGGCGCGGCGTTTGCCGCGGCAATCACCGCACGGGCCCTCGGCAACGACGTCGTGATGCTGGAGAAGGGTGCCCTCATCGGTGGCACCACCATCGTCTCCGGCGGTGGCGCGTGGTTCCCGAACAACTCCCGCATGCAGGAAGACGGCATCGAGGACCCGCGCGAGGACGCCATCAAGTACATGGCGCGGTACTCCTACCCGCACCTCTACAATCCGAACAGC
>DATGPC010000381.1:0-2308 GCA_035305265.1 Thermomicrobiales bacterium | reverse complement strand
CTCCCGGCCCCGCCGCCGCTCGGCGGCGCCGTCGTGCCGCTCGCCCGGCCGGAAACGCGGGATCGGGGTGACGGGCGGGATGTTCATGGGAGGCTCCCCTGGCCCGGACCTCCCTTACCTTGTCATGCCCGGACTTGATCCGGGCATCCATACGCCACCGCGTCGCCGCCATGGAGGTTCCATGGATCGCCGGATCAAGTCCGGCGATGACAGGCTGAGGAGCACCGGGGAAAGAAGAAAAAGAGCGGGGCGGGGGCTCGCACCCCCACCCCGTGGTCTTTAGCCGAACAGCCTGGTCAGCTGCTGGGGCATCTGGTTGGCCTGGGCCAACATCGACACGCCCGCCTGCATCAGGATCTGCTTGCTCGTGAACTTCGTCATCTCGGCGGCGACGTCGAGATCGAGAAGGGCGCTGCGGGCGGCCTCCTGGTTCTCGATCGTGGACGCGAGGTTCGAAGCCGCGAACTCCAGCCGGTTCTGGCTGGCACCGACATCGGCACGGTTGGTGTTCAGGGTGTTGATCGCACCGCCGATCGCCGTGATCGCCTTGTCGGCGTCCTCGGCGGTGGCGATCGACGTGCCGTCGACGCCCAGCGCCTTGGTCGAGACCGAGCCGATCTCGAACGTGACCTTGTCGTACGTCTCGACGCCGGTGCCGAGCTTGAAGGTGAAGCTGCCCGCATCGGGGTCCTTGGCAGCGAAGACGGTCGAGTTGAGCTCACCCAGAACGAGGTTGCCGCCAACGCCATCCCATCCGGCGGACGTGGTGAGGTCGACGGTGATCCGGTCGCCAGTGCGGCTATTCTCCAAGGTTACCCGCTGAGTGCCAGCATCGCTCAGGTTGATCGTCGACGCTTTCTGGCCATCCACCTCCACCAGAGTGAAGTTGTTTTCCGTACCCGAGTTGACGAGGTCGAGCGTGGCATACTCTGCCGTTCCGCCAACGACGATGTTGATGGAATCGATAGCCGCGATTGCCTCACCACTGGCGTCGTTACCGGCATCGAGCTCGGCCCCTACGATCGAACCCGATATCGTGTCGAGGTCGGTATTGGCGGCGGGGCTCCAGTCCGCGGCCGCCTTGTTGAAGTTTGAGTTCAGCGTGACGGTGGCGCCAAGCTGAGCGAACCGGACTTCCTCGGTGCTGGTGATCGCGGTGCTGCCGACATTCACGGATTCCGACGCGCCCGTCTTGGCGTTCGTCAGGGTGAGTGTGGTGGAGGACTGATCCCAGGAAAACTGGAAAGCGGCATCACCCACGCTCTGGTCGAACTTGATCGAGGCGAAGCCATCCTCGGTGCCCAGAAGCGTGTTCGCTAGGGTGAATCCAGTCTGGATGGTCTGCACCTCGCCGCCGCCAACAAGCTTGTTGCCGTTGAACTCGGTGTCCTGCGAGATGCGGTCGACCTCCTTGAGGAGCGACTGATACTCGGTATCGAGCATCTCGCGCTCGGTGTTGGAGATCTGGCCCGAGCTCGCCTGAACGGCGAGGGTCTTCATCCGGGTCAGAATGTCGGAGACGTTGGCCATCGCGCCGTCGGCGATCTGGAGCATCGAGGAGGCCTGGCCGGCGTTGACGTTGGCCTGCTTCAGCGCCGCGACCTCGGAGCTGATGCGCGAGCCGATCGCCATGGCGGCGGCGTCGTCGCGGGCGGAGACGACGCGGCTGCCGGACGAGAGCTTCGCCAGCGAGCGGGTCATCTCGGAGTCGGACGCCGTCAGGTTGCGGTGGGCAACGTTGGCGGCGTAGTTGGACATGACATTGAGAGACATTGACTACATTCCTTCCTGGATGGGTGGAGTGGCTTCCTGCCAAAGGGGCTTCCCGCCCCACCCGACGCGGGCCTCTTGCCGGCGCGGGCAGTTCGACGATTGCAGGCGGCGTGCCAATCGTGCGGGTGGCGGATTTCCGCGGTTTCGGTGCCGCTGCGCCGGGCAATTCTTGCCGGGTCGGGCAGGATTTGCCGGTCGCATTCTGCCGGGGCGGCAGTTTGTGCCGGGGGGCGGGAAAGGAAACGGCACGGGCCCGGGTGGCGCCGTGCCGTTTGGGTGGTCCTGGAGGGATGGATCGAGTGGCGAAGGCTCAGGCGTGGGTCCCGGATCGCGCTGTCGCGCGTCCGGGATGACACCGGTTGTTTTTGTCATCCCGCAATCGATGCGGGATCCATGCCGGAGAGTCTGTATCCAGCGAGGGAGGCGCAGGACCGTCTCAAAGCGCCTGCTGGATCGGGTAGCGGCTGTTCGAGAAGATGCACTGGCGGGCGACGAGGCGGCGGGTGTCGACCACCACCGGCGCGCGGAGGTTGGC
>DATGPC010000380.1:0-5974 GCA_035305265.1 Thermomicrobiales bacterium | reverse complement strand
TTCGTCTTCGAGCAGACCTTCGGCGCGACCCGCTACAACCTTGGCGCGGCGGCGTCCATCGTCATGCTCCTGGCCGTCTGCCTCGTGATCGTGCCCTACCTGGCGCGCTCGATGAAGGACCTGTAGCCATGGCGACGACATCGACAGCGACCATCGGACCGGGCGCCGCGGCCCCGCGAGCGCGAAAGACCCGCCGCTTCGGCATCGGCAAGATCCTGATGCTGGTCTTCCTGAGCATCGTCGCGATCTTCTACCTCATCCCCGTCTACGTGATGGTGGTCAACGGATTCAAGGAAGCGACGAACGTCAGCCTCTCTCGCATGTGGGAGCTGCCGGAAAGCCTCGGCGCGGGAGGCTATGCCGAGGCGTGGGATCGCCTGAGCCCGAACCTCGGCTCCAGCATCATGCTCGTCGTCCCGGCGACGATCCTCTCCGGCCTCTTCGGCGCGCTGAACGGCTACCTGCTCTCGAAGTGGAAATTCCGGGGCTCGGACGTCATCTTCACGCTGATGCTTTTCGGGATGTTCATTCCCTATCAAAGCGTGCTCGTGCCGCTCGTCCGGTTCCTGCAGGAGATCGGCCTCTACGGCTCGATCCCAGGGCTGGTCGTGGTCCACACCGTCTACGGCCTCCCGATCACGACGCTGATCTTCCGGAACTACTTCGCCAACGTCCCGAACGAGCTGATCGAGGCGGCCCGGGTCGATGGCGCGGGTTTGATCGGCATCTTCCGGCAGATCATGCTCCCCCTGTCCGTGCCGGCGTTCGTGGTGGTCGGCATCTTCCAGTTCACGAACATCTGGAACGAGTTCCTGTTCGGCCTGACGGTCGTGCCGAACCCGAACCGCCAGCCGATCACGGTCGCGCTGAACAACCTCTCGGGGTCGTTCGCGGTGAGCTGGAATGTCGTCATGGCAGGGGCGGTGCTGGCGGCCTTGCCGACGGCGCTGATCTACTTCCTGCTCGGGAAGTACTTCATCCGCGGCATGCTCGCCGGATCGGTGAAGGGTTGATCGTCCTGCCTGCTGGATGACTATCCTGATCACCTGTCTTGCCGAGCATGAAACAAGTCCTCGCATTCGGATGAAGCACGCCTTACTGCGTAGCCATCAACACATCGTCATCCCGACCAAGCGATCCTCTTCGCATGGTCGGGATGACGGTTGTGGGAGGAGAAGGCAGCTCGCCTCCTCAAGCCGTTCCCCGTAGCGAAGGACTCGCCTCTCGCACTCCGTGCTCGACCGGGGACTTGTGGCCCCGTCGCAATCGTTACCGAGCGGGACATGGCTACAATGGCCTCCCCGGAGCACCGCGAATGAGTTCCCCTCGAACGGCCGGCTGGTTTCGTCGCCGGATTAGTCGTCCCAACTCAGCGACGCGCCACGGCGATAATCCGTCACCCGGCTCTCGAAGAAGTTTTTCTCCTTGTTGAGGTCGATCGTCTCGCTCATCCACGGGAACGGGTTGGAGGAGAAGTACTGCTTCGGCAGGCCGATGCGCTCCAGGCGGCGATCGGCGATGAAGCGGACGTATTCCTCAAACAGGGACGCGTTCAGCCCCAGCACGCCATTCGGCAGGCAATCGCGGGCGTAGGCCTGCTCCAGCTCGACTGCCTCACGGATGCGCTCGACCAGCAGCTCCTGCAGCTCCGGCGTCCAGAGCTCCGGGTTCTCGTCCTTGATACCGTTGATCAGGTCGATGCCGAAGTTCAGGTGTACGGTCTCGTCGCGCAGGATGTACTGGAACTGCTCCCCAATGCCCTTCATCAGGTTCTGGCGGTGGAATGAGAGGATCATCGCGAATCCGGCGTAGAAGAAGATCCCCTCCATGATCACGTAGTAGCCGACGAGGTTCTCGAGGAACTTCCGCGCGCCCTCTTCCGTCTGCGTGGTGAACTCCGGGTCGAGCAGGTCCACCGTCAGGCGCATCTCCATCTCGTCCTTGGCGGAGATCGACGGGACGTCATGGTACATCCCGAAGACTTCCTGCTCATCCAGTCCCAGGCTCTCGACGATGTAGTGGAAGGTGTGAGTGTGGATCGCCTCCTCAAAGGCCTGGCGCAGCAGGTACTGGCGGCATTCCGCGTTCGTGACGTAGCGGAAGATGGCAAGCGTGATGTTGTTGGCAACGAGGCTCTCGGCAGTCGAGAAGAAGCCAAGGTTGCGCATGATCACGCGCCGCTCGTCCTCGGAGAGGCGATTGCTCTTCCAGAGAGCGATGTCCTCGCCCATCGCGACCTCGGTCGGCATCCAGTGGTTGTCGCAGCCGTTCAGGTAATGCTCCCACGCCCAGCCGTACTTGAGCGGCATAAGCTGGTTGACATCAACCTCGGAGCAGTTGATCAGACGCTTCGCATCGGCGGACCCGACGGCAACGCGAGGGGCCGCCTCGACGCCAAGGGTGAGTGGTGTCTGGGTATCGGTCATTGGTGAGTTGCTCCCTGTACATATGATCATCCCGGCAGGGGTCGGATTCATTCCGACCCGATGCCGCGAAGCGGCATATACGTGCGGACACCGGCTTTGAATCGGCCGTTGGCCGATCGGGTCGACATGAAGTCGACCCCTACCGGGTGAGACTCGTGCGTCTCCTACTGGCAAGCGTCGCAGCCGAACTCCTCCTCCACGGGAAGGTCATGCGTGTCGCGCTGGACCGTCACCTTCGCGGAGGCGCTCACTGACTTCATCCAGCGCGGCTGGAGCCCGAAGCGGTTGATGTCCAGCGTCGACTTCTCGTTGGACGTCGCGCCCCGCGAGCGTAGGTAGTAGGTCGTCTTCAGGCCCGATTCCCACGCCTGCATGTACATGTCGTTCAGGCGCTTGCCGCTCGGTTCGGCGATGTAGAGATTCAGGCTCTGCCCCATGTCGATCCACTTCTGGCGCCGGGCAGCCGCCTCGATCAGCCACTCCGGCTCGATCTCGAACGCCGTCGGGTAGCGCTTTCGGATCTCGACCGGGATGCGCTCGATAGCGCCGATAGAGCCGTCCCAGTACTTCATCTCCGCGAGCAGGTCCTCGTCCCAGATGCCGATCGCCTCCAGTTCGGCCACCAGCGCCTCGTTAACGATCGTAAACTCGCCGGAGAGATTGCTCTTCACGAACAGGTTCGTGTACAGCGGCTCGATCGACTGGGTCACGCCCTGGATGTTGGAGATCGTCGCGGTCGGCGCGATCGCCATCGTGTTGCTGTTGCGCATGCCGTGCTCGCGGATGGATGCGCGGACCAGCTCCCAGTCCAGGGAGACGCCGCGATCAACGTCGATCGGCGCGCCGCGCTCCTGCTCCAGCAGGCCCAGCGTGTCGATGGGGAGCAGCCCGCGGTCCCACTTCGAACCGGGGAACGATGCGTACGCGCCTCGCTCGGCGGCAAGCCGGGACGACGCCATGATGGCGTGCCAGGAGATCAGCTCCATCGAGCGGTCGGCGAACTGCACGGCTTCGGGCGAGGCGTAGGAGACGCCCATGTCCCAAAGGCAATCCTGGAAGCCCATCAAACCCAGCCCAACCGGGCGGTGCTTCTGGTTCGCGTTCCTCGCTTCCGGCACCGGGTAGAAGTTGATGTCGATGACATTGTCGAGCATCCGCATCGCGGTCCCGACCGTCTTGCCGAGCTTCTCATCGTCGAGCTTGCCGTCGCGCATGTGCGTCGCGAGATTGATCGACGCCAGGTTGCAGACGGCGATCTCCTCCTCGCTCGTGTTCAGCAGGATCTCGGTGCAGAGGTTCGAGTTGTGGACGACACCGGCGTGATCCTGCGGGCTACGGATGTTAGACGGGTCCTTGAAGGTGATCCATGGGTGGCCGGTCTCGAAGAGGGCCGCGAGGATCTTGCGCCACAACTCGACCGCCCCGATCTGGCGGGCGGAACGGATCTGCCCCTGCTCGGCCAGCGCTTCGTAGTGCTCGTAACGCTCGCGGAACGCCGCGCCGTAGATGTGGTGCAGGTCCGGCACCTCGTCCGGGCTGAAGAGCGTCCACGGTCCGTTCGCCTTCACCCGCTCCATGAACAGGTCCGGGATCCAGGCGGCAGTGTGCATGTCGTGCGTCCTGCGACGGTCGTCGCCGGAGTTCTTTCGCAGGTCGAGGAACTCCTGCACATCGGCGTGCCAAATCTCGAGATAGGCCGCGACGGCGCCCTTGCGCTTCCCGCCCTGGTTCACCGCGATTGCGGCGTCGTTGACGACTTTCAGGAAGGGCACGATGCCCTGGCTCTCGCCGTTGGTGCCCTTGATCCGGCTACCCAGCGCGCGGACGTTCGTCCAGTCGTTCCCGAGTCCCCCGCTCCACTTCGAGAGCAACGCATTGTCGCGAACGCTCTTGAAGATATGCGCGAGGTCGTCCTCAACCGTCGTCAGGAAACAGGAGGAGAGCTGCGGGTGACGAGTCCCGGCGTTGAAGAGCGTCGGGCTGGAAGAGCAGACGCGGAACGTCGAAAGCGCATCGTAGAACTCGATGGCGCGGTCGGTCCGGGCCTCCGGCGTCTCGGCCAGCGCCAGGCCCATGGCAACGCGCATCCAGAACGCCTGCGGCAGCTCGATGCGTCGCCCGTTGACGTGGACCAGGTAGCGGTCGAACAGCGTCTGGAGCCCGAGATACTGGAACTGCAGGTCTCGCTCCGGGGCCAGCGCGACGCCGAGTCGCTGAAGGTCGAACGACTGCAGCTCGGCATCGAGGATCTCCGCCTCGATGCCATGCCGGATACCACGGATGAACGTCTCGGCATAGTGATCGGCAACGTCGCGCACCAGGATGCGTTGGCCGATGACATGGCTGTAGATCGTTCGCAGGAGCGCGCGGGAGGTGAAGGCGTTGTATGCCAGCCGACGCTCGATCCGGGCTCGACCGGCCAGGATGATGGCGCGGTCCAGCGTATCGAGGTCCATGCCATCGCGGACGGAGGCGATGACCTCGCGCTCGATCTCGTCGTGGTCGATCTCACCCGTATCGGCATCTCCGCTCGCATCGGCGAGCCAGCCGCGGATGACCGCGCGGTTGACCATGACCTGGGAACCGTCGTCCGTGCGGAGGCGGATGGTCGCCCCCTGGCGCGCCCGGGCACGGGCATCGCGATAGAGGATGTAGCGCCGCGCAACGGCATGCGCGCCGGCGACCATCAGCTGGCGCTCGACGACATCCTGGATCGCTTCGACCTCGACCGCGCCCTCGGCGTCGGCGATGTCCGGAAGCTGCGCGATGACCGCGTCCGCAACCGCCTCCATCTCCTGCGCCGCTCCCGCGTCGAGCGCATCAGGATACGGCACGCCAAGCTCGGCGCGCCACGCCATCTCGATCGCGTGCGCGATACGATCCCGCGTGAACTCCACCACGCGCCCGTCGCGCTTCCTGACCTGTGAAACTCCACTGATAACCGGGGTACTGACCATGTTGCTCTCCCGACTCGATCGTTCGGGAGAATCCTGAACCGTTGCCCGCTGCCGCACCCGGAACGATGATTCGCGGGGGCATGGGCAGCGACAAGGATGGCAGGAGAGCACGCAGGGGATGCGTGCATGGTCCGGCCATGGCATGATCGTCTGACCCATCGATCTCACCCGCGAAGATCGTGGTCTGGACTCACGGCACCGTGTAGGCGCAGTGAGGTTCGGCAGGTCTCCGGGCTTGGGGCAGGCCGGTCACATATGACCGGTTGGCCTTCCGCTCGTCCCTTCCCGGATACCCATCACAGGCACCCAGTGGGCTCATACAAGCGGTCGTTCCCTATACCGTCGCGGGGCGGCTCCGGATTCTCACCGGATTCCCTCTTCTCGACGCGACTACCAGATGTGGTAGCCGCGAACCGAAGTCACCACAGCATATCCAACATTGACCTTCAGGTCAATAGTGAACGTACAATCTGTGTAGAGAGGCTCACCTGACCTACTCTTCCACCAGGTCCAGGGAGAGCATGGCGGCGGAGACGATCGAGTCCACATCGATTCCCAGCGCGCGATAGACGTCTTTTCGCGCGCCCGACT
>DATGPC010000379.1:0-4394 GCA_035305265.1 Thermomicrobiales bacterium | reverse complement strand
ATGATCGCCCAGGTCATCCTGCTCTGGCGCTGCATCGCCGTTGCCGAGGTCGCCCGTGACCACTTCGGCCAGATGATCGCGATCTCGACGGCGGGTACCCTTTTCTTCCAAGCCACACTGAACATCGGCATGAATGTTGGTTTGATGCCGGTCGCGGGCATCACCCTCCCCTTCGTCAGTGCCGGCGTGTCGTCCCTCTGGACGTTCACGGTCCTGATCGGAATCCTCCAGAGCATCCGCATGCATCATCGCAAGCTGGGATTCCAGCCGCTGTAGGGGCTGACTCGCAAGTCCGACTAGCCGTCAACATCCTGGTTCGCCGCGCGCACGATCCCGTACGCCTCGTCACCGGAGATCCCGGCGATCCTCGCGAGCTCCCGCGCCGCCTTGCTCGGCTTCAGGCCGTCGGCGAGCAGGCGGCGGGCAAGCGCTGACGTATCCGTCTCCGCCTCGGCGCCTGGCTTTCCAGGACCGACCACGATCACGATCTCGCCCCGGGTCTCCCCTTCACCGAATCGGGAAACGATGTCCGCGATCGGACCGCGCACGATCTCCTCATGCAACTTCGTCAGCTCCCTGGCAACGACAACCTCGCGCCCGGGCATATGACGGGCCAATTCCTCGAGCGTTTCCGCCAGCCGGACGGGCGATTCGAAGAGCACGATCGGCCAGCCGGTCATCTCCGCCTTGGCCAGCGCCTCCCTGCGCTCGTCGCCTTTCCTCTCAATGAAACCAAGGAAGATGAACGGTCCCTCCACCAGACCGGACGCGCTCACGGCGGCAACCAGTGCCGACGCCCCGGGAATCGGCACCACCCGGTGACCCTCCCTTAGCGCCGCTTCGACGATCTCCCGCCCGGGGTCCGCGATTCCCGGTGTCCCCGCATCAGAAATCAACGCCACATCGCCCTCTCTCAACTCGTCGAGCAGCCGCTGCTCGCGCTGGGACCGATTGTGGTGGTGATACGAGATCATCGGCGTCCGGATATCGAATGCCGACCGTAGTGCCCCGCTGTGACGCGTGTCCTCGGCGGCGATCAGGCGTACCGACCGCAGGATGTCGATCGCCCTCGGCGTGAAGTCGTTGAGGTTTCCGATCGGTGTCGCGACGATGTAGAGCGTGCCCATGGGTGGCTCCCCGGTGGAGGGGCGCGAGCCCCGGCGGGTATACTTGGGACCTATCACACCACACGGCGACAGTGGACGCCACGTCCGCGCGCGTCGCCGCCTCTCGACCACGCAACCCCACGGAGACAGGTCAGCACGCATGACAGACGGCTCGCTCTTTGATTTGAATGCCCTGGAAACCAGGCAGGTGGAGGACGATCCCGCAACGCAGCCGCCTGGGATGACAGGGACCGGCGCCGATGGGCTCACCCCCGCCGCCCGTGACGCAGCCGCCCCGAAATCGCTGTACCGGAAATACCGCCCGCAGAGCTTCGATTCCGACGAGCTATTCGGGCAGGACCACATCGTCAATACGCTGAAGAATGCGATCGCGCTCGACCGCATCGCCCATGCGTACCTGTTCTGCGGTCCGCGCGGCACGGGCAAGACGACCACAGCACGCATTCTCGCCAAGGCGGTCAATTGCCTCGATCCGGATCCGGCCAATCGCCCCTGCAACGCCTGCGCAGCGTGCGTGTCCATCAACAACGGCTCGAACACCGACGTGATCGAGATCGACGCCGCCAGCAACCGTGGCATCGACGATATTCGCGATCTTCGGGAGCGCGTCAAATACGCGCCGTCGCAGCTGAAGACGAAGTTCTACATCATCGACGAGGCGCACCAGATCACCGGCGCCGCGGCCAACGCCTTCCTCAAGACGCTCGAGGAGCCGCCCGCCCACACCAAGTTCATCCTCGCGACAACCGATCCCGAAGAGTTGCTGCAGACCATCGTCTCACGCTGCCAGCGGTTCGATTTTCGCAGGATCAGCCTCGATGCTATCGTCGCCAACCTGACTCGCGTGGCGAAGGCGGAGAACATCGAGATCGACGAGGACGCCAAGGTCGCGATCGCCCGGCATGCGACCGGCGCGATGCGGGATGCCCTCGGGCTCCTGGACCAGGTCGCCGTCTATCGCGAGAACGTCGACGACAAAGGTACCCGTGTCACGCTCGATCTCGTCCGCACCGTGCTCGGCGTCAGCCGCAACGACCGGGTTGAATCGATCGTCGGCGCATTGGCCGACAAGGATGCCGGCGCGGGTCTGCGTGCGGTCGGGGAAGCGGTCGAAGCGGGCGACGACATGCGCCAGCTTTCCCGCCAGCTCCTCGCCTACCTCCGAATGCTCTTACTGGAGCGCGCGGGCGGGGAGACCGAGCTGGACGACACCGGCAAGGCCCTGGCGCAGCGTTTCGAGCTGCGGGAGCTGGCCTGGCTGGCGCAACGATTCGGCGACATCGACTTCAAGGTAAAACACGCGACGATCTCCCAGCTCCCGCTGGAGATCGCGGTCGTAGACGGCGCCCTGCGTGACCAGCAGGTCGTACCACAGGCGGCTCCGACACAGCCGTCCGTCCAGCAACCTGCTCCCCCCGCGTACAACGCGCCTCCGCAAGAGCCGTATGCCCCGCCGCAGGACATGCCGCAGTCTCCGCCGTCGCGGGGCGGCTCCCTGCTTGCCCGCGTTCGGGGCGGAGAGCGCCAGGCATCACCGACGCCACGACCACAGGCATCCCAGCCTCAGTCGCAGCCGCCCGCACAGCGACCGGCCCAGGCTCCGCCGTCGCCTTCACCGGCAAATTCTCAGGCGGCTCCCGCACAGCAGCCACCGGCCGCTGCGGCGGCGTCCGCCGGACTCCCGTCAAACGGCGTGATCCAACTTGAGGCGCTCGCCGAGGGGTGGGCGAACATTCGTGCCGACGTGAAGGCGGTCAGTCGCCGGATCGAGGCCATCTTGCAGCAGATCGACCCGGTCTCGGTCAACGGGAACCAGGTATTGCTGGTTTCGCCATATGAGTTCCACAAGAACCGGGTGAACACCGACGAGGTCCGTCAGATCATCGAGGATGTCATCCAACGGCAGTTCGGTGCGAAAGTCACGGTCAACTGCATCACCCGCAACGAGCTGGCGTCGATGCCGCAGGCGGCGTCCCCGGCACCCCATGCAGGCACCACGCCGCAAGCGACGGTGAACCCACCCTCTCCGCGTCCCGCAGCAGAACAGCCGGCCCCGGCACAATCGTCACCGCAGGACGACCCGGCACCCGCTGAGACGACCGACCCTCCGGCGGAGATCGATACGAGTCGTCAGATCGAGGCAATCAAGAACATCTTCGACGCCGAGGAAGAGATCGACTAAGAAAAGGGCCCGCACGGAATCGTGCGGGCCCTTCCTGTATCGCGGTGTCCTGGTCGCCGCTGCCTGTCGGCGACAACTCGCCCTAATCAACCGGTGTTGCCACCGGTGATGCGCTGGTGACGGGAGATGCGACCGGTGACGCGACGGGCGTCGCTCCGGACTGAACTTCTTCGACCTGGCCGCCGGGCGTCATCAGTCTCATGGACCTCTCCCCACCTCGCTCCTGCACCCAGAAAAGCCCCTCGTTCGACCATGCGATCTGGGCCACCGGCTGACCAACGTTGACGGGCACCTGGATACCCGGCACATCCTTGCTCAGTGACCGCACCCACATGCTATGCGCCGACCATTCCCCGGAATCCCACACCGAGACGTCATAGGCAACGGAATGGCCTCCTGGCGAGATCGCGACGTTCGTGATCGTCGAAAGAGGGCCGCCCTGCCCTGAGGTCGCAACGAGATCGGGAACCTCGTTCCTGAAGAGATAGCGGAAGAGCTTCCCGCGGATGATGACATCACCGCTAACCTCGCCCTGGACGAAGATCACGCCGTTTCCGCCAGGCAGCCATGAGAGGTAGCTGATGCCCTTACCGGGATCCGTCCGCAGCGCCCGCACCTCATGAACGTTCCCCTTGGCCCGGTCGAGCAGCCAGCCCCCCTCGGATCCGTCCTCCGCCCTCACCAGGAGCAAGATCTGGTCTCCCTTGGGAGAGACCGACGCATGTCGGATCTCACCCGAGACCGCATCGGTGTCGACCGCATGCGGCCCGTCGTCGACGCTGACGTCAATGATGGCGTAGCCGGCCACCACCAGGACGCCGTTACCCTGCGGGATCCATGAGACTGACGTCGCGCCAGTGCTGTTGGCCGGCATGCCGACCGGGCTTGCAACCGGCGACGCAACGGGTGAAGCGCCTGGCGATTCCGTCAGGATCGGAAACGCGTCGCTCACGGGCGTTCCACTCGCGTCGAAGAACTGGACGACGGGATTACCATCCGGCAACGTCATGAGGACACCGACACGATCGCCGGTTGGGGACGCGTCATACCCCAGAATCGAGACGTCATCTGGTATGGCCACCGTG
>DATGPC010000378.1:0-7314 GCA_035305265.1 Thermomicrobiales bacterium | reverse complement strand
ATTTTTCAGGCCGTCGCCCGCCAGGGTCATGTTCGCGATGAGCGTCGACTCGAGATGCGGCTCGTCGTCGATTTCGTCCGGGTCAACCGCCGAGAGGCTCCGCCGATCGGGGATCATTGGGTTCCTGAGAGTCCGGATCATGTCACTCCGTTTCGTTTCGTGTCTCCCAGGCCGGTCCGAGGAGGTTGGCCCACAAGAGCCGTGTGGCCGCCCCGCGCCAGGGACGCCACGTTTCCGCCAGCGAGTCGAGTTCACGCATTGTCATCTCCGGCCGATGGTACGCCAGACGTGCCGCCCTGAGGAGGGCTACATCCCCCGTCGGGAAAGCATCCGGCGCGGCGACGCCCCACAGGAGGGCTGACGCGGCCGTCCACGGCCCGACCAGTGGCAGCTCGCGGAGCGCGTCCATCGTGCCTTCTGGGTCGGCGGTGGCTGCGGCGTCGTCCGGCAGATTGCCGGCGACCTGTTCCCGGGCGATGACACGGAGCGCCTCCGCGCGTTTCCATGTCACGCCTGAGGAGCGGATCAACTCCACGGACGCGTCGGCAAGCTCCGGCGCGTCCGGTAAGGGGGCGAATGTGCGTCCCGCGATATCGATTCCCTCGTGGAACGAGAGGGCCAGCCGTCGTTGCACAGCTGCCGCCGACGCAAGGCTGATACTCTGGCCCACGATCGATGTCACGATGCCAGCGAAGAGCGACCCGTCGGTGAAGGCGTGAAGGCCCGGCTGCACCGACGCAATCGCGGCCAAAACAGGGTCCACCCAGACGGTGGCGTCCGGAAGTGGCCGGAACACGCGCGAAAACCAGTCCTTGTCGTCGGAGTCACTGGCGGTTGACCGAATGACGAGGTCCCCATCGCTTTCCTGCTCCACAACCCGCGCATGGATCTCTCTATCGCGAGCCTCGACACTGATCAGCGCCTGTCCAGCGATCCCGTGCCGTGGGGACTTCTCTCCCGACCATCGGATCGGTCCGGCCGACGCAGCCAGCGAGAATAGCCCAACGGCCGGAGTGTGGAGGATTCGCCTTTCGTCGAGCATATTCCCCTGGTCCATCTCCTTTTGCATTCAGATCCATCGATCCGATTGTCGCACGACTCGATGGTTTGCACGGTGTCGGCAATATCCACCGCGCTAGCGTAGAATCTGGGTAGCGAGCCATTTTCGACGAGAGGAGGGCCTGGATGCGACAGGGTGTTGAGAGAGATCAATACCGTGCGCGTATCTGGCATGCCTCTGGCGACGGGCGCGTGAGTCACCAGGTCGATGAAGGGCTGTCAGGCAACGATGCCGGGCGGCAGAGTTGAAAGGATCTGTAACCATGTCTCACGAGAAGGAACTGCGTTCAATTTTGGACCGGGTCGCAGCAGGGACACTGTCGCGACGCGATGCGCTGCGCAAGCTCACGCTGCTCGGTGCCGGCGCGGCGGCGGGCATGGGCGCCCGCGTCGGTGCGCAGGACGCCAGCCCCGCTGCGGGCGGAGCAACGGCGACGCAATACGAGCCGCAGGGCCCGCAGGTCGAGAACCTCGTGTTCTGGACGCGCTCTTCGCCGGATTCGTCCGTCAATGAATGGAACGCGCTGATCGCCGCGACCGAGCGGTACACCGAATACACCGGCTCGCCGGTACAGCTGGTGACGGTCCCGGATGCGGACTTCCGCACCCGCCTCAGTTTGGCAGCCCCCGAAGGGGATGGCCCCGACGTTTTTGGGCCGATTGCCCATGACTGGATCGGCGAGTTTGCCCTCCAGGGCATCTCGACTCCGCTCCAGCCTGACGAGTACGTTGGTTTCGAGGATATCGCCCAACCTTCAATCGATGCCGCCACATTCGATGAGGCCGTCCACGGCTATCCGCTGTTCGGCGAATCGCTGGCCTTCTTCTACAACATGGACATCGTCCCCGAGCCGCCTGCGACCTGGGACGAGCTGGTGTCGATGGCCACAGAGCTGACCGAAGGCGACCAGTGGGGCTTCGCCTTCCAGCTCATGGAGCCGTATTACCAGGGCGCGTTCTTCCACGCATTCGGCGGCTATGTCTTTGGTGGTGAGGACGGTTCGCTCGACATGAACGATATCGGTCTCAACAATGAGGGCTCCGTCGAGGCGGCGAAGTTCCTGCGCGACATGTTCAACCAGCAGCAGCCCCCGCTGCCGGAGGATGTCCTGGATATCACCAATGCATCCGGCTTCCTCGATGGCCTCGAGGAGGCGGGCCTGCTCGCGATGCGCATCAACGGTCCGTGGCGCGAGCCCGCGCTGCGCGACGCCGGGATCAACTTCGGGGTTGCGAAGCTGCCCACCCTTCCGAACGGGGAGCCGCTGAAGCCATTCTCCGGTGTTCAGGTCATGGCGATGAACGCGTTCGGCAACCAGCAGGACGCCGCCCGCGACTTGATGATGTTCCTCGGTTCGCCGGAGGGCGTAAGCCTCATGATCGAGGGCTTCAACAAGGCCCCCGTCCATGCATCCCTGACCGAGGACGCCGTGTCGTTCAACCCGAACCTCCAGATCTACATGGAGCAGATCGAGGTTGCGGTCCCGATGCCGAACATCCCGCAGATGAGCGGGGTCTGGGATCCGTGGACCGACGCGACGACGGGCATCATCCAGGGAGATCTCCCGGACGAGGACGTCCAGGCGTTGCTGGATGCCGCGGTTGACCAGATCCGGGCGAATATCGAGCAGACCCAGTAGCAGTTCCGGCTTTTCCCGGTGGATGACGATGCCGAAGGGCGCTGCTCCCAGCCGCGCCTTTCGGCATTCGTTTACACCATTTCATATGGCTGGAGGGGTTTATGAGTGCGCAGAGTCACGGATTGGCGACCCACGGGGCCTCGCCAACTGCGCCGCCGGATGTTCCGAAGAGAAAGCGAGGCTGGCCCGTCGCGTACTGGTACCTGCTGCCGGTCGCGATCTCCGCTCTCCTCTTCACGATCATCCCGTTCATCTATACGTTCTATATCTCGTTTACGAACTACCATCGAGTGTTCCGCTCGAGGGAGTTCGACTTTATCGGGCTGGATAATTACCGGCAGGCACTGTCGAGCGGCGGGGAGTTCTTCCCCGTCCTGGGATGGACGTTTGCGTTCATGTTCATCACGACGCTGTTGAATGTCGGTGGTGGCATGGTGCTCGCACTCATGCTCAATCACGATCGCCTGGTCGAGCGCAACCTGTATCGCACGATCCTGATCATCCCCTGGGCACTCCCGAGCATCCTGACGATCCAGGTTTGGGCCGGTTTGTTCGGCCTTTCCGGGCCGATCAACCTCGTCCTGCAGAACCTTGGCTTCGATCGGGTCCGCTGGTTCCTGGAAGAAGGATCGGCACGGTCCGCCGTCCTGATGACGAACTTCTGGCTCTCCTACCCGTTCTTCATGACGGTTGGCCTCGCCGCCTTGCAAGCGATCCCGCGAGACCTGTACGAGGTGGCGGATCTCGACGGGGCAGGCACCTGGAACAAGTTCAAGGACATCACCTGGCCGTTCCTTGTCGCCTCGGTGACGCCCCTGCTGCTTACCCAGCTCGCGTTCCAGTTCAACAATGCGGGCGTAATCATCCTCCTCACCAATGGAGATCCCCAGGCATCCCCGGGTTCGCGCTATGGTGTGACCGATACGCTCGCCTCGTTCGCTTACAAGTTGATCAACGAGCAGGGTCAGGGTGATATGGGGTACGCCGCCGCATACGGCGTGTTTACGTTCCTTATCATCGCCGTCTTCATCATCATCAGCGCCCGGGCGACGAACGCGTTCAAGGAGATCGACTGATGGCTGCTTCGACACACGAGCTGGGCGGAACGACCCACCGCATGGCTGTCCCGGCGCAGCAGCCCTTGCCGGCGGATGTCGAGACGGCACCGGCTGGTACGGATATCCGGGAAGAGCCGAAGTGGTATCAGGGACGTCGATTCCAGGAAAACCTGCAGGTCTGGATCATCCGGATCCTGGTCTGGGCGATCATCGCACTCGTCATGTTCCCGGTGGTCTACGTCGTCCTGACGAGCTTCAAGGCAGATGGGCGGTCACTGAACGCAACGACGCTGTTCCCTCGCGAGTACACGCTCGATCTCTACCGGCAGCTTTTGTCCGGACAATCGAACTTCTTGCGCTGGGTGGGGAACTCCCTCATCATGGGGCTGACGGCCGGCGTCGCCCAGGTGGTCTTCGCGACGTTCGGCGGCTACGCCTTCTCGCGCATGCGATTCCCGGGCCGGAAGCACGGCATCCTTTTCCTGCTCGTGATCCAGATGCTGCCGATCAACATGCAGGTTGTCGCGTACTACCGCATGCTCGCCGCTGTTGGCCTGACGAACACCCGAACCGGTATCATCCTGATCCTTGGATTCGGCGGCTCGGCATTGGCCGTTTGGCTGATGAAGAACTTCATCGACTCGATCCCCAAGGACCTCGATGAGGCGTCATACCTGGATGGCGGAAGCCATTGGACGACCTTCTGGCGGGTCATCTTCCCGCTGGTCCAGCCGATGCTGGTGGCGCAGTTCATCTTCGGCTTCATCGGCGTCTACAACGAGTACATCCTGACGTCGATCCTGATCGCGGACGATCGCCTCTACCCGCTCGGCGTCGGCGTTCGCACGCTGTCGACGGCGCTGTCCACGTCCTGGACACTCTTCTGCGCCGCGGCGGTGCTCGGATCGATCCCGATCCTCATTATCTTCTTCCTCGCGCAACGGTTCCTGGTCGAAGGGCTGACCCGTGGCGCGGTGAAGGGCTAGCAATCCGGCGCGGGATGCCACGCTCTTGCAGCCGTGACATCCCGCGGCACATCCACAGGTGATTTCATGACCGATTCCCACAATCGCCCGGTGTTCGGTGTCGAGCCGGGCCGCGTCGACACGCCCGCCTGGGTCGCCGACGCCGTCTTCTACCAGATCTTTCCCGATCGGTTCGCCAAGAGCGATTGGCTCGAAAAGCCGTCCGGCCTCGAGCCGTGGGACAGTGATCCGACGACCTATGGCTATAAGGGTGGTGATCTTTACGCGGTCGAGGAACGCATCGACTACATCGTCGACCTGGGCGTCACCGCGCTGTACTTCAACCCGATCTTCCAGTCTGCCTCGAACCATCGCTACCATACGCACGATTACTACAAGGTCGACCCGTTGCTGGGTGGCGATGACGCGTTCGAGGCTCTCCTCAAGACGTGCAAGGAGCGCGGCATCCGCGTCGTCCTCGACGGCGTGTTCAACCATGCCAGTCGCGGCTTCTTCCAGTTCAACGACGTGCTCGAGAACGGTGCGGCGTCCCCCTGGCTCGATTGGTTCATCTTCGGTGACGAGTTCCCGGTGAACGCCTATGACCACAACCGGCCACCGGGATACGAGGCCTGGGTCGGGTTGCACGCGCTGCCGAAGCTCAATACCGACAATCCCCAGGTGCGGGAGTTCATCATGGGTGTCGGCGAGTACTGGATGGAAAAGGGCATCGACGGCTGGCGTCTGGACGTTCCGCAAGAGATCGAGACAGAGGGATTCTGGGAGGAATTCCGTCAGCGGATCAGGGCGATCAACCCGGACGCGTGGATCGTGGGCGAGATATGGGACATCCGGCCCGAGTTCCTGCAGGGCGATCGCTTCGACGCGCTGATGAACTACCCCTTCACGTCGGCCGCGCTCGCTTTCTGCGGCCGTGAGCGGGTCGTCCGTGAGTATGCCGAGGACCGCAGCTACGATCCCTGGCCGGGCATCGACGGGCTTACCTACGCCCGGAAGATCGACGATCTGTTGTCGGCCTATGACTGGAACGTCACGCTGGCGTCGCTCAACCTGCTGGACAGCCACGACACCGCCCGGGCGCTGACGATCCTCGGGGGTGACGTTCGAAGCCTCGAGCTGGCGTCGACGCTCCTTTTCACTTACCCCGGCGCGCCGTCCATCTACTACGGCAGCGAGATTGGCCTCGACGGTGGATTGCCAGACAAGTGGGCTCGCAAGACATTCCCGTGGGACAACGAAATTCCCTGGAACCATGACCTGCGACGCCACTTCCAGAGCCTCGTGACGCTCCGAAAGAATCACCCGGCGCTCCGGACGGGTATCTACCAGGGCGTCGAGGCGACCGAGGCGAGCTACATGTTCCGCCGGGAGCTCGACGGTGCCGAACTCCTGGTGGCGATCAATACCAGTGAGGAGCCGGATCGCTTCACCTGCGATCTCGACGCCACCGTCGAGGCGCTCTATCACGTCGGCGAGGCCGCAGAGATCGAGTCCACGGCCGAGGGATCGACGGTCGTCCTTCCGGCCCGGTCGGCGACGGTCTGGAGCGTCCAGCGTGGCTAATCGGGATCTCTCGAACGTCACCCAGGACTTCATCTTCGGGACGCTCGCAACCGACGAGCTGCGCCTGGCGGAGATCCAGTCACGAACGCGCGGCGTTTGGCACGGGAGTCGCGTTTCCCCTGCTGATCCTCGTCCCGGCGACACCCTGGAGCTCACGGTCACGATCGGGAGCGATATCGACGTGGAGCGGGTCGAGGTCCTGCTCACGTGGGACGGCAGCCTGCCAGGCGTGGGCTCAGCGCCCGTGGCGATGCAGCGCGCAGGCGTGCGTTGGGACATCCTGAGCTGGAGCTACCTCGAGACATGGACCGTTTCGATCGCCACGCCGCCCTTCGATGCGCTGCTTCGCTACCGGATTCGCGCGACGACGCCCGAGGGTAATTATCTGTGGGCCGATGCCGATCCGGAGACCGGCGAGGCGGGACTCTTCGCGATCGGTATCGATACAGAGAAGACCGCATCGTGGCTCCCAGGGGCGGTGATCTATCACGTCTTCGTGGATCGCTTCGCGAATGACCATGGCGATCCCTTGCCGAAACAGCTCTCTCTCAACGATTTTTGGGGTGGAACGCTCAAGGGCGTCACCGCCCGCCTGGACCACATCAAGCATCTCGGGGCCACGGCAATCTGGCTCTCGCCGATCTTCCCCTCCCCTACCCATCACGGCTACGACGCAACCGACTACCAATCCATCGAGCCCCGACTCGGGACGATGGACGACTTCGACGAGCTCGTGGAGCAGGCGCACGAACGAGGGATGAAGGTCATTCTCGATTTCGTCGCGAGCCACGTCTCGAACGAGCACCCGGTGTTCCTGAACGCGAAGGAGGATCCGGTATCGCCCGAGCGAAAGTTCTTCACATTCCTGCGCGACGGATCGTACCGGACGTTCTTTGGCGTGCAGACGATGCCGCAGGTGGCGGTGGACCACGATCCCGCCGCCGACTGGCTGATCGACGCGGCCATCTTCTGGTTGAAACGCGGCGTCGATGGATACCGCCTGGATTA
>DATGPC010000377.1:0-10942 GCA_035305265.1 Thermomicrobiales bacterium | reverse complement strand
GATCGCCGCCGTCAGGCTCGTCTTCCCATGGTCCACGTGCCCAATCGTGCCCACGTTCACGTGCGGCTTTGTCCGCTCAAACTTCGCCTTGCCCACTGTATGTCCTCCTTGACATTGGCCTGCCTGCTATACAGACCCTTGGCACGAAACAGAGAGGCTCCGCTCGGAGCCTCTCGCATCGCTGAACAAGCTGGAGCCCATATCCGGACTTGAACCGGAGACCTCGTCCTTACCAAGGACGCGCTCTACCAACTGAGCTATATGGGCCCGAACCAGTACCGATTGCCGACGGCTGCTTGTTCGGTGGGCAGGGAGGGATTCGAACCCCCGTAGCTCTCGCACCTGGTTTACAGCCAGGCCCTTTTAACCACTCAGGCACCTACCCATTTGCAAACACACAGCCGGTCGTGGCTGTGCATTGGAGCCGGCGATGGGACTCGAACCCGCAACCTGCTGTTTACAAAACAGCTGCTCTGCCATTGAGCTACGCCGGCACGGGCCTTTCGCAACCACCTCAGGCCGCGCCAAAGTATAGGGATGCTCATCGACCGATGTCAAGGCATTCTTTCGAAGAGCGTTTCCCGGCAACCTTGCGCTGAATTGTACTTCACCGACGTCCATCCTGCACGCGGCATGTATCCCGGTTCGGCAAGCAGCCAGGGCGGCCTCGAGAAGCAACCCGGTCTCAGGATGTCCTCGTTTCCCGCAAGAATTTTCACGGGTTCCAGTCGTTTCTTTCTCTTCCCAGAGGCCCCGTCAATCCCCTCCGAATCCTTCCCTACCCTGGTCCGCTGTCGAAAGGAATATGCCCATGAACCGTCATAGTCCGGACTCACTGTCCCGTCGCACCCTTCTTCGTTCAGCTGCGCTGGTCCCACTCACAGGATTTCATGCTCGAACCGCGAATGCGGTCAGCGCATCACGTCAGGCAACTCCGTCCTCCCACCCCGAGCGGAGCGACCTGCTCACGACGTTCAACCCGTTTGCCCAACATGTCGAGGCGCGGATGGCGGAGCTCGGGATTCCAGGCGTAGCCTTCGGCGTCGTCCGGAGCGGCTCGCGCACGACCTGCACCTCCGGCGTCACCAACATCCTCTCCGGTGAGCTGGTCGACGCCAATACGATGTTCCGGGTCGGCTCTCTCTCACAACTGTTCACCGGAAGCGCGATCACCTCGCTGGTCGATGAGGGAATCCTGGATTTGGATTCCCCGGTACGGTCCTACCTGCCAACGTTCCGGGTTGGAGACACGGACGCCACGGAAGCGGTCACGATCCGGCATCTGGTGACCCACACCGCCGGATGGCACGGCACGCTGGCGTTCGACCCGGGACCAGGTGACGACGCGCTCGCCCGATACGTAGAGCGGATGGAAGGGTTGCCACAGGTGGCTCCGCCAGGCGCGCATTTCAGCTATGGCGCCACGGCCGGCATCCTCGAAGGGCATCTGGTAGCCGAGCTGACAGGCCTCCCCTTCGAGACGGCCATCAAGGACCTGGTCCTTTCGCCTCTCAGCATGAACCATTCGTCCTGCTTTGCCTCCGACGTGGCGGGAGAGTCCCTGGCCTTCGGGCATGCCGCCGACGGGAACAGCCTCAGCGTGATCGATCCCTTCGCAATGAGCCGTGCCGCCGCACCTGTCACCGGGATGTTCAGTAGCGTCGACGAGCTCATGGCGTTCGTATCGTTCCATGCCAATGCCCCAGTGGGCAGGGCGCCAACTTACCTCACCGCACCAGCGCGGGACATGGCACACAGCCCGCTCGGACCCGGCGGGAGCATCGGGCCGCTCGTCATCGACGCCATGGGGTTGAACTGGATGATTGTGGACTTTGACGGAACGCCGGTCAGCGTGCACGCGGGTCACGACGCTGGCCAAACCTCGATGCTCGCCGTCGTTCCCTCACACGCCTTCGGTGTCGTTGTGCTCACGAACGCTGACCATGGAACCGGATTCGCCCTCGAGATGGTATTGGACGCATTGGACCGGTTCCTCGGGCTCCGCCTTCCGCAGAGAGAGGAAATCGAGGTCGACGAGCACGACCTCCAGGCGTTCGCGGGTACATATCGGTTCATTGACGGCCCGACCCTGGAAGTCACCCGCAGCGCAGATGGCTTACGTCTCGAGACGTTTGACGCAGAGGCGCGTGTCGAAGACCAATCGGGTGACCTGCGGTTCGTTGGCCCATCGCTGGCGGAGTTGCAGCATGGAGAGTCGACGCTGCTCGTCGATTTCGTCCGGGATGACGATGGCGAGGTGAGCTGGATCAGGCATCTGGGTCAGCTCGCCGCTCGGGATCCGCAATGATCGCGGGAGGCAGATGATACCCTCCACCTCATGCATATCCTGATCACCGGCATGTCCGGAACCGGAAAATCGACGGCCATCGCCCTGCTTCGCGAGCGCGGGTTTACCGCGATCGATACGGACGAACCCGAGTGGCTCGTGCCCGACGACCGTCATGATAGCGAGTGGCTTTGGGACGAGGCGAAGATCCACCACCTCCTGGAGAGGCATCGAGGCACGCCATTATTCATGGCTGGGACTCGCGAGAACCAGGGCCGCTTCTATGATCGGTTTGCCCACGTCGTCCTGCTCTCCGCACCGATCGAGGTCATGCTCGATCGTGTCACGGCCCGCCCGACGAACCCGTTCGGCTCCCGCCAATGGGAACGTGAAAAGATCGCGCGGGATTTGGCCGAGTTCGAGCCGATCCTGCGTCGTGGGGCGAGTGAGGAGTACGACACGTCCACCATGACACCCGACATGCTCGTCGACAGGTTGGTGACGCTCATCCATGAGCTTCGACAAATCTAGTCGTCGGACACTCTAGGAGATCAGGAACCTGAACATCGCACTTTGCGGATCGATCGGCTCCACCTCGATGTTCGACTGCTCCATGCGGTTGCGCAGACCGGGATAATCGTCGCGCGAGCCAATCTCGATACCGACCAGGGCCGGTCCAAGCTCGCGGTTCGAGCGCTTCACGTACTCGAAATAGGTGATGTCGTCGTTGGGACCGAGCACCTCGTCGAGGAATCTCCGCAACGCGCCCGGCTCCTGCGGGAAGTTGACGAGGAAGTAGTGTTTTCGCCCCTCATGGATCAACGACCGCTCGATAACCTCGGCATATCGTGAGACATCGTTGTTGCCGCCCGACAGGATCGCTACGACGGTCTCCCCCGGCGTTGGCATCCACGTTCCGATCGCCGACGACGCCAGCGCGCCCGCCGGTTCCGCGATGATTCCGTCGACCTGGTACAGGTCCAGCATCTCGCTGCAGACGCGGCCCTCCGGCACGGCGATCAACTCCAGATCGTGCGCCTTCGCAATAGCGAACGGGATCTCGCCAGCTTTCCGTACTGCCGCCCCGTCGACAAACGTGTCGATCGACTCCAGCTCGACGGGCTCCCCTGCTTCCATGGCCGCCTTCAGGCACATGGCGCCGGCCGGCTCGACGCCGATCACCCGCGTGCTCGGGCAGTGCTCCGCAAGCCAAACCACCACGCCGGCAACCATACCGCCGCCACCGACCGGGACAAGCACCACATCGGGAGCGCTGCCCAATTGCTCGACGATCTCCCGCGCGACCGTTCCCTGTCCCGCGATGGTCCGGGGATCGTCGAACGCCGGCACCATCACCATGCCCGTCCGCTCGGCCATCTCGCGTCCGGCACGTGACGAGTCGTCGTACGTGTCGCCATGGACGACCAGATCGACGTATGGTCCGCCGATCGCGAGCATGCGCTCGCGCTTCTGGCGAGGGGTGGTCGTAGGGACGAAGATCGTCGCATGGACGCCAAGCGTGGCACATGCCAGGGCGACGCCCTGGCCATGATTCCCGGCGGATGCGCAAATGACGCCCGCCTCGCGTTGCTCCGGCGTGAGTTGGGAGATCAGGTTATGCGCGCCCCGAATCTTGTACGAGCGCACCGGCTGCAGGTCCTCGCGCTTGAGCCACACATCCGTTCCCGCCACCGCACTCAATCGATGAGAGATGTGCAACGGCGTCTGGAGGGTGACGCCATTCAGGCGCTGCGCCGCGTCGTCGATATCGGCGGCGCTAACCGCAAGGCGCGTGTGCTCGGAGGTCGTCGTATCGGTTCGGGGTTTCATCAGGCGCGCGATCCAGGATAGTTTCGGGAGAGAGGTTCAGGCGCAACGATGCGCACGGCGAAGCACCGCATTCCGATAGTGTGACATCACTTCACGGCGACGTCACGAATGCCCGGCCACGAGAATCAGAAAGGCCACCATGCGAAAGGTATCCCGCACGGTGGCCCCTCGCAGAGATGGGCTAGAGAGCCGCGATGATCGCGTCCGCCATCTCGCTCGTCTTCGCCGCCTTTGACTGGTCGCGGTCGGCGCGGAGATCGTAGGTCACCTTCTCGCCCTCGCCAATGACCTTCGCGACGGCCGCCTCGACCCGCTCGGCAGCATCCTGCTCGTTCAGGTGGCGCAGCATCATCACGCCGGAGAGCAGCATGGCGACCGGATTCGCGACGTTCTTACCGGCGTGGCTCGGCGCGGAGCCGTGGATCGGCTCGAACACGGCTGCGTCCTTACCGATGTTGCCGCCTGGCGCAACGCCGAGACCGCCGACCATGCCCGCAACAATATCGCTGACGATGTCACCGTACAGGTTCGGCATCACCAGCACGTCATACAGCTCCGGCTTCTGCATCAGCTGCATGCACATGTTGTCGACGATGCGGTCGTTGAACTCGATGTCCGGGTACTCTTCGGCGACTTCCTGCGCGATCTTGAGGAAGAGACCGTCGGAATACTTCATGATGTTCGCCTTATGCACGGCCGTCACCAGCTTGCGGCCGTTGGCGCGGGCGTACTCGAACGCGAACTTCACGATCCGGCGCGAGCCCTCAGGCGTGATCATCTTGATGCTGATTGCGGCATCCTCGGCGATCTGCTTCTTCGAACGACCGTTGATCGCCTTGATGACCTCTGCGGCATCCTCGCTGCCCGTATCGAACTCGACGCCGGCATAGAGGTCTTCGAGGTTTTCGCGAACGACCACCAGGTCGACATCGCTGAACGTCGACTGGACTCCCTTGATGGTCTTGCCCGGCCGCAGGTTGGCATACGTCTCCAGCTCCTGGCGGAGCGCGACGTTGACGCTGCGGAAGCCGGTGCCGACCGGGGTGGTGATCGGGCCCTTCAGGCCGACGCCGTTCTTGCGGATCGACGCGATCGTCGCATCCGGCAGCAGCTCACCATGCTTCTCGTAGGCTTCGAGGCCAGCCTCGCAGACTTCCCAGTCGAAGCCGACGCCCGTCGCGTCGAGCACGCGCCGCGTGGCCTCGGCAACTTCCGGTCCAATCCCGTCACCGGGAAGCAAGCTCACCTGGTAATTCGCCATCCTGTTCCTCCGCATTCCGCCTGTCGGCGTGGATACTGCTACCGTTAGCTCTGGAATTCCGCACGGTTTGAGCCGTCGTCGGAGACAACCATACCGTGTCACGGTCGAATCAGGAGTCAATGATGACAGAACCCCGCAAACCCGTCCTGCTGGCGATCCTCGATGGCTGGGGCATCGGGCGCGACGAGCCCGGCAACGCGATCCTGCAAGCCAACACGCCGGTCATGGACCACCTCACCGCCACCTACCCGAACGCCACATTGCGCACGTCCGGCGAAAGCGTCGGCCTGCCGGAGGGCCAAATGGGGAACTCCGAGGTGGGACACCTCAACATCGGAGCCGGCTTCATCGTCTACCAATGGATTACCCGGCTCGACCGCGCGATCGCCGACAAGACCTTCAGCCAGAACGAGGCGTTCACCGCCGCGTTCGAGCGGGTAAAGAAGACCAACGGCACGTTGCACCTGATGGGTCTCCTCGGCGATGGCGGCGTCCACGCCCACACCCGTCACCTCCTCGCCCTGATCGACGCGGCCGAGGAGCACGGCATCCGCAAGATCCTGATTCACGTCTTTACCGATGGGCGTGACACATCACCGACCAGTGCCTCGGACTTCATCCTTCCCGTGGAGACCAGGATCTCCACCATGCCGGAGGCCCGGATCGCGAGCGTCGTGGGCCGCTACTACGCGATGGATCGGGATCATCGGTGGGACCGGGTCAAGAAGGCGTTCGATGCCATCGTTCACGCAAAAGGAAATCCCGCCAGGTCTGCCCACGAGGCCATCACGGCATCGTACGAGGCGGGCGTCACCGACGAGTTCATCGAACCGGCCGTCATTCTCGACGCGGATGGAGAGCGCCACACAATCGGCGAGCACGACGAGTTCATCTTCTGGAACTTCCGCTCTGACCGTGGCCGCGAGCTCACCCAGGCGCTCACGCTTGACCATTTCGAGGGCTTCGATCGCGGCGATTTCGTCCCGAACCGCCCCATGACCACCATGACGACGTACGAAGAGGGCCTGCCGGTCTCCGTCGCATTCCCGCCGGAAGACGTCGAGATGCCGCTGGCACGGGTGATCAGCGAAGCAGGAAAGACGCAGTTCCATACCGCCGAGACGGAGAAGTATCCGCACGTCACGTTTTTCATCAACGGGGGCCGGGAGGAGCCATTCCCCGGCGAGGACCGCAGGCTCGTACCCTCCCCGAAGGTCGCAACCTACGACCTCCAGCCGGAGATGAGCGCACCAGAGGTCTGCGACGGCGTGATCGAGGCGATCGAGTCCGGCAAATACGACGTCATCATCGTTAACTTCGCGAACGGCGATATGGTCGGTCATACCGGCGTGATCCCCGCCGTGGTCAAGGCAATCGAGACGGTTGACGCCTGCGTCGGCCGCATCGTGGATTCGCTGCTGAAGGCGGGTGGCGTCGGCATCTTCACCGCCGACCACGGCAATGCCGAGGAAGAGATCGATATCGAAACCGGCGGACCGATGACGGCACACACGACGAATCCGGTTCCGGTCATCCTCGTGGCACCGGACGATCACCCGTATCGCCATGCCACGCTTCGAACTGATGGCGTCCTGTCCGCCCTGGCCCCGACCGTTCTCGAGCTGGCCGATATCCCGATACCCGACACGATGACGCAGCCAAGCCTCATCGCCAGCAAGGACTAAACGACTCTCAGGGGAAAGCCATCAAAAACGTCCGGTCCAATGTGGCCGTTGCTGTACGCTGGAGACCTGTACGGTACAGAATTTGGAGGCGCAGCATGAACCTCTATCTCGGTATGGAAACCGAGCTGGTGTTCGTCGACACAGCTCATCCGGAAGAATCCAACGTTGTCCTGCCAGATACCCGTGTCGCGGCGCTCGCGGCGGACCCGAATGCGCCGGAACGACTGTATTGCGGCACCTATGGACAGGGACTGCTGAAAAGCGTCGACAGCGGGAACACATGGAACCGCGTCGGCAATGGAACAATCGCCTCCGCGAATGTGCTCTCGGTGGCGATCAGCCGGACCAAGCCGGACCGGGTCTTCGCCGGTACCGAGCCGAGTGCCCTCTACCGATCCGATGACGGCGGCGCCACCTGGGCCGAGTTGACCTCCCTGCAGGATCTTCCGTCGAAGCGGTTCTGGAGCTTCCCACCGAAACCCGACACCCATCACGTCCGATGGATCACCCCGCTTCCCCACGATGCAGATCGCCTGCTTGTCGCCATCGAAGCCGGTGCGTTGGTTCGGTCATCCGATGGAGGGGCATCCTGGCAGGACCGCGTGGACGGCGGACCGATCGACTCTCATACCGTCGTCGTGCATCCGGACGCGCCCGAGCGGGTACTGAGCGCAGCCGGGGACGGCTGCTTCGAAAGCGAGGATGGTGGGCGAACCTGGTCGAAGGCGGAGGACGGACTCCCGTATCGCTATTGCTACGGACTCGCCGTCGATTCAGGATCGCCGGGCCTGGCGGTCATGAGCGTCGCGCCGAACGCGGGCCGGGGCCATAGTGGTCGAGATCGGGCACATTCCTCGATCGTGAGGCGCGAGGGAGACGGCCCGTGGGAAACCATCACCACCGGGCTCCCAGAGCCCGAGGGAACGTCGTTGGCGATGATCGCCGCGGTGCCGGGAAGTGCGGGAGGGTTTGTCGCGCTCAACAATAAAGGCGTGTTCATCACCGAAGACGGTGCACGCTCCTGGCGCAAGCTCGACGTACCGTGGAAGGACGCGTATCTCGATCGACGTCCGCCCGCCCTTGCGCTCGTGGCCGGCGCATGGTAGACGCCTCTCACCAATCGTGTTCCGGCGGCCCGTCCAACCACTCGCCGTCTTCGCTCTGCCTGGACGCAACGCCCCGGCGTTTCGGCTTCGGCAACGGCAATGCCGACGCGGTTTCCTGGATCGCATCTCGCAGCCACTCGCCCTCGTCGATGAGGCGGTCCGGCACCCGGTGCCAATCCTTCGCGCCGGGGAACGGAGGTGCGGGCTCTGTCCCATTGAGGAACGTCGGGTCAACGTCGGACCGCTTGATGTACAGGTGCTCGCCATTGATGAGACCGACGAACTTCTCGTCGCAATAGAGCCCATAGGCGCCAAACATCGCGCGCGTCCTGACGTCAAGAGGAATAAGGGCGTCGAGGATGCGCTCGACCAGTTCCTTACTCGTGCTCAAAGGATGCCTCCGGAGAACGCATCGATCACGATAGGCTCCTCGTCCTCTTCCGGGACCTCGAATGCGGGAATATACCGATCGACCGAGACCGGGTCGTTCGACGACGTCGAGTCAAGGGCGTCTTGCCGCGCCCGTGCGTGCGCGATTTCGGGTGAGAGGCGAAAGTAAACCAGCTCGACCGTGCCGCCGTTCTCTTCCACGATGCGCTTGTAGGCGTCCCGGGAGCTTCGCGCCGGGAAGGAGAAGTCGACAACGACGTTCCTCCCCTGCCGGACCAGGTCAACCAGCCGCGCCCGGATCTCTTCCTCGATAGAGAGGGAAACGAGACGGGTGTCGGCTTCCGGCGTCAGAACCCCGGACGAGATCCGTCGCCAGACCTCATCATCGATGGAGAGCCGGGCAAATCCGCTCGCCTCGAGCTGCTTTGCGAACGTTGTCTTCCCCGAACCGGCCACGCCACAAGTCAGGACTACGTGAGATCGCGTCCCTTTCATTCACGTCCGTCCTTTCCTGTTCACGGAATCGCTCAGCGCTTCGGCTTTGGAGCCGGTAGGCCGTCCGCCGTTGCCTGAACGGCCGTTTTCAGCCACTGGTCGTTCTCGAGCAGTGCGTCCGGCACCAGATGGTAATCTTTCGCCCCCTCATAGGGCGGCGCCAACGTTGTCCCCTCCAGCGCGGACGCGTCGGCCTTCGACTGCTTAAGGTACAGCTGGTCATCCCCAATGACCGCCACGAACTTCTCGTCACAATACAGACCATAGCCGCCGAACATCGCCTTCACCCTGATATCCAGGGGTTGCAGCAGCTCGACGACGCGGTTCACGAACTCCCTGCCTTGCGCCATTCACTCACCTCCAGAGCTTGCCCATACCCGGTTCCAGTTGAAGACTGTCCCGTCGATCGACGGGGGAGCGCTCCATCTCCTCACTTGACCGGGAAAACAGTCGTGCCCGGCATCATCGCTGACCCGGGCACGACGCTCTGATTCTGATCCTGCAAACGCGCTAGCCGTGAAGCGCCTTGCGCCCCGGATAGATTGCGATATCGCCCAGCTCGTCCTCGATGCGGAGAAGCTGGTTGTACTTCGCCACGCGGTCCACGCGGGATGGCGCGCCCGTCTTGATCTGGCCAGCATTCGTCGCAACCGCGAGGTCGGCAATGAACGTATCCGCCGTTTCGCCGGACCGGTGCGAGATGACGGCCTTGAACCCGTGGCGATGCGCGAGCTCGATGGCCTCGAGTGTCTCGGTCAACGTGCCGATTTGGTTCAGCTTCACCAGAATCGCATTGCCCGCGGCCTCATCGATGCCGCGCTTCAGCCGCTTGGTGTTCGTGACGTAGAGGTCGTCGCCGACGAGCTGCACCCGCTCACCGATGCGCTCGGTCAGGTTGGACCAGCCGTCCCAGTCATCCTCGGAAAGGCCGTCCTCGATCGAGACGATCGGGTACTTGCTGGTCAGGTCCGCCCAGTAGTCCACCATCTCGTCGCTGGACAAGGTGCGGCCCTCGCCTTTCAGGTTGTACTTGCCGTCCTCGAAGAACTCCGATGAAGCCGGGTCGAGCGCGATCATCACCTGCTCGCCCGGTGCATAACCGGCCTTCTCGATCGCCTCTGTGACGACCGCGACGGCCTCCTCGTTCGAGCCGAGGCTTGGCGCGTAGCCGCCCTCATCGCCCACGTTGGTATTGAGGCCCTTCGCCGCCAGGATCTTCTTCAGGTGATGGAAGATCTCGGTGCCCCAGCGCAGTCCTTCATGGAAGCTCGGCGCGCCGACCGGCATCACCATGAACTCCTGCATGTCGACACTGGAGCCCAGGGCATGCTGGCCACCGTTGAGGATATTCATCATCGGGACCGGCAGGATGCGCGCGTTCGGGCCGCCCAGATAGCGGTACAGCGGCAAGCCCGCCTCCTCCGCCGCGGCCCGCGCGACCGCCAACGACACACCCAGCATGGCGTTCGCGCCGATCCGTCCCTTGTTCTCGCTGCCGTCCACCTCACGCATGAGGTTGTCGATGCCGACCTGGTCGAACGCATCGAGGCCAACGATGACTTCGGCGAGCTCCTCGTTGACGTTGGCGACCGCCTGGAGGACGCCCTTGCCAAGGAAGCGCTCCTCATCACCATCACGAAGCTCATGTGCCTCGTGGATGCCCGTCGAGGCGCCGGAGGGCACGGCAGCCCTGCCTACTGCGCCGCTGCCGAGGAAGACCTCGACTTCGATCGTGGGATTTCCCCTCGAATCGAGGATTTCTCGCCCAAATACCGCCTCGATCAAACTGTCCATGAGTTCCTCCGGGTCGAACATCTGCGTTCAGAACCATCTCCTGCAGCAGAGTATAGGTGTCCAGCGCAATCGGACGCCGCTTTGATACAATCGG
>DATGPC010000376.1:0-11103 GCA_035305265.1 Thermomicrobiales bacterium | reverse complement strand
AGATCGGCGTCGATCATCACGAAAGCTCCGTCGACTCGCCCGGCTGGAGGACGATGACCTGCGAGGCGGTCTGCCCTTCGACGTCCGCTTTGAACTGCGACGCATCCTGCCGGATCGGTGGGAAGGTGTTGTAGTGGCAGGGGATGATGGTTCCGGCCTTCAGCATCTTGACGGCTTTCAGCGCATCCTTCGGTCCCATCGTGAAGTGGTCACCGATTGGAAGGATCGCGATGTCAAGCCCTTCCTCGCCGATCAGCTGCATATCGAGGAAGAGCGCGGTGTCTCCGGCAAAATAGATGGTCTTGCCGCCGAAGCGAATCACGTGGCCGGCCGGGATGCCGGGCGCCACGACCTTGCCGTCCGGCGTCTGGAAGGAGGATGTATGCCAGGCAGGAGTGAACTTGGTAGTTCCTCCGTCAAATGCGACCGTGCCGCCATGATTGCCGCCGATCACTTTCTCGACGCCCTGGCTCTGGATATAGTTGGCCAGCTCGAACGTCGCGATCACCGTCGCGCCGGAGCGCTTCGCGATCTCGACGGTATCGCCGACATGGTCATTGTGGGCGTGGGAGAGCAGGATCGTGGTCGGGTTCAGCGTGGAGGCATCCGTCGTCGTCACCGGGTTTCCGGAGATGAATGGATCGAGCAGGACGGTCTTGCCGTCCGCCTCCAGGCTGAATGCGGATTGTCCGTGCCAGGTGATCTTCACGGTCATTGGCAGGTCTCCTTTCTCGGTAGCGGTCAGTTGCGCTCGAAAACAACGTTGCCATCAGCAATGGTCATGTCGCAACGCACGTTCCGCAGCTCGAGCGGATTGACGGATCGCAGGTCGGTCTCGAGCACGGTGACATCGCCCAGTTTTCCGGGCTCCAACGATCCCTTCTCATGCTCGCTGAAGGATGCGTAGGCGCCGTTCCACGTGTAGGCGCGAATCGCTTCCTCAAGCGAGACCCGCTCCTCGGGGAATATCTCGTCGCCCAAGCGGTCGGTGCGCGTCACCATCATCTGGATGCCGACCATCGGGTTGACACCGGAAACCGGTGCGTCCGTGCTCGCCGCCGCCACGATGCCGCGATCGGAGAAAGTCTTCATTGCGTAGGCGTAGCGGACTCGCTCTTCGCCCAGGTTCTCAAGGTAGACCGGCCGCATGTCGTAGAGGAACGTCGTGCCGGGAATCGGGATGACGCCCAGCTTTTCGATTCGGTCGATCAGTTCGGGGGAGAGGATCGAGCAATGCTCGATGCGGAAGCGCGGGTCATCGACCGGCTTCTCGCGCAGCGCGGCTTCATAGCCATCGAGCAGCGTCGAGATCGCGGCATCACCGATGGCGTGGTTGCCGAGCTGGAACCCCGCCTTGTGGGCGCGAATGATCTTCTCGATGATGTTCTCCGGCGGGTACATGTAGATGCCGAAGTTGTCCGTTTCACCTTCGTAGGGCTTCGACATGCGGGCCGTACGGCCGCCGATGGAGCCGTCGGCAAACAGCTTGGCGTTGCCGATCCGCATCCATTCGTCGCCGAAGCCGGTCATGATGCCAAGTTCGATTAGCTCGTCGAGCGTGTCGTCGATCCGCATCATGAGCCAGGTGCGAAGGGCGAGGTCGCCGCTGGCGTGCGCGCGCTGGTAGGCGCGGAGCTCTTCCTTCCGGCCGATGCCGGCCTCGCCGGCCGAGGTGACGCCGTGCTGGCGAAAGAGGTTTCCGCCCAGTTTCAGTGCGTCAACGATCTCGTCTTCGGTTGCTTCGCCCATGGCGTCGAAGAGCGGGTCCATCGCGGATTCGCGCAGGACGCCTGTTGGCTCGCCATGCTCGTCGCGATCGATCGTGCCGTCGTCCGGGTCGGGCGAATTGCGCGTGATTCCGGCAAGCTCCAGCGCCTTCGAGTTCGCCGTCACGATGTGGTGGCACATGCGGCGGAGAATGACCGGGTGATCCGGCGAGACAGCATCGATATCATGACGCGTCGGGATGCGGCCCTCGGCGAGCATCGCCTGGTCGTAGCCGCGACCCAGCACCCACGATCCCGCAGGCTGCGAAGCGGCGCGCTCCTTTACCAGCGACGCGATCTCTTCAATGGAAGAGACGGCGTCCGGCGTGAGATCGATCTCGGCAGCTGCGAAGCCGACCCCCATGATGTGGGCGTGCGCGTCGTAGAACCCGGGAACCGCCGTCCGTCCCTTCAGGTCGACTTCATCGACGTTCGAGCCGATCCGCGACCGGACGTCGGACAGGCTCCCAGTGGCGACGATCCGTTTGTTGACGATGCCGACCGCCTCGACCTCGGGCTGCTGCCGGTTCATGGTCAGGATCGGGCCACCGTGGATAAGCAGGGAATTCCGCACGCGATTACTCCTCGTTCTTCTGTTGGTACAGGTTCCACATGGTTGCGACGTGGTCGAGCCGCGCGACCCAGACATCGCCCGACGCGATAACCTCGTCGAGGAAGCGGGTGAGCGTCCCGACGAAGCCGGGCCGTCCCATGATGTGCGGATGTACCACGACTGGCATGAAGGTTCCCTCGGCTCGATGCTCCCCAAGCGACAGGGACCATGCCTCCAGCAAAGACGAAGGCGGCAGGGGGCGCGTGGGTGAGAGCCAAGTCGTGTCCATCAGGTATGGTGAGACGGGAATCAGCGTCGCATCCGGGTCGCGCGCGAGCACAGGCAGGTCCCCGCCAGCTCCGGTGATGCGCCAGGCGGCTCCGGAATCGTTGCCGAACGGCTCGTCCTGCTCGGATGCCTGGAATCCGGGAAGCTGCTCGACAAGCCCGTTGACTTTCTCATCGCTCAGTCGCCCGATGGCGTCCAGAAGGTCTTCGGTCGAGCCCGTGGCGGAGCAGGCGGTCACGGCGATCTCGTGCCCCAGATCCATGGCCCGGCGGATCAGCTGCGGCGCGCCCTGGGCCGCATCCCCGCCAAACGCGATGGTCGCCGGGACATCGAGATCGGCGAACTTCTCAAGGATCCGGTGAAGGCCGGTGACGCTGTAGTCCTGTCCGACAAGATCGGTCTGGCTGGTTTCCTCATCGCTCATGCCCACGCCCGGGACATGGACGAGGATGGACAGGGCGGCGCGATGTCCGGCTGGCCAGTCAACTTTCTGCGGAATGCTACTCATGAGTCTCCTCTCGCGCTATCCGGCGGCGCTGCGCAGGGCCTGGTCAATGTCATTGATGATATCGTCTACGTCTTCAATGCCCACCGACAGGCGGATGAGGCTGTCGCTGATGCCCCATTCCTGCTTTTGCTCCGTCGTGAAGCCGCGTTGCGATGTGCGTGCCGGGTAGAGCGCGAGCGACGAGACGTCGCCGAGCGTCGTGGCCGGCTCGATGATCCGAACGGATTCGAGGAAGCGGAACACCTCCGCCTGTCCGAACCCTTCCACCTCGAACGAGAGCATCCCGCCCCGGTCGTCCGAGAGGAACTGGTCCGCGAATCCATCGTCGGCGGAAGGGTAGTTCACCGTCTTGATGCGGTCATCGTTGCGCAACCATTCGGCGACCTTGCGGGCATTCCGGCTGTGCTCGCGCATTCTCAGATGCAGGGTCTTGAGACCCCTCAGGGTGAGATATGCATCCATTGGCCCGGGAACCGAGCCATTGAAGCGCGCGGTGGTCCGCATCGCGTCGATGGTGGCTTTCGGGCCGGCGACCACGCCGCCCATGACATCCCCATGCCCGGCGAGGTATTTCGTCGTCGAGTGCAGAACAAGGTGCGCGCCCAGCTCGGTCGGACGGGAGATCATCGGCGAGGCGAAGGTGTTGTCGATCACCAAAGCGGCGCCGGATCGTTCGGCGATCCCCGCCAGGGCGCGAACGTCCGCCACCTTGATCAGGGGGTTGGAAATCGTCTCGGCGTAGATGAGCGTGGGCTTGTGCTCGTCGGCAATCCGTCCAATCTCGTCGATGTCCGTTGGGTTAACGTAGTGGGGCGTGACTCCGAGATCGCGGAACTGCGTATCCATCAGGGTCAGCGTTGCGCCATACACATCGCGCGAGATGACCACATGGGAGCCGGGCTTCGCATACTGCAGGAAAACACCGTTGATCGCGGCCATGCCGGAGGGGTAGGCAATCGCCGCTTCGCAGCCCTCGACCGTCGCGACGGCCTGCTCGAGCGCCCGGACCGTCGGGTTGCCGAATCGCGCATACGCGTAGCCGGTTGTCGGGTCGTCGAATGCGCGTTCAAGGTCGTCCGTTGATTCGAAGACGAACGAGGTGCTCAGGTGGATGGGTGCCACCGTCGGCACCGCGGGCGAGATATCGATTTTTTCGCCGCCATGTACCGCCTGCGTGGCCGGTCGCATCGAAGCAATGCCCTCACGAGCTGTCCCCATGTATCGATCTCCATTTGATAAAGGTACGTCGTTCCAAAACTGTGGTCATTGTCGCACCGATCGGCAGTGTGGAGAGGGGTGCATCTCGACAAGGTGAGGAATCCATGCGAAGAACAGGGAGTTTCAGCGGAATGTTCTTTTGAGGAGGAATCGCATGTCGAACGGGATATCTCATTGGGTAGCGACGTCTGCCGAGTATCGGCCAGATCGGTACTACACGTATCCGCTCCTGACGGAGCTGCTGCACACCTGGGCACGGGAATACCCGTCGCTGATCCACGTGGAAAGTATCGGCAAGAGTTACGAGGGGCGCGACATCTGGGTGGTGACGCTGACGAATGTCGAGACGGGGCATCACGCTGACAAGCCCGCCACGTTCGTTGACGCCAACATCCACGCGGGCGAGGTGACCGGCTGCTCGACGGTGCTGTGGCTGATCAACCACCTGCTCACCGGGTATGGGACAGATGAACACGTTACCCGACTCCTTGATGAATCGGTGCTGTATGCCGTGCCGGCGATCATGGTCGACGGTATGGACCTCTACCTGACCACCGCCGAGCGGCTGCGCTCCTCGGTGCGGCTCTACCCGGAGCCGGATGCGAAGGAAGGTCTGCTCCGGCAGGATCTCGATGGAGACGGCCGCATCCTGCAGATGCGGGTGAAGTCGCCTTCCGGCGCGTGGAAGGTTTCTCCGGACGATCCGCGCGTGATGGTTCGGCGCGAGCCGGACGAGTTTGGCGGCGAATATTACGACGTCTATGAAGAAGGCGTGATCAACGATTGGGACGGCGGTGCGATCAAGCAGGCTGTCGAGCCGTACGGGTTAGACCTGAATCGGAACTTCCCGCACGATTGGGCTCCGGAAGCGCGCCAGCGGGGTGCTGGCGACCTTCCTCTGGGCGAGCCCGAAACGCGGGCGATCGCCGAGTTCCTCGTGTCTCACCCGAATATCGGCGTGTCACAGCATTTCCACACATGGTCGGCGGTCATCTTGCGCCCGTCCTCGAACAAGACTGACACCGATCTCCCGCGCTTCGACCTGAAGGTGTTCAAGGCAATCGGAAAGCTCGGCGAGGAGGAGACGGGCTACCCCTGCGTCTCCATCCACGACGGGTTTGCATACGACAAGAAGCAGCCGATCCGGGGATCGTTGCTCGATTGGCTCTATGACGCGATGGGCATCTACGCCTACGCGACCGAGCTCTGGAGCCTGCCGCGCAAGGCGGGCATCGAGATCACCGACTTCATCGGCTGGGGCGAAGATCATCCGGCGTCGGATGACGTCGCGATGGCCCGGGCGCTGGACGAGCATGCCGGCGGGGAGGGCATCTACCCGTGGAAGCGGTTTGACCATCCGCAGCTTGGTGAGGTGGAAATCGGTGGCTGGGACTACAAGTTTGCGATCCAGAACCCGCCGGGCTCACTACTCGAGGAAGTCACAGCCGGCAATGCCAAATTCGTCTCCCGGATGATGGCGACGCTGCCACGGATCGAGGTGGACGATCCGCTGATCGAACCTGTTGGTGAGGGCGTATGGCGGGTGTCCGCTGTGGTGCGGAATACCGGATTCCTTCCGACCTATCTATCGGAAGCGGGGAAGGCTGTGCCGTCGAACAAGGGCGTGCGGGTCTCGCTGGCGTCGGGCGATGGTGTGGAGATCGTGTCCGGCAAGCCGGAGCAGGACCTCGGACACCTTGAAGGACGCGCCAACGTCTATGGTCCCATGGGAATCCCGCCGCGATACGGTAACCTTGCACGTGGTAAGGCGGAGTGGATCGTAAAAGCCGCTCCGGGAACGTCACTCGACATCAGGGCGACATCGACAAAGGCGGGCACGGTTCACCTGAAGGAGGTCGTGCCTGGCGGAGACTAGAGCACTATGGCATTGCCCTCGGCAAACGAAAACGCTTTTCTTGGAGTCATCGTGGGCGTCGCGATCGGCGACGCCCTCGGGCTTCCGGTCGACGGGATGACCGCCGACGATATCCGGTCTATGCACGGCGCGTTCGAGGGGTATCTCGAATTGCAGGGCATGCCCGAAGGGCAGCCGACGAAGGGCGTGATCTCCGACAAGACGGAGATCATGCTCAGCATCATCGAATCGATGACGACGAACGAAGCTGTGATCGATCCGGAGAACATCAACGCGCGGCTCGGGTTCGTGATCGAAAGCCCGACGCGCATGTGGATGTCTGACGCGGTTGTCAGCGGGATCCAGGCAGCGCTCGACAACGACGGGCTCGTACCGGATTCGTTCGCGTCCACGCCGGAAGCCTCATTGCTCGTGCGGGGCATCCCGGTCGGGCTGCGTCATTCGATCGGCGAGCCGGATACCCGGGCGCTCCTTGAAGACGCCCGGCTGGCAGCGGGGCTGACGCATAGCGACGAGGATTCGGTTCAGCTCCTCGCGCAGGTCGCGGAGGCGACCGCGATCGCGGCGCGCCACGTCGATCGTGACCCGGACTGGAAGAATCACCTCACGCTTCGCTCGGGGCACCCGCTGTCCGAACGTATCAGCGCGGTGGTTGACGGTGTCCTCGCCGCCGAGACATTCGAAGAAGCCGTGCTGCCGGTCGTCCGGCAGGGCGGGGATGCGTCGGCGCTGGGCGCCGTGGCCGGTGGCATCGCCGGAGCCAGGTTCGGCGCGGCCGGTCTGCCGCAGCAGTTCATCGACGACCTCGATGCCCGCATTTATCTCTCGATGGCGGCGCCGTGGTTCTACCGGACGATCCTTCGCCAGCAAGGCATCGTCGTTGACCTCCACATGGCGGACCAGTTCCCCGGGTAACGTCGGCCTGGCGCTCGCCAGGCCCGATCCATGCCTCAGGTTGATATGCGCGTTGCATGGATCGTTATACTTACAGGATAGAAATCACGCGGCCGCGCGCAGATTCATGTACGCGGCCCGTTCTTTGCATGCGTTCCCTCAGCGAACCACTCCATCAAAGATTGGGCAATGGCAGAAAAACGCGACTACTATGACGTCCTGGGTATCTCCAGGACAGCCTCCGAGCAGGAGATCAAACGCGCGTATCGCACGTTGGCGCGAAAATACCACCCGGATATCAACAAGGATCCGGGCGCGGAAGACGCGTTCAAGGAGATCAACGAGGCGTACGAGGTCCTCTCCGATGCCGACCGGCGTGCTGCGTATGACCGGTTCGGTCATGCCGCTTCGAACGGTGGTGGCATGGGCGGCGATCCGTTCGGCTTCGGCGGCATGGGCGGCTCGCCGTTCGGAGATCTCTTCGAGACGTTCTTCGGCGGCATGGGCGGCGCGACGACTGGTCGCCGGGCGGCTCCACAGCGCGGCGCCGATATCCAGGTGTCGGTGAACCTTACCTTCGAGGAGGCCGTGTTCGGCGCCGAGAAGGAAGTACAGGTCGACCGCCTGGAGACCTGCGAAGTCTGTAACGGTACGAGGATGAAGGGCGGCCAGACGCCTCCGTCGTGCCCGACGTGTGGCGGATCCGGCGAGGTGCGACGCGTCCAGCAGACGATCCTCGGTCAGTTCATGACTTCCGGGCCGTGTCCGCAGTGCCACGGTGAGGGCGTGCAGATCACCGATCCGTGCGACAATTGCAAGGGCAAGGGACGGACGCGTCACTACCGCACGCTGCAGGTGACGATCCCCGCCGGTATCGATGACAACGCGACGCTGCGGCTGAGCGGCCAGGGCGAGGACGCGCCGGGCAACGGCCCGGCTGGCGACCTCTACGTCAAGGTCCGCGTGCAAAACCACAAGTACTTCGAGCGGCGTGGCAAGACGATCTACAACACCGTCGGCATCAACGTCGCGCAGGCTGCGCTGGGCGACGAGATCGAGATCGACACGCTGGACGGGCCAGTCGTCTTCAAGATCCCGAGCGGCACGCAGTCAGGTCAGCAGTTCCGGCTGCGGGGCAAGGGTGTGCCCGACATGCGGGGCGGCGAGCGTGGTGATCAGATTGTCACCGTGGATGTGATTATCCCGAAGAAGCTGACGAGCGAGCAGGAAGAGCTCTTCGAGCGATTGGCTTCGAGCCTTGGCAAGGAAGTCACGCACCAGCCGAAGGGCAAGGGCTTTTTCGATCGAGTGAAGGATGCGATGGGCGTCTAGCGCCCATTGACGTCAGGAGGGCGGGTCCCATCTTGGGATCCGCCCTTCTTGTTTTTCTAACCGCCCTCCCAACCACGAAAAAATCTACACCTGGTTGCAGATATTGACCGCTTGCCATACCATCGAGAAAACACAAACGTTGACCTGATAAAGAATGCCGGTTGAATCCTTGATGTTACGTAGACCAAGCGATATCGGCTGAAAAGATCGATTATGGAAACTCGCTGCCGGCTCGTGCCGAGGTGCGGGATGAACGCTCATTGCTTCACGGAGTGATGCTCCACGTGACTCCGTATCGTCTTTTCGCAATCAATTGCTTGTTGCATTCGGGATCAGAATGACCCGCATCGTTGTAGCGACGGGTACGAGGTCGGGAGCAGGGCAGAGATGGCAACGATCAGAGCCGTTCAACGACTGCGACAGGGGCTTGCCGCAAGCGAGTCCGATGAAAAGGCCCCATGGTGGAGTTTGCGGCGGTATGAGGACACCTGGGTTGGCTCCATCCTCGGGGCGGATCTGAGATCCCTGGCGATCTTCCGGATTTCTCTCGCGCTGATTATCCTCGGCGATCTCCTCTCTCGTTTCCCCAGCATCCGTTTGCTCTACACAAATGAAGGCGTCATGCCACGCGATCATGTTGTGGACGGCGGAATCCCCTGGCGGTGGTCGCTGAATTTCATCAACGACACGTACGAGTTCCAGGCAGCTGTCTTCCTGGTTGCCATAGCCGCTTCCATCGCGTTGGCGCTCGGCTATCGCACCCGTCTCATGACCGTCGCCCTATGGGTTCTGGTGTGCTCGATCCAGGCGCGCAACCCGCTGGTCTTGAGCGGCGCCGATACGCTCCTGCGGGTGGTCCTGTTTTGGTCGATGTTCCTTCCGCTCGGCGCGAAGTGGTCTCTGGACCACAGGTTCCAACGACCGGCGGGAAACCTGAACGCACGGACCTTGTCGGTCGCCACGATCGGGTTCTTTTTCCAGATCGCGTTCATGTATTGGTTCACTGCGATCCTGAAGGACTCGCCCGAGTGGAGAACCGATGGCACCGCGCTGTTTTACGCGATGAGTGCGAAGCACGTGACCAAGGGAATGAGCGATGTCATGCTCCAATTCCCGACGCTTATGCGGATCCTGACCCACGGAACGCTCATCCTCGAGTTCCTGGCTCCGGTGCTGATGCTGGTACCGTTCCGGAACGGCCCCTTGCGCACGATCGGGTGCGCCTCGATCATCTCCCTGCACATCGGCATCTTCCTCACGTTGGACGTGGGCATTTTCCCGTGGCTCAGCTCGGCCTGCATGCTTGCGTTCCTGCCGGCGTGGTTCTGGGATACCGTGGTTGTCCGGGTGCGAGCCGGGTTCTCGATGACCAGCGAGCGGTATGCCGGACTCAGGAGGGCACTGGTCGAACCCGCACACGAAGCGCTTTCGGCCTTCACGCATCGACTTTCGGGTGTCCCCATGTTCACCTCGGTCGGCGGGCGCGGACTCGTCTCCACCATCGACGAACCTCGACTCAAATCCGGTACCGGGGCAACGGTTCCAGCCGGGAATGACAACGATGACCGCGGGAGTGCCAGGCGAGTGCGGTCCCTGCCGTTGGCCAACGCGTTTCTCTCGTTTTGCCTGGTTTTCATCTTTCTCTGGAACCTGACGTCGGTGACCAGCTTCGCGCTACCGAACGAGGCTCGACCGTTCGCATACGCCTCTGGTCTGTACCAAAAGTGGAATATGTTCGCGCCGCGCCCTTCGACCGGCATTACCTGGATCGTCGTTCGGGGCGTCCTGGAGGACGGCCAGGCGATCGACCTGCTGACACCCATCGTAAATGACGACCTGACGCAGGTGTCGTCCGTCTCTTGGGCCCAGCCTGCCGATATTCCGGGTGAGTACTACGGCGACAAGCACTGGCGCAAGTACCTGACCGCGCTTGGCTTCAAGCACACCAAGGAAGATCGGCGCCGTTTCGCAGCATATTCCTGCCGGACCTGGAACGCCCATTATGAAGGGGACGCGCGGCTCGAAAAGGTTCAGATCTTCCGGATGACCCGGCCGACGAGCCTGTCCGGCGAGGAGACCAAGATCCATCGGACCCATCTCGCCCAGTACACGTGTGTCTGATCAGATCGCTTTTCACTTGATCACTATCCCGCTCGGCTGGAACGTACACGTTTCATCTCGTGCCGAGCGCCATGCGGTTGTTTGACTCAAATCTATGAAAGGGGGGTGATGCCTATACGGAGTGTCGGATTTTGTTGAATCTCGAGGAGGGAGCGCTCGAGCTTCGAAAGCACTGGCTCCAAAGGGCACACGTGTGCGGAGGAGATAACGTGTTGAAGCAACGAAGACGATTCGGGGTGTTGCGCACGATCTCCGTGATCCTGCTCACACTCCAGCTGATGTACTCGGGAATGCTCGCGGCATCGGCTCAGGATAGTGGTGGAGCAGGGACGCTGGAGCTTGTCGTCGTCGATCAGACGGGAGCTGAACGCGAGGGGGCGGTCTTCCTGATCGTTCCCGTAGGAGACGACGCCGAAGATGATGGTGCCGACGCCGAGGATGACGGCGCCGACACCGGTGATGATGCCGTCGATGCCGTGGATGATGGCACCGACGTGACGGATGCTGTGGATGACACCGTCGATGTTATTGTCGATGATTCTGTCGA
>DATGPC010000375.1:0-4345 GCA_035305265.1 Thermomicrobiales bacterium | reverse complement strand
GCGTCAGGAGCGTCATGAGGCGGGTGAGCTCATCGTCGCGGCCAACCAGTGATGTCGTTGGCACCGGGATGTGCTGGTTGTCGATAGCGACAGGGTTCATCGGGGTCCTTTGCGTGTCCGGGTCCCGCCAAGCGTGGCCTCCCATTATAGGGCGAATGTGGACCCGCGTACCCCTTTATGGGGGACGTGAAGAGACCGCCCAATCCGGGCGGTCTCTGTCAATTGCGGACGACTGGATACCAGGACCGAACCTCAACTCTTGACGGCTCCGGCGGCGATGTTGCCGATGAAGTGCTTGCTGCCGAGGATGAAGATGACGATCAGCGGGATCGTCGCCATCAGCGTTCCCGCCATGACGAGCGCGTAGTCTGTCTGGTACAGGCCCTGGAGTTGGGACAGCGCCACCTGCAGCGTGATGCGGTCCGGGTTGATGAGCACGACCAGTGGCCACAGGTAATCGTTCCACGAGTTGATGAACGTGAAAATGCCGAGGAAGGCGAGCGCCGGCCGCAGCAACGGCAGGGCAACGTTCGTGTAGAGCTGGAAGTGGTTGCAGCCGTCGAGCCGGCCCGCGTCGATCAGGTCGTTCGGGATGGCGGCGGTGGCGTACTGGCGCATCCAGAAGATGCCGAACGCGCCGGCCAGGCCCGGGACGATGAGCGCCTGCAGGGTCCCGACCCAGCCGATGTTGGCCATGATGACGAACGACGGGACCGTCGAGAGCTGCGACGGGACCATCATCGTGGCGAGGATGAGGATGAAGAGCAGGTTTCGCCCCGGGAACCGGAACTTGGCGAAGGTGAAGCCGGAGAGCGAGGCCAGGAACATGGTCAGCACGGCGGAGAAGCTGGCGACAATGGCGGTGTTGGCGAACGAGCCCCAGAAGTTGATCGAGTCGAGCATCCGCTGGACGTTGTCCAGCAGGTGAGGGCCGGGAAGGAGCTTCGGCGGGTAGGCGAAGATGTCCTCGTTCGTCCGGGTGGCCATCACGATCAGCCAGTAGAAGGGGAAGATCGAGACCAGGACCCCGAGCACAAGGAGCGCATTCAGGACGAGTCCCGACCACGAAAACGATTTGCGCTGGGCGGTGTCGTAGGTGTTATCCATTGTCACTCCTCTTGCCGACGATGAGGTAGTTCGCGATCGAGAAGAGCACGATGATCGCGAAGAGCCCCCAGCCGATGGCGGCGCCGTAGCCGAACTGGTTCTGGACGAACGCCTGCTGGTAGAGGTAGAGCACCATCGTCAGCCCCTCGTTGTTCGGGCCGCCGGTGTTCCCGACGAGGATCTGCGGCTCCGTGAAAAGCTGGAGCCCGCCGATCGACGAGGTGATGAGGGTGAAGAGGATTACCGGGCGCAGCAGGGGCACGGTGATGTCCTTGAAGAGATTCCACTGCGTGGCGCCGTCGACCTTCGCGGCCTCGTAGAGGTCGTCCGGGATCGCCTGCAAGCCGGCGAGGTAGATGATGGCGTTGTAGCCGGTCCAGCGCCAGACAACCATCGCCGCGATCGCGACCTTGATACCCCACGGCTCGTTGAGCCAGGCGATGCGCTCGGCGCCGATGCCCTGGAGACCGGCGTTCAGGAGGCCGAACTGGTTGCCGAAGATCGATGAAAAGATGATCGCGATGGCGACGAGCGAGGTGACGTTCGGCAGGAAGAAGGCGACGCGATAGGTCATCCGGAAGCGCATGGCCTGGTTCAGCAGGAAGGCGAGCCCCAGCGCCAAGAGCAGCATCGGAACCGTGGAGATGATCCAGATCTGGATCGTGACAAGGATCGATTTCCGGAACAGCGGGTCGGTGACCAGGTACCGGAACTGGTCGAGGCCGACAAAGGTCATGTCGCCGATGCCGTTCCATTGCTGGAAAGCGATGTAGAGGGCGAAGGCAATCGGGAACAGCCCGAAGATCGCGAAGATGATGAAGAAGGGCGAGATCGAGAGATAGATCCCGAGATACCGGTCCCGCCAGCGCTCCCATCCGCTGCGCGTCGGCGTCTGGATCGTGCTGGCTGGCGCCTCTGGTGGCGCGGCAACTGTGTGGACACCCATCAGGACGCCTCCTCCCATTTCACCCACGGGGCCTTGTGCTGGAGCTCACGCTTCGCCTGCTTCTGGGCTTCGTCCCAGGCGACATCTTCCGGCGCGCCTCCGAGGACAACGTCGGTGATCTCCTGGTTGAAGATGCCGTGCGCGATCGGGTAAGCCGGGCTGAAGTAGAACGGCTCCAGCTCCTTCGCCGTCGTGACGAACTGCTCCGCTGTCGGCTGGCCGCCGAAGAAGTCCTCCGGCTCCGACATGACCGGATCCTCCAGCGCGTCGTTTGCCGAGGGGAAGAGGCTGAGCGACTTGTACATCCGTACCTGGCTCTCGGGCGACATGATCGTGCGGATCAGCTCGAAACAGAGCTCCTTGTTGCGCGCGTATTTGGTGATGCCGATGAAGGAGCCGCCCTGGTTGCCGGGGCCGCCAGGGGTCTGGGCGACGCGCCATGTGCCGGCGACGTTGTTCCCGGACTCGAGGAGGAACTGCTTCATCCAGACCGCGCCGACGAACGAGGCGAAGCTGCTCTCGCTGACACCCGCGCTCCAGTCCGGGGTGAAGGGGTTAACCCGGGCGGCGAGGTCCATCCCGTAGGCCTGGAGCGCGACATCCCAGGCGCGGCGGACCGATTCGCCGTCCCCGACGTAGACCTGGTCCCGGTTGACGTAGAACTCCTGCGCCTGCATGAGGGCCATCAGGTAGATGTAGGGGATATTGTCCATCATCCTGACGCCCGGCAGCGCCTGCTGGAGCTCGAGACCAGCCTCGAAGTAGTCCTCCCATTCCGCGAATTGCGCGGTGACGTCGTCGGGTTCGGTCGGCAGCCCTGCCTGCTCGAAGAAGTCGTGGCGGTAATAGAGGGCGAGGGGACCTGTATCCATCGGGTAACCGATCAGCCGCCCGTCCAGCGTCTCGCCGGCTTTCCATTTCCAGTCGAGATAGAGATGCCGGTCTTCCTCGGCGCCCATCTCGTACAGGTCCACGAACTGGTCGGCGTCGGGGAAGTAACGGGAGATGTCGTTGTTCAGGGCCACGACATCGGGGACGAACGCCTGCCCGGCGAGGGTGGTGTTGAACCGTGAGGCGTAGTCGCCGCCAACGAGCTGGTCGTTGACCGTGACGCCGGGGTGGGCCTCTTCGAAATCCCGGAAGAGCTGGGGATCGATCGAGCGGTTCCAGTACCAGAGGACGATCGTGTTGTCGTCTCCCTCCGGCCGGCTCGAGAAGCCGGGTACATTGCACCCGGTGAGCACCAGCGGCGCCGCTGCGGCGGATGCCAGGAACCGCCTCCGGCTTGAACGCGAGTGTTCCATAACGGGTCCCTTTCGTTTGAGACGAACTCGCAGTGGATTTTGCAATATGCCGAGGATTGTATATGTATCCGGCGGCGGTGTGAACCGCGCAGGAGCCCGCGAGCGATCGTAGACCTCCCATTCAACGGGGTGTTGACTACAATGCCGGGAAACAACCGCAAGGCGCCGGCGAGGCGTTCCGCACGAAAGGATCCCAATTCCATGACCACCGCCACCACCCCGCGGCTCCCGGACTGGATGAATCCGGAGGTGACGCACCGGAACCGGCAGGATCCGCGGCCATTGCTGATCCCGTACGCGGATGAAGCGTCGGCGATCCGGGGCGACCGGACGCTCTCGCCGTGGTACCGCTGCCTGAACGGCGAGTGGCTGTTCCACTACGCCGAGTCGGTCTCGCTGGTGCCGCCGGAGGCGTCTGAGCACGAGATCGACGAATCCGACTGGGACGTCGTGCCGGTGCCGTCGGTGTGGCAGATGCAGGGATACGGCACGCCGCACTACACGAACGTGAAATACCCGTTCCCGGTCGATCCGCCGTTCGTGCCGGACCACGCGGTCGGGTGTTACCGGCACGAGTTCACGGTGCCGGCGTCGTGGGACGGCCGGCGGATCCGGCTGACGTTCGACGGCGTCTGCTCGGCGTTCACGGTTTGGGTCAACGGCGAGGAGGTCGGGTTCTCGAAGGGGAGCCACGTCCCGGCAGAGTTCGATATCACGGACGTCGTGCGGCAGGGCGAGCTCAACTCGCTGGCGGTGCAGGTGCACCAGTATTCGGACGCGAGCTACCTCGAAGACCAGGACATGTGGCGCTTCAACGGCATTTTCCGCGACGTCTGGCTCGCGGCGTTGCCAGAGACGCATATCCACGATGTCCATGCGCGGCCGGTGCTGGCAGAGAATTTTTCCAGCGCGACGCTGGAGATCGACGTCGAGCTGCGGGGCGAAGGCAGTGGAACGGTTGAGGCCGTCTTGCTCGGGCCCGAGGGCG
>DATGPC010000374.1:0-21303 GCA_035305265.1 Thermomicrobiales bacterium | reverse complement strand
CCCTTCCCGTCGGCGTAGAAGAGGTGATAGACGTCCACGGCGTCCTGGTTCACCGTCTTCTTGACGATGCGCATGCCGAGCAGGCGGGTGTAGAAGTCGATATTGGCCTGGGCGTCGCCGGTCATCGCGCTGATGTGATGGATGCCGGTGAGCCCGGACGAAAGTTGCGAGCGATCCATGTACGGTCCTTCCTATTTGGTGCTGGTGAGCAGTGAGCGGTCGAGTTTGCGAAGCAGGCCGAGGAGGGTCTCCTGCTCGTCACCTGTCAATGCGGAGAACGCCTGGTCGATTGCCTCCTCCTGGATCGGCACGAGTTGGGCGCGCAGCTCACGGCCCTCGTCGGTCAGGTAGATATGATTGGTGCGGCCCGAACGACGCCGGTACAAAAGCTTGTCAGCTTCCATGCCATCGAGAACCTGGCAGATGTTGCCCTTGGTCACCATGAGGGCGTCGGCCAGCTCCTGCTGGGTGCGTCCTTCCCGGTATCCGGCGTGGTTGAGCACATCGAACCGGCTGACGGAGAGCTTGTGCTCCCGCATCAGGTCGGCGGAACGTTTGTCGATCTTGTGGTAGACGCGCATCAGCCGAAGCCAGGCGAGAACGGCGGACGATGGAGCGTTTGCGGCTTCGTCGGTTGGCGTGGCGATAGTCTCTGCCATCGAAATCCTCCTTACAAGTGATTAGTTTAGTTGTAAACTGTGTTCGTGTCAAGGGTTGGGTTGACTATGAGGAGCAGACTACTGGAGGAGGGAGAGTGAAAAGAGCGCCGTGGTCACCGCGTTCCTGGCTTATGAATCGGTGGCCCGAAACGGCGTTCCCTCATGACGGCATTCCTGAGGGGCGCGTCACAGGCTCCGGTGCGTTGCCCGCAGGATGTCGGCAAGCGAACGGATGATGCCATGACCAGCAACCTCCGACCCGATTTCCCATCCGATTCTGCCCAGATCCGGGATGCATGGAACGCGATCGCCACCGGATACGACGAATATGTGACGCCGACGCACCTTTCGTTGGCAAACGACGCGCTGGACCGAATCGACCTCCGGCCCGGATCGCGTTTCCTGGACGTTGCCGCTGGCAGCGGCGCGCTCGGCCTTGCGGCCGCGCGTCGTGGCGCCGAGGTGCTGGGCATCGACATCTCGCCCGGAATGATCGACGGCCTGAACGACAATGCGCGCCGTCTCGGACTGACGAATCTCTCTGGGAGGGTGATGGATGGTCAGGGGCTCGATCTGGACGACGATACATTCGCGTCGGCGGGCTCGATGTTCGGGGTGATGTTGTTCCCCGACATGCCGCGTGGGCTCCGCGAGATGGCCCGGGTCACCGAGCCGGGTGGCAAGGTGCTGATGATCACGTTCGGGCCGCCATCCGGCGTGGAGTTCCTTCAGTTCTTCTTGAGCGCGGCGAAGCAAGTGGTGCCGGGCTTCTCTGGCCTCCCGACCGATCCGCCGCCTTTGCCGTTTCAGGTGTCCGATCCGGGCAAGCTGCACCAGGCGATGCGAGACGCTGGCCTGGATGCGGTTCAGGTCGATACCGTCTCCGAAACCCAGGAGTTCGATTCAGCGGAAGATCTGTGGAATTGGCTGGCGAACAGCAATCCCATCGGTTCAAAGATGACCACGAGCCTCGCTCCGGAGCACGCCGCATCCGTCCGGCAGGTGCTGGGCCGCATGCTTGACGAGCGGTCGGGCGGGATCGGGCCCGCGCGGCTGACGAACCCGATCAATATCGCGGTCGGAACCGCTAGCTAAACGTCAGCTCGATCGCGGTCCCGTTGCGGCTGACCACCGAGCCACTGTTCTGCGAGAGCCAGTCGGCAAGTGGCTGTTCGGGGAACGGACCGGTGCACTCCACCTGCAACCGAAGCTCGCCGTCGGCGAATTCCCTGGCGTCGACGCGGCTGACGGTGTCCAGCTCCTGCAGCATCTTCTGCAGTCCGATCGCGGTCGCCGCCGACGGGACGCCATGGGCGATCACGTCGATCGTGCCGGGCGTGGCCCCGGCTCCTGGCGCAGCGGCTTTGTCCTCCATATCGGGCTCGGCGTCGGTCGATTCCTCTCCCGGATGCTCCGGTTCGTCCTCTTCCGGCGCGGCGATGGCGTCCTCGTTCTCCTCGCCCGCCTCCGGTTCGGCCGCGGAAACCTCGATATCCATCCCTTCAGCGGTCATGTCGGGCGCGGGATGCTCGTCGGAGAATTCAGGCTCCTCCGTCGATCCTGGCGCCTCCGCAGGGGTCGGCGACTCGTCGGATGTGGCCGCCGTGATCGCATCGCCGTCGGACAGGTCCGTCAGGGCGCCTTCCAGCCGGGCGATCATGGCGTCGATGACCGGCCGGGCGGTGCGGACCTCCTCCAGCGCGCCTTCAACGAGCGTCCGATAGCGGGTCCGTTCCTGCCGGATGGCCTCTTCGGCGGCACTCCGGGCCGCTTCCGCCTCGGCCGCGGCCTGCTTTGCCTGCTCGCGCAGCGCGACCGTCTCTTCCATCATCTCGCCGGTCCGGCGCAGCGTCTCGCCGATGGTGCGGTCGAATGACTCATAGAAGGAAAGGCGTTCGACCGCACGGTCAAGGAGGCGGCGCAATTCCTGCGGGTCATTCGAATCCGTCGCGAGGTCGGCGGAGACCGGCGCCGGGATCGTACCGGGAACGGAATGGTCAGGCGTGGGAGTATCAGGCTTGTCTGGGGCGGACATTGGTGCTCCGGGAGGGCGATCGGGAGGACAGTTTATGGAACGGAGTGTACCAAGAAGGAGCGCATGACGCGGCGAAACGCCGTTTCAGGGCTCCCCGCCAACGGTGGACAGTCCGATTACACTTACATCGAGTACGCGTTGGAGAGAACGCGATGGAACTTCCGGACCGGATTGCGCGGCGGGCCCGAACGCTCGCGGCGATTCCATTCATTCCCAATACCGTCAATCCTCCCGTGGTTCGATTCGCCCCGTACGGCGGGCACAACGCGGAAGCGCATGCAATGGGCGTGCGTGAGTTCACTCTGGAAAGTTGAGTACCACCACCATGCCGTCTCGAGACGCCGGGCACGATCAGGTTCCTGATACCACGCCAGCCGATGACGTTGAAGAGTCGACGGTTACGAATCCCGAGCCAACCGGCGGGAAGGCGACATCCCGTTCTCCCAAGAACAGCGTCCAGGATGTCGCCGAGGAGATTGCCCGCATGATTACTGAAGAGAACCACCAGCCAGAGGATGCCGAAGAGTCGGCCGACGAGAAGAAGCCGCGCCGGCGAACGCGCCGCCGCAACCAGAAGGACGATCATCTCCTGCTTCCGGTCATCGTGAACGAGGAGACATTGCTGCTGCCGCACATGTCGATCCCGTTCCCGTTGCTGGACGACGACACGTCCCTCGCGGTCGAGCGGGCGATGCGGATGACCCCGCGTCACGTCCTGATGCTCACCGAGCGGCGGATCCCGCGAAATGGTGAGGAGGATGAGGACGTCGATTCGGCGACCCGTGATTTCCTTGACATCATGGCCGACATGATCGCCAGCGGTGATGACGAGGGCGCCCGCCGCCTGGCCGAGGAAGCCGACGAGGCCGACCTGGCCCTCGACGACCAGCTGCTGGACGACGATGCCGATTACGAGCTCTGCGAGTGGGGCGTTATCGCCGAGGTCGGGCAGTACATCACCCGCCCCGGCGGCCAGAACCACGTCATCCTCAATGGCGTCGCGCGTGGCCGCGTGCTCGACATCATCCAGGACCAGCCGTTCGTCGCGGCCCGGGTCGAGCGTGCCGTCGAGCCGACGCATGATCCGGCCGAGACCGAGACCGCCATGGGCGCGATGCTCGAGCAGGTCGAGAGCTACATCTCGATGCTGCCGAACGTGCCTGAGGAAGTCCTCGAGATGGTCAAGGCCGTCGACGAGCCTGGCTGGCTCGCCGACCTCATCGCCTTCTCGCCGGAGTTCACCAGCGAGCAGCGCCAGGAGATGGTCGAAACGCTCGATCCGCTCAAGCGTCTGCACACCCTCAGCGTGTGGATCCAGCGGCGCCTGAACGTGATGAACCTGCGCCACGAGATCCAGAACGAGGCGCAGGCCGGGATGGACAAGCAGCAGCGCGAGTACTTCCTGCGCGAGCAGCTTCGTGCCATCCAGAAGGAGCTCGGCGAGGGATCCAGCGAAGAGGCGCTCGCCAACGAGATCCGTGAGAAGATCGACGCCGCCGGCATGCCGGACGAGGTGCGCGAGAAGGCGTTGGTCCAGGTGGAGCGCCTGGAGCAGCAGCATCCGTTCTCCCCGGAGATCGGTGTCATCCGCACGTACCTCGAGTGGCTCGTCGACCTGCCGTGGTCGAAGGAGACCGAGGATCGCCTCGATCTCGAGGAGACCGCGCGCATCCTCGATGAGGATCACTACGGCCTCGAGAAGGTGAAGGACCGCATCGTCGAGTTCATCGCGGTGCGGAAGCTTGCCGGCGACAAGCACCGCTCGCCGATTCTCTGCTTCGTTGGCCCTCCGGGCGTCGGCAAGACGAGCCTCGGCAAGTCCATCGCCCGGTCGATCGGTCGCGAATACGTCCGCATGTCGCTCGGCGGCGTGCGGGACGAGGCCGAGATCCGGGGCCACCGGCGCACCTATGTCGGCGCCATGCCGGGTCGCGTGATCAAGGCAATGCGCGATGCCGGAAGCAAGAACCCGGTGATCGTCCTCGACGAGGTCGACAAGCTTGGCGCGGATACCTTCCGTGGCGATCCGTCGTCGGCGCTGCTGGAGGTCCTGGACCCGGAGCAGAACACGACGTTCTCGGATCATTACCTCGAGGTGCCGTTCGACCTCTCGAAGGCCATCTTCATCACCACCGCGAACATGCTCGACCCGATCCCTCCGGCCCTGCGTGACCGGATGGAGATCATCGAGGTTTCCGGTTACACCGAGCTCGAAAAGCTCGAGATCGCCAAGAGCTACCTGCTGCCGAAGGCGCTGGAGTCACACGGGCTCACGACAGAGCAGCTCGATGTCAAGGACAGCGCGCTGAAGACGCTGATCCGCGAGTACACGGAGGAGTCCGGCGTCCGGAACCTCGAGCGGGAGATCGGCGCGCTGTGCCGGAAGGTCGCGCGCAAGTTCGCCAGCGCGAATCCGCCCGAGCACGTTGTTGTCGAGGGCGACGACGTCCACGACTACCTTGGCGTGCCGCGCTACGAGTACAGCCTTGCCGAGGAGCAGGACGAGGTCGGCGTCGCGACCGGCGCTGCCGTGACGAGCGTCGGGGGCGATTTGCTCTCCATCGAGGTCACCCTCATGGAGGGCAAGGGCGAGCTGATCCTCACCGGCCAACTCGGCGACGTGATGCAGGAGTCGGCGCGGGCGGCGATGTCGTACGCGCGGACGAATCGCGAGACGCTCGGGATCCCCGAGGGCTTCTTCGAGAAGCACAACGTCCACGTCCATATTCCGGCCGGGGCGATCCCGAAGGATGGCCCGTCTGCCGGTATCACGATGGCAACCGCGCTGATCTCGGCGCTGACCGGCCGCAAGGTCCGCAAGGACGTCGCGATGACCGGCGAGATCACCCTGCGCGGCAAGGTGCTGCCGATCGGCGGCCTGCGCGAGAAGACCCTCGCGGCGCATCGCGGCGGGATCAAGACATTCCTGCTGCCGAAGCGCAACGCGAAGGATCTCTCCGAGCTGCCGGACATCGTGAAGAAGGAGCTGGAGCTGATCGAGGTCTCGCATCTCGATGAGGTGCTCGAGGTCGCGTTCGTCAACAATCCGACCAAGCGACGCCGCAAGTCGTCCGGCACCCCGAAGCCGTCGGGCGAGCCCGGCGATGATGCACCGAACCGCAAGGACCGCCAGGGCCGGATCGACGCTCCCGGTGGCAAGGAGCCGCTTCCGGCGTCTGTCCGCTAGCGCATCACACGGTAAACGGTGATATCAATCGATAAGAAGGCGGCCAGCAATGGCCGCCTTCTTCGTATTTTGCACATGGTCTGGATTGTGACGAGAACCGATAAAACGCTTGACACGCTCTGCGGCGAGTCCCGTCGCGTCTCAGGTGCCATGGCGTCATCGGAACCAACCCCAGACAGCGTTGACCTGACAGTGCCAGGTTCCGTCTCGACGCCCGAGGTGACAACGATGACCGTCGAAAGCGGTGGGCGATGGCCGATGGCCCTGGGAGATCTTGGCCGAGCGAACTCCACGATGGATCCGGGGCGGGGCGAGATTATCGAGCTCCGCTGGGTCCGCCGGATTGGCGACTACGGCAACACGTCATTGTATGCATACGACCGGTTCACCGGGGAGCCGCTGTGGCACGTTGAGTTGTCCCCGAGTTCACAGCACACCGGCATCGACTGCAAACCTCTCGAGGAATGCTGGTATGCTTTTTGGAGCCGGCACAATTGTATATGCATCATCTCGCAAGCGCCTCGCTGTCGCGCCGGCTCGTAGTCATGTGATATGAGGCGTGAGGGGATAGGGGACAGGGGGACCATGATGGGGAGAATTCGTTCGTTGTTGGCTGCGGCCGTAACCGTGGTGTTCCTGTGTGGCGCCATGATGGTGCCGGCATCCGCGCAAGCCACCGTCGTCGGGCATGCCGAGTTTGCTGCGTCGGATGGAGGCAGCGTCGTTGGCGGCTCGTTCGTCGTTACCGATGCGTCCGGGATAATTGTCCGTCAGGGCACCATCGGTGAGGCAGAACGGGAGATCTTCTTCTCCACCTTCGTGACAGGGGAGACCTATACGATCACGGTTGTTGCGGAGGGGTACCAGGCGGCGTCGCAGACATTGACCGCCACCGACGAGATCCGCTTCACCATCACGCTGGATCCGCTCCGGCAGACAAAGAAGACCATCACGATCGGCGTCGACAAGAATGGGCCGACGAACTGGTGGCTGGCGGAAGCGCCGGAAGGATCGACGTGGACGCTGACCAACGTCAACTCCGGTAAGGTGTACTCCGGAACGTTCTCGGGGCCGATCCCCCAGTCGATCGAGCTGCCGAGCGCGGTGGGCAGCGGCACGTTCCTGGTCCAGATCGATGCTGGACCAACCTTCCTCCCCTATGAGGAAACGGTGACGATCCGGGGCAATACGGGCGCGCTCTACTTCGGGCTGACGCCTGACACGTCGGTCGTGCCGATGTAACGGCCGGCGCATCCGATCGTTTGACGGCAGAGGGGGCGTTCCATCAGGCAACGCCCCCTCTGCCGTATCAGTCGAGGATCCGGACGGAACCCGTTTCCAGCTCGAAGATCGCGCCCACGACTTTCACCTTTCCCGCGTCCCGCGCGGCGGAGATCAGCGGCGAGATCGTCGAGAGCCGACGTACCTGCCGCCGGACATTCGCCTCGATCGCCCCGATCAGGAGTTCGTCGGGCGAGCAATCGGGCTTGTTCATCCGAACCTGGAGCACCGACGGCTCGATCGCATCGATCAGGACCGGCAGCCGGCCGGGGAGGTCGATGCCATCCTGGACAACCCGGACCGCGCTGGTCACGGCGCCGCAGTGGGTATGACCGAGCACCATGAGCAGCGGCACGTTCAGGAACTCGACCGCGAACTCCATGCTCGCGAGGCCGTAGTCGCTGAGGAAGTTCCCCGCCACCCGGACCATGAACAGGTCGCCCGGCCCCCGGTCGAAGATCAGCTCGGCGGCAACGCGGGCGTCCCCACATCCCAGGATGCCGGCAATCGGCTCGTGTTTGGTCGCCAGCAGGGCTGTGGCGGAGTAGTCCTCCGGTGGCACGGCTGGGTCCTGGTAGCGCGCATTTCCCTCCAGAAGCATCTTGAGGGCTTCGTCGGGCGTTGGCCGCTGCGCTCCAGACGGCGATTCTTCACCGCCGGTCATCGGTGTCGACATGGTGCTCCTTTCATACGAATTCAAACCGGAGATCAGCGTAGCAAGACCGACACCGCCGATGAAAGGTCGAGAACGGGTTGCGCGAGTCGATTGCCATACATCTTGTGGAGAGTCGGTTCTACGCACCTGTAGATACCCGAAGGAAAAGGACCAGGAAGAATCTGGACGCTCTCTCAAGAGTCACCATTCCTACATCGGATCAAGTTGATTGAAATAACAATTACGCCGTGGCAATGATCTTGCTTGCTGTATTTGCAGGAGCACCCAAAACCGAGAAGCGGCCATGGCCCGCAATCGGACAACTACATGTGCTTCCTCTATTTCTGGTGATTTGAGCCAAGGAGGTGCAGAGCATTACGTCAAATGTCGGTCGCTTTTGGTGATACACATGGCGTAATTGCGAGGGAATCCAAACGCCGCTTTCAGGTTCAGTAGCTGAACGTGGTGACGCAGTTTCTCGAGGAGGAGAGAGAAATGCGGAGTCCGAGGTTCAAGTTCCTTCGGATATTTGCCGTACTTGCTGTTGTGGCAAGTATGGTGGGGGTGTTTGCGCCCTCATCGCTTGCGGCGCCGGTAAACCAGGTGGAAGGAGCTCGCGCGCAGGCGCAGAGCGCGGAGGTCTGTCTGGCGATTCTGGATGCCGGAATTATCGGTGAAGACGGCAACGTGATTGATGTTGGTGTCGATGCGACCGGTCTCGTCGAGATTGTCGCAACGCTGACGGGGATCACCATCGACGCGGATGTCGCCGCGGCCATTCTCGCCGGAGGGTGCGCCAGCCAGCTTCCGCAGGACACGGATGGCGACGGCTTCACCGACGATGTCGACAACTGCCCCGACATCGCTAACCCGGGTCAGGAAGATACCGATAGCGACGGCGTCGGCGACGCGTGTGATCCCACTCCGAATGGCGACCTCGATGGCGACGGCGTCGATAACGCGGTCGATAACTGTATCGATGTTCCCAATGAAGACCAGGCTGACACCGATGGTGATGGCGTCGGGGATGCTTGCGACCCGACTCCGACCGGTGATGACGACGGCGACGGCGTCGATAACGAAGTCGACAACTGCATCGCGGTCCCGAACCCTGATCAGGAAGACGAGGACGGTGACGGTGTAGGCGATGCCTGCGAGTCGGTCGAAGAGCCGATCGTGGACAATGCTGCGAACGTCTCCTTCTCGGTCGTTGGCACTGACGGGAGCGTCCCGGTTGGCGCGACCCTTGTTATCGCCGGCCCGAACGGCGAAGAGTTCAACGGCACGGTTCCGACGAGCGGTGTTGTGACCATTCCGTCGCTGGTTCCCGGCGACTACCAGGCCACCGTTGGCCCGATCGAGGGCTTCGAGGGCACGAGCGCCACGTTCCCGATTGGCGCGGATGACGACGACACGACCTTCACGGTCTACGTCTCGATCGTCCCGACCGACGAGACTGGCGTTGTCGACGTCTTCAAGTACTACTGCCCCGGCGTGACCGAGGCGACCTTCGACGCCGAGATTGGCGACGACTGCTACGCCGGTCCTGGCACCTTCACCTTCTACCTCGTCGGTGATGGCACCGCCGAGTACTCGCAGCTGACGATTGGCGACATCGGCTTTGGCTCGATCGAGCTGTCCGCTGGCACCTACGAAGTCGTTGAAGAGGGCTCCCAGGCCACGACGACTATCGAGGTTGGCGCTGGCGCAACGGTTTCCCTCGTTGTTGCGAACCCGGGCGAAGAGCTTCCGGCTACCGGCCTTGTCGAAGTCACCAAGGTCTACTGCGAGAGCGTTCGCACGATCACCTTCGACGCGCCAATCGGTGACGACTGCGTCACGGGTCCGGCGACCTTCACCTTCTACCTCGTCGGCGACGGCACGGCAGACTACTGGCAGCTGGACGTCTGGGAAGACGGCTACGGTGTCATCGAGCTCCCGGTCGGTACGTACGAAGTTGTGGAAGAGGGCTGGCAGGCCAGCACCGTCATCGAGGTGACCGAGGACGGCATCACGAGCCTGACGGTTGCGAACCCGGGCCAGGCCCCGGCTCCGCGCAACGGCACGGTGAACGTTTCCGCGTTCGTCTGCACCAACATCGACCAGACGGTCTTCACGTCGGACGGCTTCATGATGATCATGGCCGACCTCCCGACGGTCGAGCCCGCCTGTGATCCGACCACGACGACCTTGACCTTCTACGCGGTCAGCGGCGATGATGCCGGCGATGATGTTGTCGTCAATGGCGTGAACGTCAACGAGATGGCGTTTGTCGGCGGCGCGGCCCAGCCGATGCCGGGCATGTTCCAGGCGGCGGGTACGGGCATCGAGCTCACCGTCAACGGCACGGCCTCGATCGAGCTGGCTCCTGGCGTCTACCGCGTTGTCGAGGGCACCACGGGCGCCGAGACCTTCGTGACGGTCTTCGCTGGTGACTTCATCAACCTGGACGTCCAGATCCCGGCCGGCGGCGAGGTCGTTCCGGGCAGCTCCGTCAACGTCGTCAAGTTCTATTGCGACACCGTGACGGAGACCGAGTTCCTGGCGCTGGCCGCGTCCGAATACTCGGATCGCGACGAGCTTCCGGGCGCTCCGGACTGCGTCTCTGGCGCGGCGACCTTCACGTTCTACCTGTACGGTGACGGCACCGCCGACTACGCGCAACTGGCCGTGAACGGCTCCGGCACGATCGGCCTCCCGGCCGGCATCTACGAGGTCATCGAGGAAGAGACGGGCGCGAGCTTCACGCTCGAGGTTGAGGACGGCGTCAATACCGTGCTCCTCGTCAACAACCCGATGCCGGAAGATGGCGAAGTCCCGGGCGGTCCGGATGATGGCGGCGATGACGCTGCCGACGACAACGGTACCGATGACGGCAAGAAGGACGATGACAGCAAGGTCACCGGCCTGCCGAGCACCGGTTCCGGTGTCGCGGACGGCGCGGGCCTGCTGACCATCGCCGCGGCTGCGGCCGCCGCCATCAGCGGCGCGGGCGCGCTGGCGATCCGCAAGGAGCGCTAGTCGCTCGGAAGCAATCTGCCCCGAAGGGCAAACGCTGCACGAGGAGGCCGGTCATAACCGGCCTCCTCGTGTGTTCGCGCGGGATCTCGTACGCAACGACCGCTGAGGGTTAGGGATAGTTGATCATGTATAGTTCCTGGCGGAACCAGGACAAATGTGATCGTCCGGATCACCATATCGGTGGATGAGTTTTCGTGTTTCGTTGCGTACGATGTTCAGGGGGTCTCATGGGGACGTGGTGGCGATCACCCGGATTCCGGGTGGCGTTTTCTTTTGTAATCGTGGCAATACTGGCGCTCAACATGTCGCCGATGGCGCTCGCGCAGGACGCGACACCGCCCGTTCCGGTGGAAACCGAAGAACCGGCCGAGCTGGTCGAGACGCCGGAGCCGGTGGGGACGGTTGTCCCGACAGATCCCGCCGAGGCAGAGGTTCCGGGCGATGAGCCGGCCGACGACCCGGCTGTTTCCCGGCCGCTGACGCCGGGCAAGCCGATCGGCGGCGGCGATGGAGGTCTGAAGCCGGTGCCGTCACCCGGTGCGGGGCCAGGCGATGGGGACGGTAGCGACCAGGACCCTGGTGACCAGCCGGGGTCCGGCGAAGATGAGGAGACCGACCAGCCCGATCTCGTGCCGGCCGTCTTCGAGACCATCTATGCCGATTACGAAGGCTGCAGCAGCTGGGGCAGCTCGTGGGGCGCCGGTCTGTACATGACCAATGCTGATCTTGGCTCACCCGAGTCCGTCCAGGTGAATTTTACGGACGGAACCTTCCTGACCGTGCCGCGTACCAATTCCACGCAGACGTTGGCCACCTACCGCCTGAGTACGGATGAGGGTGCCGGCAAGACGGCGGTCAGCATCACGGCTGAAGTCGATACTGCAAACTATCCGGTCGGCCGCTTCATCGGACATGTGACGAATCCGTGCGGTGGTGAGATGAGCGCCACGCTGACGGCGGTGGCCACGGACGGGGGAAGCGTCGAAGGTCTTTCCTACGACCTGATCTACGTCGGATCGGGGCCGGATCGCATCGAGGCCTCCGGCACATTCGACGCAGGTGGAACGGTGGTGTTCGACGCACTCCGGTACGGCGGCACCTATGAGGTCGAGGTCTATGGCGACCGGTTCGAGACGAATCGGGCCCGGTTCGAAGCCCCGCCGCGCGGTGAGTCCGAATGGGCGATCAGCGTTGAGCGCCTTCCGGAAACCGTAACCATCGTCGGCACGACGTCCGATGGCGGCAGCGCCGAGGGAGCGATCGTCACGATCGATGACGGTGCGGCCGATGGCTTCTCGACCATGGCGATCGTCGCGGACGGCACGCTTGACGCGAACAATGCCTTCACGGCAGATCTCCTGGCTGGCGATTACACCGTCACCATCGACGCCACGGCGCAAGGTTACGATGTCAGCACGGTGCCGTTCACGGTTCCGGCCGAGGGCCCGGTCACTGTCCCGCTGCAGCTGCAGGCGGCGTCGGTAGCGATCAACATCGAATCGGCCGACCCGGCGATCGCGGATACCCTCCCGGCGGACGCCACCTGGACGGTGACGAGCGTCCAGAACCCGGCGCTCTCGATGCGCGACACCTTCGCGGCGGAGGATCTCGCGCTTCCCGCAACGATCACGGTGAACAACCCGGTTCCGGTCGGGTCCTACCTCGTAGAAGTCGACGCTGGTCCGGATTTCGAGCCGTACGTCACCACCATCGAGGTCACGGCAGACAGCGCCGTGCAGGCGTTTACGATCACGCTCGTTCCGGCGATCGAGGAACCGACCACCGGCTTCGTCATCGTCGTCAAGTTCTATTGCGAGAGCATGAGCGCGGTCGCGTTCGTCGACTTCATGGAGCTCGATGACGACGCCTTCGACTTCCTTGAAGAGGACTGCGTGAACGGACCGGCGACCTTCACCTTCTACCTGGTCGGTGACGGTACGGATGACTACGTCCAGATCGACGTGGACGGGACCGGCGTCGGCCTCGTCGAGCTCGCTCCCGGTACCTACGAGGTGATCGAGGAGGGCACGCAGGCGAGCGTCACGATCGAGGTTGTCGCCGGCGAGGCGACGGTCATCGGGGTCCTCAACCCGCTGGCCGATGGTGGCGATGACGACGATGTGGTTGTTCCGAGCCCGGCACCGGAGGATGACAAGGACGAGGACGCCACGCCGGACGTGACGAAGCTGCCGAGCACAGGTACCGGCGCGAGCGACAACACGGGCGTTCTCGCCATGGCCGCAGCCGCCGCAGCCGCCCTGGCAGGCGCGGGCGCACTCTCGCTTCGCAAGCGGTAATCATCTCTCCCAGGGAGTGATCGACGGCAACAGGAGGCCGGTGAAAGCCGGCCTCCTGTTGTGTGTTCGCGGGATCTCGGGAGGGTGCGAAGAACCTCATCCGGTCCGAATGGTGTCGGTAAGGGAAAGGGACCGGACAATGCCGGTCCCGTGTCGGTGGCATGACGTTTTAGGCGTTGATTATTGGTGCGATTGCGCCGGCGTCAGGAGTCGTGTCCGCGACCGCTCGATCGCCGCGATCACGAGCAGCGCCACCACCAGTGCGGCGGCGATCACATTGAGGGCCGCGTACGAGGCGAGGCCAACGATGACGCCGGACGAAAGACCCGCCAGGGCACCGCAGATCCCCATCGTCAGGTCCGCCGCCCCCTGGACGCGTGGCCGATGCTCCGCCTCGATCGATTCCGTGAGCAGCGTGGATCCGGAGATCATCGTGCACGACCACCCGAGCCCGAGCAGGAACAGCCCGACCATCAGCTGCGTCGATTGATGACCCGTCGCCGTGCCGGAGATCGCGAAGGAGATGAGGAGGATGGCCGCGCCGGTCAGGATGATCGGGCGACGGCCAAGGCGGTCCGCGGCGATCCCGACGAGCGGCGAGGCGATGTACATGCCGGTGATGTGGCCGCTGATCACCAGTCCGATGATGTCCAGCGTCTGCTCGCCATGCTGGAGGTGAACCGGCGTCATCGACATCACCGCGACCATCACCGCGTGGCCGAAGACCATCGACGCCAGCCCGAGTGACGCCGCCGGCGAGCGGCTGATCAGGTCCATCGCCGCCCGCAGCGAGACACGGGGCGCGGCCCCGGTGCCACGCGGCTTCTTTTCGGGATCGGCCGCCTGCAGGATATGAAGCGGATCGGGCCGGAGCATCATCCAGACGAGGACCATCGCCAGGATGTAGACGGTAATCGTCATCAGGTAGGGGCCGGAGAGGCGGGGTAACCCGACGCGCTCGGCCATGGTTCCCATCGGGTCGGCGAGATTCGGCCCGATCACCGAGCCGATTGTCGTCGCCCAGATCACGATCGAAAGGTCACGTCCCCGGTGACGCGGGTTCGCGAGATCGGTCGCGGCGTAGCGGGACTGCAGCGTCGCGGTCGTGCCGCCTCCGGCGAGGATCATGCCGATGAGCGCGACCGGAAAGACCCGGATCTCCGCGCCGAGGATCACCAGCAGCGCCCCGATGATGCCGATCATGTAGGCCAGGACGAGGCCCGGGCGCCGCCCGGAAACCGTCATCAGGCGCGTGACCGGGATCGCGATGACCGCCGCGCCGATCACGGACGAGGCGGCCGCGAGTCCGCTGAACGACTCGGAAGCCAGGTCCGCGGCCAGCAGCGCGCCAACCGCCGCCCCGGCCGCCACGCCGATCCCGCCCAGGATCTGTGCGAGGGCGAGGGTGGTAACGATACGTTTCTGGTGCGCGGCGTTGGCGACGTGGGGTTCCATGTGATGGCGTTCCGTAACTAGGGCCATAGCGCGCGTGGCGCCACCGGCGAACACAGGCTCGAAGGGTGCCCGGATTGTCTCACGGAACGGGCCTCTCCGGAAGAGGCCCCGTGCCTAGCCGCCCGTCACCACGCGCGTCGGCGTGATGTAGAGATTGACGCGTGTATTCTCCGGCCGGTGGTCCTGGTAATCGGTTCCGACATAGTCCCGCGAGAGCTTGTCGATTACCTCGTCGCCGTCCTCGAGCGACTCACCCGTAACCTTGCCGCGAACTTCCATCCAGCGATACGGGTTCTCCGGATCGATCGCCAGCACGGTCGCCTGCGGCCGTTCCTTCATGTTGTTGTACTTCTGCCGGCCGACAACGGTGTTGACGCGGATCCGGCCGTCAACGATATCGGCCCAAATCGGCGTCGCCTGAGGCTGCCCGTCCGGCATCACCGTCACCAGGGTTACCACGACCGGGCGCTCCAGCAGGTCGATATGGCTTTCGGGAATCTGGGTAATTGTATTGGTTGACGACATGGTCCCTCCATGAAGATGTGATATGAACGGGCTCCGGATTATCCCGGACTACCCGGAGTCTCTGCACTCTGGTTGTTTATAGTATGGATTGACATTGACACCAATAGGTTGCCCTGCAGGGGAGGAGTATCGCGTGCTCATTCGTCGAGCCATGATCATCGTTATCGCGGCAGTGCTCGCAATGGGCACGGTGACCGCGAGCGCCCAGCGTCCAGGTCACGGCGGCGGGACCATCCCCGCCGAAAGCGGTACCCCGGTGGCATCGGGGGAGGCGCTCGGCTGTGACGATCTCGACGCCTATATCGACGAGCTCGAGGATATCCTCGACAGTCCGGGACCGTTCATGGAGTTCGTCTATTCCGACCTTGGGTTCGAGGAGCTTTCGTCCCGCGAGGCGAGGCAGATTATCGAGGACGGTGAGGCGATTGTCGCCGAGCTGGGCGAGATGGACGTGCCGGAGCCCTACCAACCGGGTCACGACGGCATCATTGGGTTCCTTCAGGTCATCATCGATTACGCACGGTTCTATTCGGTCGATTCGAGCCAGGTGCCGGACATCCTCGCGTATGATCATGCCATGATGGCCATCTATGACGGTGAGGTCGCGATCGCCGAGGCCTGCCCGGATGCGGTCGACGACATCGGCGGCTATGTGTTCTTCGACCCGGCGACCCTGGAAGACGAATACGGTGGCGAATAGGGCGGCGATGCGGCTGGTTCCGGAAGACAGGATCCTATGACGAAGAAGAAAGAGAAGAAGGCGGAGAAGACCCCGGAGGAAAAAGCGGTCCAGGAGATGCAGGATTTCCTGCAGCACCTCGGCGCCTTCGTGATCGTCAACGTCATGTTGATCATCATCAACCTCGTGACGAGCCCTGGCGACATTTGGTTCCTGTGGGTCACGTTCTTCTGGGGCGTCGGTCTGGCGTTCCACGCCTTCGATGTCTTCATCGGTGAGAACAAGGATCTCGCCCGCCGGATCGCCGCGAAGCGCATGGGGCTGGATACGCCCTCTGCCGCGCCACGATCGACGTCGAGCGAACCCCGGCCACAGGTGAACGAGGACTCCGAGATCCGGCGGATCGTGCGCGAGGGCACGATGCTCGTTGACCGGATGCGGGCCGACGCGCGCATGATCCCGAACCCCGAAGCCCGGCGGGAGGCGCTCTCCGCCTGCGCCGCATCCGACCAGGTGCTTTCCGCGATCGAGGACCATCCGGACGAGGTCGTGCTCGCCCGTGACTTCCTCCACCGATTCCTCGAGCCGGGGAGCAAGCTCATCCGGGATTACGCGCGGCTCGCCAGCCGGGACGTTCCCTCCGCGAGGCGGACGGTGGCCGAGGTCGAGGCCACCGACCTCCCGGCCCTCACCAAACGAGCCAACGCGATCTATGACCGCATGCATCGCGGTACGCTGATCGATCTCGAGGTGGCGCGCGAGATGATGGCGCTGGATTCTCCCATGCAGGGCAGCACGGCCAGGCTCGAGCCGGTCAAAGACGAGCCCGAGGCGTGACCCGAATTACCGGGTAGCCGGAATGTATCTCCGCGAATGAGATGACAGGATAGATGTACGGGCGGGCATAACCCCTCCCGTACATCGCTTGCTTTCCGGGCCATGCTCCTTGGCCGTATGACCTGCCGGGTGTGAACGTGATTCGACAACAGACAAGAGATGTGGGCGAAAAGAAGAAGCCGTCGTGGTGGCGCTTCATCATGGTGCAGCTGGTCCTCCTGCACATCGGTACCTATGCCGTCGTGACGTTCGGGCTGTTCCTGATCAACCTGCTCAGCGGGATCGCCTCACCCTGGTTCCTCTTCCCGGCCTTTGGGTGGGGTCTGTTCGTGGCCATGCACGCGATGCTCACCTATCTGATCCTGAACGCTCGCCTGGCCCGGAAGATCGTGACAACGACCGAGCGCCGGAACGATCCGGCTTATCGGCCGCTTCCTCGCAAGGCGTCGGAGATCGACGAACTGCTGGCGCGGGGTCGCGCCGCGTTGATGCGGATGCGCGAGAGCTCCCGGACGATCCCCGATCCGAATGTGCGTAACCAGGCGTTTGCGGCGTGCGAGGCTTCGGAGCAGGTGCTCGACGCCATCGAGGAGCATCCGGACGAGGTGCCGCTCGCGCGCGATTTCGTCCATCGTTTCCTGGAGCCGGCCGGCAAGCTGATCGGCGACTATGCCCGCCTCGCGCGGAGGAATGTGCCGTCGGCGCAGGAGATGCTGCGTGAAATCGAGCGGGTGGACTTCCCGCAGCTCACGGCCCGCGCCACCGCGATGTTCGATCGCGTTCATCGCGGCACGATCATCGACCTGGCCGTTGCCCGTGAGATGATGGCGCTCGACCTGTCGGATGCGCAGTTCGAGGAGCCCGGGAAGGAGGGGGCGAGGCAACCCGCCTGATCGGGGCTAGTCCGGGTTCCAGGCAAGCGGGCCGAGGCGCTCCACCCGCGTGATCCATGACGACGTATCCGTTGGCATCTTGTCGAGAAAGACGACGAGGTTCCAGCGGGTCAGGTCATCCGGGAAGGCGATGGAGGGCACGAGCATCGCCTGGGCCGATGTTGTTGTCCTCACCCGGGTTGCAACGAGCCGGGCCTGCTCCACGTCCTGGTAGAACCCCGGCACAGCGGAAACGTTCAACAGCGCTGCGACTCGTTCATTCCGAAGATCTAGCACACGATCCAGACGGAGTCGAAGTCGAAACATGAGTCTGGTGTTTGGCGTCGCTGCGGCGTCAGGATACGACGCCGGAAACTGGCGCCCCCATTCCGCGATAGCGACACCTACATCTCCCGCGAGGTACAGCGTGGACTGTCCGGGCCGATTCCAACGGTTCTTGCCGTACAGCCCGGCGAAGCGGAAGTCAAGGATGTCGTCACTACGACTGGCATTGATGTGCCGGAATGCGGACCCGATCCATGAGGTGAGGAAGCCGTTGAGCGCTTCCCTCATGTCCCGATATAGCCTTCATAGGCACCGGCGAACTCGCCGTAGAGGACGCTACTTTTCCCGGCTTCCATCATTTCCAGGCCGCTCTTGCCGTCGAATGCCGGTTGCGGTTCGGTCATGACGACCTGGAGGCCCTCGGGCGTGAAGACTTCCTTGCCCAGCTCCAGGATCTTGTCGAGGTCGACGAGCACGGCGCGCACCCAGCGGTTCGAGGGGAGCTGGTCGTTGTCCTCCCAGCGTTGGATGGTGCGGGCACTGACGTCGAGCAGGCGCCCCATGCGTTCCCGCGAGATACCGAGCGTTTCACGCAGCGCACGGACGCTCAGGGGCGGTCTCCGGTCAGCGGCGTCGAGTGAAGAATCGGTCCGGAATTGGTGGGTTGTGGCCATGGAGAGCTCCTTTGTCGTGACAAATGTCCGGACAATTTGAGTTTACAAGATCGTCGCAACTGCCACGAGAGCCGTTCGCTATCATGAAGGCCACAGGACTCGAACAATGACAGATATCCATATGGAGCACGTTCGACAATGAATGGACATCGATCGACGGACAAGGCGCGGGCACAGAGACAGGCACGGGAGCGAGCAAACGCGATGCGCGCCTTCATGACGTTCGCCGGTGTCTATATTGCCCTCGGCCTCTTCTTCTTTCTTATCAACCTCTTCGCCGGGATCAGTTCGCCCTGGTTCTTCTGGCCGATGCTCCCGTTGACGATCCCGCTCGTGATCCTCGCCTGGCGCGCGTTTGCGCTCATCCGCTTTGACGAGGACTGGGTAGAGCGCCAGGTGGAGAAGGCGGTCGGCTCGCAAGCGCCGGCGCCAAAGCAGGCGCGTACCGAGCCGGCGAACGAGATGATGGCCCTCGCAGCCCAGGCCGCGGACCTCATCGACTCGATGCGGCGAAGCGCACGGCAGATCCCGAAACCCGCGGTCCGGACCCAGGCACTCGACGTCTGCGCGTCGGCCGATCGCGTCCTCGCGGCGATGTCGGACAATCCGGCAGAGGTCATGCTGGCTCGTGACTTCGTCAATCGCTACCTGACCCCGGCCAACTCGATCCTCGCGGACTATTCGCGGCTCGCGGCACGCAATGTCGCCTCAGCCGAGCCAACGCTGCAGCGCGTCGAGGAGCATGACTTGCCCCTGCTGGAGCAAAAGCTCAACGAGGTCCACGACCGGCTTCATCGTGGCAGCCTGATCGACCTGCAGGTCGCGCGGGAGATGCTCAGCCTCGATATCTCCGACTGGGGTGACGATGAGCTGGATGCGGGGACCGATGCCCGTCTCAGACGGGGCACGTCGCCCGCGACCGGCAACTGATTCGCCCGTCCATATGAAGTTGGCGTGACAGCCGTGGTTGCGACCGCAGCCACGGCTGTTCTGTGTCCGTCGCGAAAGAGTAGAATGATTCCGACGTAGACACGGGTATAGGCATTGGCGCCTCCTATCGGCACACGCAGGCAGCGTGGCTGGTGCGGGCGTATCCCGGTGTCGTGAGCAGGAGGGACAGTTCCATGACCAAAACGAACCGAGCCCAGTCCGTATCGTTGGATCGTCGATCGCTCGTGAAGGGAGCCGCCGGCGCGGTGGCTGCCGGGAGTGCCATGTCTGCCGCCCTGGCACAGGCATCGACCGGGAATCCCGGCTTTTTCGTCAACCGGAACCAGGATGGCGGCGAGCTGGTGATCCTGAACTGGTATCAGCCATGGATCGCCGAAGTCGTCCCGATGTTCGAGGAGGAGACGGGCATCTCCGTCACCCAGCTCGCCACGTACTCCAGCAACGACGAGTGGTGGGCGCGCCTGAACGCCGGTGAGAAGTTCGACTTCTTCATGCCGACGACGGACTGGTTCCAGCGGGCGATGCAGGCCGACCTGATCCAGGAACTGGACATGGACCTGATCCCGAACAATGCCAACCTGTTCGAGGAGTTCCAGGCCAACGAGGTCTACCAGAAGGACGGCAACACCTACGCGGTGCCGTTCTCGCGCGTCTACTACTGCCTGACCTACAACACGAACGAGTTCTCCGAGGCGCCCACCTCATGGGAGGCCACGTGGGACGAGGCGCACTCCGGCCGTATCACGATGCAGGACCAGGCGTACGCCCGTGTCGGCACCACGGCGCTGCTGCTCGGCGACGATCCGCTCAACCCGACGAAGTGGGATGAGATTCGGGATCGCCTGATGGATCAGAAGGAGCTCGTCTCCAAGTACTGGCTGGACTACCAGAACGGCATGGAGATGTTCGCCAACGAGGAGGTCGTCGTCGGGCAGCTGACGGCCGGCCGCACGCGCATGGCGATGGCCGACGGCGCCCCGATCAACTGGACCGTTCCGGACGAGGGGTGCCTGACCTTCATCGACACCTTCGCCATCCCGCGAACCTCCGAGAACCCGGAGAACGGCCACAAGTTCATCGACTTCCTGCACCGGCCGGACATCATGGCGCTGCAGATGGAGACGCTCTTCTACGACACCCTCAACGAAGCCGCCCGTGCCGAGTTGGACGAGGAATTCGCCTCCTGGTTCGAGGTCCGCGAGGACGCGATCCTGCCGCTGGCGCTCGACCTCGATCCGCAGGTGCGTTCGCAGATCGACGAGCTCTGGACCGAGGTGAAGCTCTCCTAAGGGGCAACGCCGGAGCCGGCAGCGGGTGATGACTCCCGGTGCCGGCTCTGTCCATCATCCTGCGCTTCCGATATGATGCTGGCACGTTACCAAGTCGTATCGTCGGTTCGAGCGTGCCCACAGGGATCGCCGCGTCGTTGGCATCCCCACGGCATGGAGAGGGAAGGATGTCAACCATGCATCAGCACCGTTCCAGGATCTCGCGTCGATCGTTGCTCAAGGGAACCGCCGGCGCGGTCGTGGCTGGCAGCGCCATGTCCGCCGCCCTGGCGCAGGCGTCCACCGGGTCAGCCGGGTTCTACGTGAACCTGAACCAGGACGGCGGCGAGCTGAATACCTACACCTGGTACGAGCCGTGGCTGGACGAGATCCTCCCGATGTTCGAGGAGGAGACCGGCATCAAGGTCAACCGCATCGGCGCGTATTCCCGCAACGATGAGTGGTGGGCACGCCTCCAGGCGGGCGAGGACTTCGATTTCTTCCTGCCAAGTGCCGACTGGGCCGAGCGCGCCCTCAAGGCCGGCATGCTCCATCCGCTGGATCTCGACCTTATCCCGAACACCGAGAATCTTCACCCCGATTTCCAGGAGCTGGAATCGCT
>DATGPC010000373.1:0-6007 GCA_035305265.1 Thermomicrobiales bacterium | reverse complement strand
CGAATAGATCACTGTCGTACGGGGAAGGGACGGGGTAAGAAGACGCCGGAGCGGCTGGGCTCCGGCGTCTTCGCCTCGTTAGCGGGTTACGCTGGGCAATGAAATCTGTATCGCAAAAAAAGACAGAAGCGCCGGAGCATTTTCGCTCCGGCGCTTCTGCGTGACTCGAAACGAGATGGCGTCAGCCGCGCTTCTGCCGAACGACGAACCCACTGGCGCCGGCAAGCACAGCGCCCATCGCCGCCGCAAGAAGCATCCAGCCCTCGCGCGATCCGTTGTCGCCGTTACCGGTGCTCGGCAGGCCCGTAACTTCCGTTTCGGGTGTCGCTGTTCCTTCATCCGTGTCTGAGGATGTCGGCTCCGGTGTAACCGGGACGGTCGGCTCCGGCGTGACCGGATCGGTCGGGACAGGCGTGGTGGGCTCGGTCGGCTCTGGCGTCCCCGGGACAGTCGGCGTCGGCGTTTCCGGCGCCTGATCGACTGGCTGCAGCACGATGTTCCATGTCACCGCGCCCGGCAGCTGCTGGAGCATTCCGTAGAGCTGCGTGGACATCAGCTCTTGCGGGCCGAGCGTGAACACCTCGCTGTACAGCTCGAAGTCGGGCGATGCGTCGATCTCAACGCGGTAGTCGCCGTACGGCAGCGGCTCGTCCAGCGGAATCGTCGCGGGTAGCGTGACGGCCCCGTCGAACGTTCCGCTCGCGCCGAACTGCGGGTAGTCGACGTTCGTGACCGCCCACGTCGAGCCCGCCGGGATCGTGTCGGCGACTGCCGGGTTGGCGGATTCGATCTCCAGCGTGACCTCGCCCTGCGGCTGATCCTCGAAGAGCAGGAACCGAATGCCCGTCCAGCCGACGATTGTCACCACACCGCTCGTCGCACCGGTCGCCGTCTCCGTGATGATGTAGTCGCCGGCCGGGATTCCGTCTGGCGGCCAGATTTCGAACAGCCCCGGTCCATTCTCGAAGAACTCGATCGGCTCTCCCGTACCGTCGGCCCGCTCGGCCGTGAACCCGATGCCTTCTGCCTCGCCAATGGTGAAACAGTTGGATGTTGGGCTGGGTTCCGGGATCGCCTCGTCCGCCATGGCCGTGAGCGTCGGCCCGGTCACGACCGGCGCGTGGCGATACCATTCGTATCCTCCGTTGCGCCCGCCATCGATGCAGTAGTAGGCGAAGATCCCGATGTAGGCGACGTCTTCACCCGGCTCCGGCTCGGACCAGTCCTTCTCCGCGATGAAGTTGCGGACGTTCATCCAGTGCCAAATGCCGATCGACGGGTCGAGCACGAATGGCTCGGAGGTCGCCGTGACGCCCTCATGGGTCTCGGACAGCGTGTAGGTTCCCGCGACGAGGTTGTCGAAGGTGAGGCCCTCGCCGCCGGCGACCGTTCGCTCCCAGGTCTGGCCCGTGTCCAGGTTGGTCAACGTGAATGTGTATTCGCCATCGTCCGGCGTGCTGTACCGGCAATCGAAGACACTCTCGTCAGCGGCCGCCAGCGACCATTCGGTGATCATCTGGAACGACGTCTCGCCAGCCCGGTCTGGGTCGACGCAGATGTCCTTCCAGACGTCGAGATAGGTCAGGTACGCGGGCTCGGAGTACACGTTGATGTCGACGGTCGTCTCGGCACGATGCGCGATCGTGAACGGCTGCGACAGCGTTTCCTCGCCGGAGTAGGGCGAGACGTATCCAAGGACGTAGTAGCCGGACGGGATGATGTCCTGCCAGAACTCGATGCCGTCCGTCCAGAGTGCGGTGACTCCGGCAGGGTCGATCTCGCCCGTGTCCGGGTCCGCCGGGTAGAGGAAGATCGAGCCGCCTGATGTTCCGCCGCCGGTCGTGCATTCGGAGGTAATGGCGGCTGTCATGAATGACTCGGTCCGCACGAAGAAGTCGACCTCGCCCTCGGCGCGGTCCGGAGACGTGCAGTAGAGGATCGTGCCTGAGATGGTGCCGAAGCCCTGTCCCGGATCGGGGAGTGGCGTCTGCTCCGCCACGTAGTTGATGACGCGCAGACGCTTCGATGGCTCGGTGATGACAAAGGGATCCGACGTGGCTGTGGTTTCGCCGTCCGATTCCGTCGCCGTATAGGTGCCGGGCTCGATCGATTCCAGGGAGACCGCCTCGCCTGCCAGCTCGACGCGGTAGGATGCGCCGGTGTCGAGATTCTCGAGGGTTACGGTGACGGTTGCGGCCTCGCCCTCGGGAGCGACGCTAGAGCAGGTCGTCCCGGTCTCGAATGGCTCGTAGATGGACGGCGGCGTATCGAGGACGAACTCCGTTGTCCCTGCGCGCGCGTCGTTCTCGCAGTAGATCTTCTCGATCGAGAGATCGATCAGCCCCTCAACGTAGAGGATGGCGTTGACGGTGTATCCCTGCTCGCCGCTGACGGTGAACGGCTGGGAGGTCAGCCCGGTCGTGGATTCCTCCAGGTACCAGGTTCCTGCCGGGACCTCAGCGAAGCTGGACACGGGGTCTGACTCGACGTCTGGCCGCAGCACCTGCGCCGGATCGTCAGCATTGACGAGCGTGAAAGAGAGCGGGGTAGACGTGCCGAACGCGCAATCAGTGGATGTCGACCGGGCGCCCATCATCGGGCCGACGAGGAAGTCCATGTCCCCGGCCCGCTCCCAGTTGACACACTCCATCGCGATCACGTCGACCGAGCCGACGCCATCGACGACTTCACGGGGCGTGGACGGCGTGTAGGAGACTGCTGCGATCGACGTTTGTGAGCCTTCAGGGAACTCGATCGGCACGCTTTCGCCGTAGGTGTCGTTGATGAACGCGACCATGATGTACGTCCCGGCCGGGACCTCCATGACATCCTGGTCCACAACGATGAAGCCCTCGGTGACCGGGTCATAGATGTACATCTCGACGTAGGCGTCAGGGCCGATCGCGGCACAGTTCTCGCTCGTGTTTCCCGCGGCGCGTCCTGCAACGCCCTGGAGCGCGAGGAAGTCGATCGTCCCGGCAAGGTCGTCGTTCTCGCATTCGGAGATGCCGAATTCAATGATCGCAACGCCTTCGACCTGCGCCGGAGTGATGTCCTGCTCTCCGGTATCTTGTGCTGGCGTCCGCGCCTCCGGCGTATCTACTCCGGAATCAACCGGCGTTTCCTCGTCGACGACGGGCGCTTCGTCTTCGACAACTGGCGGCTCGCTCCCTGGAACCGGCGTCGCCACTTGCGCGGTTGCCGCCAACGGAGACGCTCCGAACACCATCACGAGCGCAAGGATCAACTGGATCCTCGCCCACCACCCCCTGGACATGCTCTCTCTCCCCCCAACGCGTAGCCGGGTGCGTTTTGTTACGTTCGATTCCCTAATCTGCATCGATCATAGGCGGAACGGGCGGGAGTGTCCACACAATCGCGCACGTGGTCACGCGCCGGTCTGGCCGTCGATCGATTCGCGGATGAAATCCATGTGGCCACAGTGACGGGCCACCTCTTCGATCATGTGCAGCATGATCCAGCGCAGGGTTATCGGCGGCCGGTTGCGGCGCGGCCGAACGGCAATGGTGTCGAGATCGTGGGCAGCGATGATCGCGTTGGAGCGTGCGATCTCCTCGCGATATCCCGCGATGACATCGTCAATAGAAACGTCGGCGGGCACGGTCCAGTACAGCTCGGCATCGTCGGGCGTCGGCGTGGCGCTCAGGTCCTCGCCGGTCAGCGCGCTCCGGAACCAGGCGCGTTCGGCGAACCCCAGATGGTTGACGATGCCGATGAGCGTCAGGCCGGACGGCCCCAGTCGCTTCCGCGCCTGCTCTTCGCTCACTCCCTGGAGTTTCCAGATCGCGGTTTCGCGCTGGAAGTCGAGGAAGCCAAGGAGCATATCCTTCTCCGGGCCGACGAAGGGTGGTAACGGGCGATGCATGTAATCCATTCGCAGACTCCTGATGCGAATCGGTCAGTGTCCGACGCCTTGATAGCGTCTGAGTCCCTTGTTCCAGAGCCATGAGGTAAAGAGGATCACGACGAGGGTGACCAGCGGTGTTGCGAGACCCAGCCACTTCCACGCGGTGTCGCGGTCGAGCAGCAACAGCGCCGGGAAATAGCTGATGAAGGCGTACGGCAGGATGATCGAGACCAGGGTCCGGATGGCCGCATTGTAGATGTCCAGCGGGAACTTCGCGAAGTCGATCACCAGCGCGAGCATGGTCGGTAGCGCGCTTTGCGCCGACGGCTCCCAGAAGCCGGTCATGTTGATCACGAAGTTCAGCGCGCCGATCATGCTCGCGCTGGTGAGCACGATAAGGACGAGATAGGGCACGGTCCACCAGTGAAGCTGTATGTCCGACCGTGCCATGCCCAGCCAGAGTACGACGATGCCGAGAATCGATTGTCCCAGGCCGTGAATCGAGACGATCGCTGTCGCTGACTGCAGGGCGGGGGAGATCGGTCTCACGAGCACCCGGTCGAATTCGCCGGAGTTCACCTTCCCCCGCAGGGTCCAGGGTCCGTCGCAGAAGAGTTCGGTCAATCCCTTCGGCAGCATCGTGAGGCCGTAGAGGATCGCGATATTCCAGACGGTCCAACCGGCAACCTCAGGGATCTGCGAGAAGAGGGCAGTGACGAAGACCAGCCCGGCGCCTTGCTGGAGCATCGCGCCGAGGATGCCGATCCAGAAGTCGCCGCGATATTCGATCGCCGCCCGGATCTGGACAAACTGGAGCTTTGCATAGAGCCGCAGGTTCTTGCGGATGGAAGCGAGGGAGGGGAGTGCGGTGCTCATGATGAGCACTCGCTGAATGATTCCGTACCGCCAGGCATCATCAGCATCATCATCCTCCCTGGATCTCCACGGCATTGAACGCCCGTTGCCAGGCCCAATTCGCAAAGAACCAGAGCCCGGTCGCCCAGGCCGCCTGGAGCGCGAGAAGACCGAGCGCATCGAGGCCCGACGCCTTGCCGAGGTAGAGCATCAGCGGCGTCGAAACGATGCCGCGCATCGGCAGGACCTCCGCCAGGATCCGCAGCCACTCCGGCATCAGCGCGATCGGGACGAGCGTGCCCGACAGCACCGCGATAATCGCTTGCTGCGCCCACATGAGACCGACGCCGTTCAGGGTCCAGAACGTGAGCAGCGAGACGGTGAAGACGATCAACGCTTTCGTGACGAAGCCAATGAGCAGCGAGACGGTGAAGAGCGCGGCCGCACCTGCCGAATCGGGCGGCTGCAGGTCCAGCACGAACAGCCCGATCGCGATGGTGATGATGAGGCTGATGATGCCCTCCACGATCGAGAACCCCGCCGCCATCGAGAGCTGGCTTCCGCAGTAGTTCAACGGTCGCACAAGGTCGCGGAGGATCTCCCCGGTGCGGATCGTCCCCATCATCTGCGAACCGACGCGCCAGCCGACCAGTGCATTGATCGCATAGGCGAGCACGACGTACGTGCGCATCTGGTCCCACGTGAACCCGCCGATGATGTCGCGCCCGGAGAACGCCGCCATCCAGAGGTAGTAGAGGATGAAGACCCAGATGAAGGTCAGCGCGATGTTGAACAGCGTCGTGACGCGGTAGGCGATCGCCTGCTGGAACGCGGTTTGGACGATCGAGACGTATTTCGGGATCGGTCGGAGGCGGATGGTGTCATCCATTGCGGCTCCCAGCCGTTTTCGTGGGAGCGTCATCCCGAGCGGTAAGGGGCCGCTCCGCTTCAACTCCTCCGGAGTTGCCCGGGCCGAGCCGCAGCGAGGCGAGCCGTGTCGAGGGATCTTTGCTCTGGGGAGTACACGCACCCGGCTGGAACACAAATCCCTTCACCCGCGCCCAACGTCGCTGGCCGCATGGTCGGGATGACGGAGCCTTGCATGACAAGTTGCCGTGCATCATCGCGCCGCCTCCGCCTCGAACGACAGCAACCCCTCGTAGAGGTTCCGGATAATCGACTCCGCGCTCGTCTCCTCGATCGTGATGTCGGCAATCGGTATCACCGTCGCGAGGTCGCGAATGATCTCGCCGGAGGTCGCCTCCCGGCTGTCGAACCGGACAT
>DATGPC010000372.1:0-22134 GCA_035305265.1 Thermomicrobiales bacterium | reverse complement strand
CCCTGAACCAGCTCGCCCAGCTCACCAACGATATGGTCTTCGCTGATCGTGCCATCGCGCAGCGGGATAATCAGGTCACCGGCTTCCTCGAGGGCATGCTCCTTCATGTCGACCACGACGCGAGCGTTCGCGATGTACTCGGCGGGAGCTTCCTGCATCTCCGGCGTAAACGACCCCACGCCACTGACGTGGGTGCCCGGACGGACCCAGGAGGCCTCGAAAACGGGCGTCCTGGACGTCGTTGCGAGGCATACGACATCTGCATCGCGTACCGCTGATTCGGCGTCACTGGAGCCCACCAGGCGCCCTGTGAGGTGCGGCCAGTCCTGCTCCACCATCTTCCGGTAGCGCTCGAACGACGATTCGCTCCGGTAGACCACCGTGATGCGCTCGATATCCCGGACCTCGCAGACTGCGGCGGCCTGGGTGACGCCCTGGGTTCCGGACCCGATCACGACGAGGTTTTTCGCGTCCTTCCGGGCCATCAGCTCGGTTGACGCACCCGAGACCGCGCCCGTTCGTAGAGCGGTCAGGTACGCGCCGCTCATCAATGCCGCAGGCACTCCGGTCTCCGGGTCGACCGCGCAGACCAATGCGTTCCCGACCGGCAAGCCGCGCTTCCCGTTCTCCTGGAAGATGGAGATGACCTTGAACCCGAGGGACGACATGCCGGGCAAGAAGGCCGGCATGAGCAGCATGGCGTCGCGCCCGGGCGTGACATCGATCACGCTGCGGAGCGGAACCTGTGCCCGACCTTCGGTCAGCTCCCGGAAGGCCAGCTTGACCAGCTCGATCGCGTCCCGCATCGAGACGACCTCGCGAATGTCGCCCTTGTTGAGTGCCAGCATCGTTTCACCACTCCTCGGGTAGTTTTCTCCAGTTCCGCACCGGGGATTTCATTCTCCGAAAGCATAGCTGAAATGCGCTTGCCCCGGTATACGTACGCACCCTTGTCAATGACAACGAGGCACCGGAAGGATTATGTCACGACTCACCGGTTTAGTCGGAAATTAGCTTGAAATGGGGGATTTCTGGGGGATACTTGTCCGGACGAAATGTCCGTATGCGCTGTACATACAATTTGAACGAACGGGCAGTGCCTTATAGACAACTCTCCGCCTCGCGGGTACAATCGCTCAAACGAGGTGTTCACCACTCATTGGCTCGAATACCTGGCCCGCTGATCGTGGGGATTCAGCCGGCCGGGCACGATCGACAATGTCCCGCGCACCTCGGGACTTGAGTCTATACCAAAAGGTCTCATGCGATGGCAGCTACCAGGCGGCGTTGTGCGACGTGCCGTTTCTTTCAGGATTCCGGAATGTCAGGAAACGGATGGTGCACCCATCCGGACCGGCAGGTGTCCAGTGATGTCCGCATCCTGGTCCGGAAGAACGAACTCGCATGCCGAAACGCGTGGGGGTCTGACCTGTGGCAGGATGCGTCATCTCCTGAGTCGGCCGCGACACCACCGGCCGGCAATCAGCCGACCAACACCCCACCGGCTCCCGCTCCGATGAACATCGCTTACGACGACGAGGTTACCTCCGTCGTCAGCTCCGACCAGCATCGCTCGGCTCGTAACGAGGCTCTGGACGATGAAGTGGTCGATCAGTCCGTGATCAACTTCCGGGACGACTATGCGGATGAGGAGCAGGAGGAACGACGCAACCTGCTCTATCGCGGCAGCGGCCGTGAGGTCATCCAGCGAGCTCGCGAGCGCGCGGCATCGAAGCGCCAGTCCCCCATCGAGCGCGAGGTCCCGGCCCCGGAAACCGCCGATGACGACGACGTGATCATCAGCGAGGGGACCGAATCACAGGACGAGGGCGCCGCATCGTTGAAAGAACCGGTCTTCGAGCCAGACGATTTCGTCGAGGACGAGAACCCGACGGCCGAGCGGGTCGTCGACGAGCATGACGACGAGCTCCTGAGCGAAGGCATTCGCACGATCACACCGCGCGAAGCGCGCCTGCGCCGGTTCCGCGATGAGCGTCCGGCCCCAAAAGAACCAGAGACGACGAAGACTGAGCCGGCACACGACGACGTCGAAATGGTGCTGCCACCGAGCGCAGCACCCGAACGTGGGCGATTCGACTCGATCCCGGAAATCTCGGCGGAAATCGACCTTCCGCTGCTTCGTCGTCCTTCGTCCGCCCCGAGCCAGCCTCCCGCCGCTCCGATCCAGGGAGCGGACACGCCAGAGGATGACTCCATCTCCTACGAACAGGCCCTCAAGCGCGCTCGCGCCCTGAACGCATCAGCTCGCGCAGAGGAAAATGCCTCCCGACGACGAAACACGCCGCCGATGGCGCCGCGCAAACAGGCAGCTCCGGAGCCGGAGCCAGCCGTGGTGATGCCCGACCTCCCGGACGATGACGAACCAGCGTTCATGCCGGAGCCAACGAGCGCACCGGCGCCCAGCCAAACACGTAAAAAAGCGATGAATGAACCGCGCCCCGCCCCGGCGGCGCGCGTAACCAAGCCACGGCTCGCGGCCACGCGACAGGATCACCCACGGGCTCCCCGAACAGATGATCCGCGTCGCAGCTGGTGGCGTGGCGCCAAGGTCGCAGCCGAAGAGGAAGCCGCAGCAGAGTACGCGGACGTTTCCGATGTTGCTCCGACACTCGGGAGTCTGCCCGACCACGACGTTGAGCCGGAGCCGTCTGCACCCCTGCCGATGGTCAACCTCAACCTCGAGCGACAGGAAGACCTGGAGGCGTTCCGGGACCGGCTCTTCGCGACATCGTCGCCTCGCGAGTCGGTCGATACCGGGAATGAGCCGGTAACACGAAGCCCGATCACCGTCACCCGGCGCCAGCGCCCGATCTCGCCGGCCGCGCGCGAGCGTTACCGCGCCGAACGAGCGCCTCGCGCGGACCAGGGCGAGCGTCCGTCCCGGCGACCGGTTGCTCCTGCGCCTGATGTGGATGACCGCCCGGCTCCCCGCGCGGCCCAGACGCGGCCAGAGGTCGCCGCGGCGGCTCGCGAGCCGCGACAACTCCGGCCCCGTGAACGTCACATCGAGGCGGACGAATTGCTCGCCGACCCCGAGGACGCCTGGTACGAGCCGATGCCGGAACCGGACTTCGATGTTCGCTCCCTGATCGATCGAGACACCGAACTGCTCGACATGACGATCGAGATCTCGCCGGACGTTCCGCGCGCATGCCGGACCTGCCGCAACTATCGACCCTCCGAGCAGCCGGGACGCGGATGGTGCACCAACGCCTGGGCCTTCACGCACCGGCAGATGGTCAACGAAACGGATATCGCCTGTGATTCGACGATCGGCTGCTGGTGGCTGCCGGCCGACGAAGAGGTTTGGCTAACCGAATTGGACATTGCCAGCGAGGCAACGCCACGAGTCGATCGCCTGATCGCGCACCTCGATCCGGAACGGCGCGTGGTCGGAAGCTAGGTTTCGGCGTACGAACGTTTAATTTCGCCCCGCCAGGAGAAATCAGCGGATATTCGGATAGAGGAACGGTAGACTAAGGGACAGCAAACAGCGTGTGGGAGGGACACACGCAGGGCGCACGCACCACAGCACCACGACAACCCGCGGGACGCTTTTTCGGCCTCCTGCTGCCCGACAGGTTTGCAACCCAACGACGACTTATAACGACCATCGGGGTCGAGTGACAGGGAGACTCCGGAGAGCATATGGCCGGATTTGGAGAGACGCTTCGCCAGGCTCGCGCGCACAAGGGTGTAACGCTGCGAGAGGCCGAGCAGGCAACACGCATCAATCGACACCACCTGGCGGCGTTGGAGGACGAGAACTTCTCCGCGCTTCCCCCGTTGATCTACCAGCGGGGTATCGTCCGCAACTACGCCGTGTACCTCGAGCTCGATGCCAGCAGCATGCTGGCCAGGTTCGAGGAAGCACAGGGCGGAAGTTCATCAACGGCGCAGCTCGGTGGGGCCTCTGTTCCGCCGATCGACATGCCGTCCCACTGGGCGCCGAACTTCGCGATCATCGCCTTTGCGGTGGTCCTGAGCGCCATCGTCTTTGCCTGGGGCTACAGCATCTGGGTTACGCCGTCAGGCGACGACCCGGAGGCCACCGCCGCGCTCTCCACGACCCCGGAAACGGGCGATGTGGCTCTCGCAACCCAGCTTCCGGACCGCCCGGCCCCACCCACCGTCGAGCCGACCACCGATGCCGAGCCGACGGCCACGACAGAGGAGGTCGTGACCGAGGTAAGCGGCCGGCAGGATGCCGAAGCGACGGAAGAGGACGCATCGACCGATGATGCTCCGGTCTATCGCACCGGCATCGCCCTTGCCGCCACCGGCGACATCGAGGTGTCACTGACCGTCGACGGCGAGCTTGTCTACGAGGGCATTCTTCCGGCCGGCCAGGAGACCGACATGTTCGTCGGGTCGACCTTCTCGGTCTCCACGTCATCGCAGGCGTTGACGTCGTTCATCAACTCCTGTGGCGACACCGCGCCGATGGGCGAAGTTGACGAGGCGGCAACGCTCGAGTTCTCCGCCCACGAAGGCTCCTGCCCCGCTCCGGAAGAGTAGAAACAGGAAAGCCTTGGCCCCGGTGGTAGCACCGGGGCCATTTTCATGTCTGCTGCAAAGACGCTCCGCGACGACCGTACCCGGGCGTCATCGACCCGGTGCCAGGCGCGGCACAATGATCCCGATATCGTGAGGCAGGACGCTGAACGTCGCCGGGGTCCGCTCCATCACGTCGCCATCGAGCTGCACAGGGATCGGCTTGTCGCTCTCGACTACGACCTTCTTCGCCTTGCGATAGATCACGTAGGGCGAGGAATCCAGTGTCAGCGACGCGAAGCGCCCGAGGACGCTCGCCAGCTCGTGCGGCCGGGTCGCGGTCACAACCATCACGTCCAGCTGACCATCATCGGGCCGGATGTCGGCGCCGATCCTGATCCGGGGGGTGATGACCGACGAGCCATTGGCGACGAGGACCAGGGGCGACTCGACCTCGATGCGCTCGCCATCAATCACCAGCCGGTACTTCCTCGCGGGGTCACGCAGCGCCTTAATTGCGGCCGGAAGATAGGCAACCCAGCCGATCCGCTTCTTCAGCGCAGGGTCCGCCATGTCGAACAGGCGGCTGTCGAACCCGGCTCCCGCCATGTGAAGGAAGTGATTGTCGTTACAAACGCCCACATCGATCTGCCGGACGGCGAAGTCATCGAACAGCAACTGCACAGCCGGCTCGAGCGCCGAGGGAATACCCAGCTCCCGCGCGATGATGTTCGTGGATCCGCCCGGAATGATCCCGAGCGGGATGTCGGTACCGTGCAGGGCCGCGGCAACGGATGAGACGGTTCCGTCCCCACCCACGGCGACCATGCCTGCGGTCCCTTCGCGCAGCCGGAGTGCAAGCGACCGCGCGTTCTCACCGGCGCGTGTCTCCTGCACCTCGAGATGGATGCCGGCGGGGAGACGGCGCATCAGCGCGCTGTAGACCTTGAGGATCTCGGCGCGGGTCGCCGGATTGGCGATCACGACGATGCGGTCACCCTGTTCGAACCGCCGATGCGATACCGCGCCTGGCACCAGTTCACTCCCCTTTCCCGGAAAGTATGGTGCGTCTCAGCCGCACCAAGACGGAGTCTACCGTCCACAACACTGCGGGGAATTATAGGACGCAGCCCTTGAAGGGGCTGCGTCCTCTCTGTCACGATCCTGCGTCGTCGATCGCGTTCGTCAGGCGGTCTCTTCGTCTGGCCCGAACATCTTGTCCACGATGTAGTTCGCCAGCCAGGTGGCGGCGGCCGTCAGGACCAAACCAAGGACGCCGCGAATAGTGTTCTTCATCATGATGTCATGTCTCCTCATCCTACATGCGTCGGTTTCCGTGACCTGAATCTTCGCACATCGACCGTCCGGCCGACGCGCTACCGCTTGCTGGTCGCGACCAGCCCCAGGGGGAATAGGGCAACCAGGCCAAGGAACAACAGGTCGACCATCGTCAACGGCCCGACCAGCTCGACCGAAAAGCCCGGCAGCATCGACATCGGATCGGTGATCATGGAGGTCAACCCGTAGATCACCCGGCCGATCCAGACCCGGTCAGAGATATGAAGCAAAATGAGTACCGTGCGCGCGACGACGATGGTCGTCGCGATCGCATATAGCACCATGACGATCTCGATCGCGACCTGCGAGCGCTGCTCCTGAACGCTTCGTCGCGTTTGCGGATGACTGATCATGGGCATCCCCCGGCGCAAATCCGGGCGATCTCGCCGATCAGCTCACGGGCGAAGGAGCCCTTGTCCATCTCCTCGAGAGGTCGCGGCTCCCGACCGTCCGCATAGATCAACGTTGCCGCGACCCGATCGCTCCCGATGGTGCGGACCGCGTCGTTGGCGACGATCATCCGCAGCCCTTTCGACCGCACCTTCGCCTGCGCGTTCTCCAGCAACGACTCCGTCTCGGCGGCAAACCCGATCTTCACGATCGCGTCACCGTCCACGCCGGCGATGATGTCCGGGTTCTTCACCATCCGGATCGTCATCTCTTCGCTGCCCGCCTGCTTCTTGATCTTCTGCGCATGCTGTTCCGCAGGCCGGAAATCTGAGACGGCCGCCGCCATGACCAGCACATCGCCTTCAGGCACGGCCGCCTGCACCGCCGCTTCCATGTCAAGAGCGCTCTCAACGCGCCGGACGTCCATGCCGGGCGGCGTCGAGTCCACGGTCGGACCCGCGATCAGGATCACCCGGGCGCCGGCATCGATGGCCGCCTCCGCGATGGAAACACCCATGCGGCCGGAGGAACGGTTTCCGATGTACCGGACCGGATCGACCGCCTCACGCGTGCCTCCTGCGGTCACGACGACCGTCTTGCCGGCCAGTGGACCATTGGACCCCAATACGGCACGGAGACCGCTGACAAGGCGCTCGCGCGTCGCCAGGCGGCCGTCGCCACTCGCACCTGAGGCCAGGCGCCCGGCCTCTGGCTCGATGATCGTCACGCCCCACTCACGAAGCGTCGAGAGATTGGCCTGCGTCGCCGGATGGTGCCACATGTGATGCTCCATCGCCGGGGCGACGAGGACCGGGGCCGTGGTCGCCAGGAGGACGGCGCCCAGCATATCGTCCGTCCGGCCATGGGCCATGCGTGCGATGGTGTTCGCCGTCGCCGGCGCCACCATGACGGCGTCCGCGCGTGCCGCGAGCGTCACGTGACCCGCCGAGTCCCCCTCCCAACCATCGAAGGCCGAGGTATAGACGGGGTTGCGAGTCAACGCCTGGAAGGTCATCGGCTGGATGAACTGGCGCGCACCTTCCGTCATGACGACGTGGACGTCGGCACCGGCCTGGACCAGGAAGCTGGTCAGGTCGGCGGCCTTGTACGCCGCGATGCCGCCGGATACGCCGAGGACGATCGTCGCCCCGGCGAGGCCGAACCGAGACTCAGGCATGGATCGCCTGTCCCTGGAGCATCCGCTCGACCACGCCGGAGAGCACCTCCAGTGCCCGCTCGATCCCCTCGTCCGTAATCTCGTAGTGCGTCACCAACCGAATTCCGCGCCGTCCGAAGTCATTCGAGAGGACGCCCGCCTCCCTGAGGGCAGCCACGATCCCGAGCTGGTCGAGGGGAGCTTCCGGCTTGAAGACGACGATGTTGCTCTGCACCGTCGCCGGGTCGATCGTCAGGGACGGGATCGCCGCGATGCCCTCCGCGAGTCGCTTCGCGCGCCGGTGATCCTCCGGAAGCCGATCGATCATGGTGTCGAGGGAGACGTCCGCAGCGGCGGCGATGACGCCCGCTTGCCGCATGGCACCGCCGAGCATCTTGCGGTAGCGCCGGACGCGCTCCATGGTGCCGGCATCCCCGACGACCATCGATCCGACAGGCGCGCCGAGTCCCTTGGAGAAGCAGAACTGCACGGTATCCGCATAGGAGGCGATCTCGGCGCCGGATACACCCAACGCGGCGGCCGCATTGAAGATGCGCGCGCCGTCCATATGCACCGGGACACCTTGCCCGTGCGCCAGCGTTTTCAGCTCCTGCAGGTACTCGATGGAAAGCACTGCCCCGCCGCATCGATTGTGCGTGTTCTCGATCGAGATGAGGCCTGTCGGAGGATATCCCGGGCCGGGGGTGCGGATCGCTTCGGCGACCTCGTCGAGGTCGAGCGTGCCATCGGCCGCCGTGCGGACCGTGCGCGGCGACACACCGCCGACCGCCGCCGGGGCGGCGCTTTCGTACCAGAGGATGTGTGACGCATCGCCGAGGATCAGCTCGTCGCCGCGATTGCACTGCGCGAGGACCGCCGAGAGGTTACCCATCGTGCCGCTCGCGACGAAAACGCCGGCTTCCTTACCCAGCAATCGCGCCGACTTCTCCTCGAGCGCGTTGACCGTCGGGTCCTCGCCGTACTGGTCGTCGCCGACCAGCGCGTTCATCATCGCCTCCCGCATCTCTGGCGTCGGCCGGGTCACTGTGTCGGACCGCAGATCGATCACGTTGTTCATGTCGCTGGTCACCTGCCTCGTCCTCCGATCTGAGTCATGAAAGCCTGCTCGCTGACGGTCTTGCCGCCGCTTCCTGCGGTCATCTTCGCATAGAAATCAGGGCTGGAATTCGCTGTAACACGAATCGTCACACTCCCCTGGCCGGACTCGGTTGGGAACGGCGTGATCTCGAGCGGCTCGATGATCGGTTGGTCGTCCGGGTCCGGCTCATCGGGCGTCGTCGGGGATGGCTCGGGCGTCGGCTCGAACGTCGCCGTCGGCTCCAACGTGGGCTCCTCGGTCGCGGTGGGTTCGGGTGTGGGCTCCAGCGTTGGCTCCAGGGTCGCCGTGGGCGCCTCCGTGCTGACCGGTTCGATCAGGCCAGGCGCCTCGGTCGGCGCGGGCGTCTCGGTCACCTCGACGGTGGCGGTGGGCGTGTTCGTGCCCTGCCCGCCGTTGTCCTCCTGCAGGTTGTCGAAAAGGAACCACGCCAGCGCGGCGAAGAGCCCCAGCACGATGATCGTCACCAGCGCCCTGACGGCGCCGGACAGTCCGGCGCCCTCGTTGCGAGGTGCCGAACGCTCCTCCCAGGACGGTTCGGTTCCGGGTTGGGGGGTGTAGGTAGGCGGAGCAGCCCGACGCTCGGACGGCCGTCGTCGAACCGCAGGAGCCGCCTGCGTCGCCTGCCGGGCGACCGGCGCTGCCACGGTCGACTGCTGCCCCTGGGCGGGTGCTCCGGGAAAGACCTGGCTCAGCGCCTGCCACATCGCGCGCGCCGAATTGAAGCGCCGGTCCGGCGTCTTGGCGAGCGCCTGCAGCACCACGCTATCCATCGCCTTGCTGATGCCGTGACCCGGGAGTCGTTGGGAAGGCGGCACCGGCTCACGCTGGATGTGCTCCATCATCGTCGCCATGGCCGTCGGCCCGTTGAACGGCAGGTAGCCGGTCAACATCTCGTAGAGCATCACACCGACGGCGTAGAGGTCGGACGCCTCGCTGACGCGTCCCCCCTGTGCCTGCTCCGGCGCCATATATGCCGCAGTGCCAACGGTTGTGCCGGCGGTGGTCAGGCCGGAATCCTCATCGACGTGGGCCACACCGAAGTCGGTCAGTCGTGCCTGGCCGTCGCGGCCGATCAGGACGTTCTGGGGCTTGACGTCGCGATGGACGATCCCGGCGGCGTGGATCGCCTGCAATCCCTGGAGCACCTGCCCGATGATCGAGCGAACGCGCACCGTATCGAGCGGCGCCTCGCGGTTGATGAGGTGCTTCAGGTCCTCGCCGTCGACGTACTGCATGACGATGTAGAGGGCTTCACCCTCCTGACCGAAATCGTAGACATCGACCACGTTGCCGTGGGAAACGGATGCGGCGGCGCGGGCTTCCTGGCCGAATCGCCGGACATACGACTCGTCTTCGGCGAGATCTCGACGGAGGAACTTGATCGCGACGACGCGATCGAGACGCTCGTCCCAGCCGCGATAGGTGATCGCCGAGGCTCCCTCGCCGATCCGTTCCTGGACCACGTAGCGGTTCGCGAGCCGGTCCGGCGGGCGATTGGTTGTGCGGTTACGTGACGACACGTCGAATCACTTTCAGCTTCACGTCCCTGCCGCCCTGCCCCATCGCAGGGTCCGGCATGCTCAGAACATGATACGAGACGAGCCTATATTGCGATGTTCGCGCCACGGTGCGATGCTGACTCCCACTGGAGGGAAGATGTCGGAGAAAAAGTCATCGCTTGGCCTCGACGGGCGGGCCCGCACCACCCTCGTGTGGATGTGCGTGCTCGTCACCGTGAATCAGCTCGGGTTCGGCGCGATCGTTCCCGTAATCGCGCTCTACGCCGAGGAATTCGGCGTGTCGAAAACCGCGATCGGCCTCGCGGTCGCGATCTATGGCCTGGCGCGACTGATGCTCAATGTCCCGGCGGGACGGCTGGCGGACCGGGCCGGCCGACGGACCACGCTCGCGGTCGGTGGTGCGCTGACGGTCATCGGAGCGGCGCTGTGCGCCCTCGCGCCGACATACGTCCTCTTCCTTGCGGCCCGGTTCGTTGCCGGGGCCGGGGCGGCGTTCGTCCTGACCGGCGGCCAGATCGTGATGGCCGATATCGCCAGGCCGCATAACCGGGGACGGGTGATGGCCATCTACCAGGGCGTCTTCCTGGTGACGGTCGGGCTCGGCGCCTTCCCGGGCGGGTGGCTGGCGGCAAACTTCGGGCTCGCCGCGCCGTTCTGGGCAAATGCGGTTCTCGCCCTCGCGGTGACCGTCGTCGCGTGGTTCTTCGTTCCCGAGACGAAACCTGCCGTCGAGCCGCTGCCTGCCGGATCAACGCCCGCGCCGGCAGCCGGGTTCTGGACCGAGATCCGTTACCTGCTACACGAGCGCAACCTCGTGCTGATCAGCCTGGTGACGCTGGCCGCGGCCTTCGTCCGAACCGGCGGCCTCTTCAACGTCATCCCGATCCTTGCCGAGCAGGAGATGCACCTGGAGCCGGACCAGATCGGCGTGGGGCTCGGCATGATCTCCATCGTGGGACTCTTCCTCGTCTATCCCTCCGGCATGCTCGTGGACCGGTTCGGCCGGAAGGCGGTGATCGTGCCGTCAACGGTGCTTTCGGCGGTGGGCATGGTGGCGTTCGTCGTCGCCGACGATTTCGGCAGCTTCCTCCTCGCATCGACGTTCTGGGCGGCGGCAGGCGGGATCGCCGGGGCGGCACCGGGGGCGTATGCGGCCGACGTCGCGCCGAAAGGCATGATGGCGAGCGCGATGGGCGTCTACCGGGCGCTGTCGGATGTCGGCTACGTGATCGGGCCGATGACGATGGGGGCGATCTCGGATGTTGCCGGCACGGACACCTCGCTCATCGTGACGGCCGTCCTGCTGTTCGCGGTCGGCATGCTGTTCGCGTTCCGGGCAGACGAGTCGCTACCGTCACGTACCGCAGAGGTACGCGCGAAGGCGTCGTAAACGGGGAATCGTTCCCGGAACTTCGCTCCCCGGCCGGACTGACGATTGTTACCGGAGGCCAAGGGCGTGCTTGCGGGCGCGCTTCATGGCCTTCTTGCGGGCGATGGGGAGCATGAAGCGGAAGATCGCGCCCTCGCCAGGCTCGCTCTCCACCTCGATCTTGCCGCCGTGCAGCAGGACGATGTTCTTGGCGATCGCGAGACCGAGGCCGGTGCCCTCCGATCGGCGCGCCTTGTCGGATTTGTAGAACCGCTCGAACAACCTCGCCTGTTCGTCGTGAGGAATGCCGACGCCGGTGTCCTGGACCTCCGTGACGATGTTCCCCTTACGCTGATAGACGCGCACGGTGATCGCTCCGTCCGGCGGCGTGAACTTGATGGCGTTGTGGACGAGGTTGATCATCACCTGCTCGATGCGCTTGGTATCGACCTCGATCTCCGGCAGGTCGGGGGCGATATCGATGTGCAGGTCAAGGCGGGCGCGCTCGATCTGCGGCCGCAAACGATCGGCGCCGATCCGGATGGCCTCGCCGATATCGACCGGCTGCAGGTTCAGCGGCACGCGTCCCGCCTCCAGGCGGGCGAAGTCGAGCAGGTCCTCGACCAGTGCGTTCAGGCGATCGACCTCGCCGATGATGCGGGAGAGGAAATCCTGCGCGAGATCGGGTTCGTCGAGGGCGCCGGCCTCGAGCGTCTCGACCAGGGCGCGAATCGAGGTCAGCGGGGTCCGGAGCTCGTGGGACACGTTCGACACGAACTCGCGGCGAACCAGCTCGAGCCGGCGGAGCTCGCTGACGTCCCGCAGCACCATCAGCCCGAGCAGCTCGCCGTCCTCCTGGAGGGCGCGGGCGGTCACGAGAAGCGACATGCGCTCGATCCCGTGCTCGACGGTCGCGGATGGCTTCTTCTTGCCCCGCAACGCATCGCGCAGGACGATCCAGATCTCGTGATCGCGGGAGACCTGCACGAACGGGCGGCCGATCGCCGTCTCGATATCGGCGTCGAGCATCCTGGATGCCGCTTCGTTCATGCGGAGGATATTGCCCTCACCGTCGGTGAGGACCACGCCATCGACGAGGCCGGCCATGATGGCTTCGAGGCGTGCGTTGGTGTGTCTGTCCGCCTCGATGACGGCGTGGAGGCGCTCGGCCATGCTGTTGAAGGCCTGGCCGACGACGGCAATTTCGCTGACGTCCGACGGCTCGGCCCGAGCGGTGAAATTCCCGGCGGCGACGGCGTTCGCGGTTTCCTGCAGCTCCGACAACGGCCGGGCCAATCTCCTGCCCGTGAACCATGCGGCGAGGAGCGTCAGTGCCAACACAACGAGGATTGCGGCGAGCACGATGCGCTGCATCGCGTCGATGGCCTGGTCGACGTCGGTCACCGGGACGGCGAGGCGGAGCACGGAGCCTTCAATGTCCGGAACCGCAACTGCGACGTAGAGGAACGGCTCGTCGAGCGTTTCGCTGTCACGTTTCGCCTGGCCGACACCGCGCTCGCGGGCTTCGAGGACCTCCGGGCGCGTGCCGTGGTTGTCCATCCCGGATTCTTCGGCGCCGGTGTCGGCGAGGACCTGTCCATCCGCGCCGATCAACGTCATGCGGTTGTCGGCGAGCGCGGCTGATTGTTCGAGGAACTCGACGATCTCGTCGTGATCATCCCCTCGTGCGCGGGCATCCGTCACGGCGAGGGCGACGATCTCGGCCTGGCTCTCGAGCTGGGCACTGAGCCGGTCGATATAGACGCGATCCACCACGACTGTGGCGACGACGAGGAAGATGGCGAAGACCAGCGTCACCAAGAGAATGAACGGCGCGCCGATGCGGAACTGGAGGTTATTGGTGCGTGAGGCGATGCGGGATCGCAGGTCGGTCTCGGCGGACAGGTTCACGTGTTCCAGCGCTCCCTCTCACCAACGGGACTATTGGCCGTCCGGTTCCGGGACAAAGCGATAGCCATGCCCGCGGACGGTCAACAGGCGAGTCGGGGCACTCGGATCGTCTTCGAGCTTCTGGCGCAGCCAACGGATGTGCACGTCGACGGTCCGGGTATCCATGCGGAACTCGTACCCCCACACCTCGCGCAAAAGGGCATCGCGGCTGAGCACGATGCCGGGGTGGCGCACGAAATAGTGCAGGAGGTCGAATTCCTTGGGCTTCAGCTCCAGTGGCTCCCCGCTGCGCGTTGCCCGGCGACCGGCCCGATCGATAACGATATCGCCAGCGACGACGGTATCGCCGATGGCCTCGGGATTGGCAGAAGCGTCCTCGGTCCGCGCCGGTCCACGCCGGTCGTCTCGGTCCATGCGGGAGCGCCGAATCATCGCCCTGATGCGGGCGACCAGCTCGCGCATCGCGAACGGCTTGGTGAGGTAGTCATCGGCGCCGATCTCGAGGCCAACGACACGATCGATCTCCTCACCGCGGGCCGAGAGGAGCAAAATGGGCACGGAGGAGGTTTGCCGGACCCGACGCACGACCTCGAAGCCGTCGAGGCCGGGAAGCATGACGTCCAGCACGATGACGTCCGGGTTACTGTCGAGTCTTTCGAGCGCCTCCGGGCCGGTTTCGGCCAGCGTGACGTCGAATCCCTCGCGCCGGAGCGTCACCATGATGGTGTCGCGGATATTCGGCTCATCATCGACCACCAGAACCCGGTTCGGCCCCGACATCTCGCTCTCCGTCGCCATTCGCCCCTCGTGAGCCGTTCAGGCTGGTTGCGCCCGTCAACAGTGCTGGAGCGACATTGCCGCTCCAGCTCGCATGAGAGTTGTCCAGATCCCAGTATAGGCCCCGGCCGGGTTATCCCTCGTGGCGGTAGCCGTGTACCAGCTCGACCAGTCGGGCGAGCTGATCCGCGTCAGTCTGCGGGTTGATGCCATGACCGAGGTTGAAAACGTGTCCGCGGCGGCCACCGGCCTCGGCGAGGATGCGGCGAGCCTCACGCTCTACCGACTCCCAGGGCGCGAGCAGCAACGCCGGGTCGAGATTACCCTGGATGCCCTTGTTGTAGCCGATCCGCTTCCACGCCTCGCCGAGCGGCAGGCGCCAGTCGACGCTGACGATGTCGGGATTCGCATCGCGGATGTCCTCCAGCAGCTGGACCGTGCCCGTGCTGAAGTGAACCGTGGGAACCTTGCCCCGAAGCGAATCGAAGATCCGCGCCGTGTAGGGCTGGACAAATTCGTGATACGTCGCCGAATCCAGCAAGCCAAGCCAGGAGTCGAAAAGCTGGACGACGTCGGCCCCTGCCTCGACCTGTCCGGCGAGGTAGAGCTCCGTCACGCGCGTCAGCTTCTCCATCAGCGCGTGCCAAACATCCGGTTGGCCGTACATCATCGCCTTGGTGAGCGGATATTCCTTCGTCGGCTTGCCGTCGATCAGGTAGCAAGCGAGCGTGAACGGGGCGCCGGCAAATCCCAGCGCAGCCGCGCGATCACCCAACTCGGCGCGGAGCATCCGCAGTGCCTCGAGCACATAAGGCGTGCCCTCTTCCGGACCGACGACACGCAATGCCTCGACATCCGCCATCGTGCGAACCGGGTGCCCGATGACCGGGCCGACGCCCGGCTTGATCTCGAAGCCGACGCCCATGCCTTCCAGGGGAAGCATGATGTCGGCGAACAGGACAGCACCATCAACGCCGAAGCGATCGACCGGCATCAACGTTGCCTGAACGGCCAGCTCGGGCGTATGCGCCAGCTCGATGAACGAGTGCTTCTTGCGCAGCTCCCGGTACTCGGGCAGGCAACGGCCTGCCTGGCGCATGAACCAGACGGGTGTCGTGTCGACGGCCTGCCCGGTGGCCGCAGCCAGGAATCGATCGCGACCGGTCATCGTGGAAGGAGTAGTTGACAATCCAAAGCCCTTTCAGGGAACTGCCGTGCGTCGCGGACAAGCCACGGTGGCACGCAATATGTTCTAGACTTCGACGCCTTCAACAAGCCACCGCGCAACGTCCTTCGCGTGGTAGCTGATGATGCGATCGGCGCCGGCCCGCTTCATCGAAAGCATGGTCTCCAGCGTCAGCCTCGGCTCGTCGATCCAGCCAAGCCGCGCCGCCGCCTTCACCATCGCGTATTCGCCGGAGACGTTGTAGGCGACGACCGGGACATCGACCCGCTCCCTCGCCGCGCGGACGACATCCAGATAGGAAAGCGCCGGCTTGACGATGATCGCATCAGCGCCTTCCTGCATGTCGATATCGATCTCGCGTATGGCCTCGCGAATGTTCCCGCTGTCCATCTGGTGCGTGCGGCGATCGCCGAAGGTCGGCGTGCTCTCGGCGGCCTCGCGGAAGGGGCCGTAGTACGCGGAGGCGTACTTGGCGGCGTAGGACATGATTGGAGTGTTCACGAAGCCCGCATCGTCGAGCGCCTGACGGATGATCGCGACGCGGCCATCCATCATGTCGGACGGAGCAACGATATCCGCACCGGCACGGGCGTGGCTCAGGGCCGTTTTCGCGAGGAGCGGCAAGGTCTGGTCATTGTCGACCGAACCGTCGACGATGATGCCGCAATGCCCGTGGCTGGTGTACTCGCAGGCGCAGACGTCGGTGATGATCAACATCTGGGGAGCGCGCTCGCGGATATGGCGAACCGCTCGCTGGACAATGCCATCTTCGGCCCATGCGCCCGACCCGATCTCGTCTTTCTCTGTCGGGATACCGAAGAGCAGGACCGCAGGGATTCCAAGCGCGATCATCTCGTCCAGCTCGGCGTCGAGGTTGTCGAGCGAGAGCTGGAACTGCCCGGGCATCGAGCTGATCTCGTTGCGGATGCCTTCACCTTCGATCACGAAGAGCGGGTAGATGAAGTCACTCGCGGAGAGCGATGTCTCGCGCGCGAAGGCGCGAAGCGCCGGAGACTGCCGCAACCGTCTGGTGCGTTGGAATGACGTGGTGGTTGCCATCTTCTAGCTGGTGCCCTCCGTTTGGGTGTCGTGACCGAAGTAAGTCCGCAGGATAGAAACGAAGCCGCCGGCGTCCTGCGTGGCCGCCTCGCCATGCACCGGCAAGCCAGCGTCGCGGAGCGCGCGAGATGTTGTCGGGCCGATCGCGAAGAATCCGGCGCCCGACACCGCGGGAAGATCCACGCCGATCAGCCGCTGGAAACCCTCGACGGCGGAGGGCGACGCAAAGGTGATCGCGTCGATTCGCCCGCCTTGAATCAGGTTCCGCGTCTCGTCATCGAGCGCCTCGACCGGGCGGTTCTCGTATGCAGTGACAACATGCACATCCGCCCCGGCACGCTCGAGGCCGTCGACCAGCGTCGGACGCGCCTTGCTCGAGAGCAGGCAGGCGACCTTCGAACCGGAGATGCCGGCTTCGACAAGATCCTCGACAAGCTCGACCGCACCGGGACCGCGCGAAACGAGATCCGGCTCGATACCTGCATCCCTCAACGCCTCACCGGTCCGCGCGCCGACGACAGCGACCTTCGCGGCAAGCTTCCCGTCCGGAAGGGCTCTCGTCATCGCCGGGACCGCGTTCGGGCTTGTGAGAACCAACCAGTCAATGTCGCCAACCACCGCCTGGCGAAGCGTCTCGCGAATTGGCGCATCATCCTCGACCGGAGCGATCTCGATCGTTCGCATCCGGTGCGGTTCCGCGCCGGCCGCCTGCAGGTCCTCGACAAGCGGGGCTGCCTGGGAGTCCGAGCCGGTGACAAGAACGCGCAGGCCGGTCAGCGGATCGCGGTCCCCTACTCCCGTCCACTTCGGCGAAACCGAGCGCAGGATCCGGTTCGCGGTCTCGAAGGCGCGATCGGTTGCCGAGTCCAGAGGGAACTCGTCGTAGACACGCTCGAGACGGACCCCGTCATCCGAGGCGAGCATGCCCCAGAACCGCACCGTGGCGATCCCGTGGACCCGCTCGACCTGCGCGTGGGCGCCGATTGGCGTCGTGCAGCCACCGCCAACGCCCCGGAGGAACGACCGTTCCACGGAAACCTCCGCCCGGATGTCGGCGTCATCCAGTGACGCGACCAGCTCCCATGCAGGGTCCGGAGCGCTCCGGGTCTCGATGGCGAGTGCACCCTGGCCCGGGGCGGGGCAGGAGACCTCGACCGGCAAGAGCTGGGTGATGCGATCCTGCCAGCCCATCCGGTGCAACCCGGCCGAGGCGAGGATCACCGCGTCATAGTCGTCGGACGCACCCTTCCGGAGCCGCGTATCGATGTTGCCACGCAGGTCACGGATGTCGGCATCCGGACGCACGGACTTGATCTGGGCGGCGCGGCGACGCGACGACGTCCCGATCACCGGGTTGGCGGGCAACTCCTCGAGCGGGACCCCATGTCGAGTGACCAGCGCATCGCGCGGATCCTCGCGCTGGGGATAGGCGGCGATGGCGATCCCGTGCGGTGCAAGGCTCGGCAGGTCCTTGGTCGAATGAACGGCGAGGTCGACACGGCCGTCGAGGAGCTGTACCTGGAGCGCCGACGTGAAGACCCCGCGCCCGCCGATCGCGGTCAGCGATGAATGCTTGTCGATATCACCTTCCGGCTTGATGACCTGCAACTCGAATGCGTGTTCCGGCCAACGACCGGCGAGCGCTCGCTGCACAGACTCCGCCTGCCACAGGGCGAGCGCACTGCCGCGCGTGCCGATGCGAAACGTTGAAGTGTGGGAGTGAGACACGAAGAGAACCGCCTGGTGTTCGGTGAGCCCGGGGCAGGACGCCCCGGGCATGTGTAGACCTTCTATTTATAGGACATCGGTGGCCTGCAAGATGCAAAAGCGGAATCCCATGGCCCATCGATACCGGGAACGCTCATGACAGCGCTCCTGGCACACTGTACAATAGGAACATGTGAGAATGATTCGCAAATAGGAATCATTCCTCAGCACGAAAGGAGCGAACGTGGCGGGTTATTCCATCGACATCGAGCAGAAGACCATCGAGAACACGAATTTCCGGGAGGTGCTTTACACCGCGCCGAACCTCCAGGTCGTCGTGATGTCGCTCAAGCCGGGCGAAGAGATCGGCATGGAGACGCACGAGAAGGGCGACCAGTTCTTCCGGGTCGAGGCCGGCCAGGGACAGGCGATCCTCGACGGTGAGATTACCGAGCTCTCGGACGGCATGATCGTCGTCATCCCTGAAGGCACGGAGCACAACATCGTCAACACGTCGGCGGACACGGACCTGAAGGTCTACACGATCTACTCGCCGCCGGAGCATCCGGACGGCACGGTTCACAAGACCAAGGCCGAAGCGGATGCCGCCGAGGAGCACGAGCACTGACCTGCATCACAGCAGCAACTATCGGGGTGCGACGGGGGCGGGCTGTCACGTTCGTGGCTCCGTCGCACTCCCCTCCCTACGCATGAAGCGACGCCCCGGATGTGCTACACTGTGGTGTCTTGGGTGCTTCGGGCGCCCAATTTTGTGTGCATCAGGGCCAGCGTCTGAGCGCTGGCATCCCTGGACAGCGCCGTAACGTGCGGAAGAAGGCCATCCCGCAAGGGTCCGCAGGCTGGTTCCAGGGGCCAACAGGGCAGGATTTTCTAACGATGAGCGATGCAGTAAAGGCCACGGCGCAGTACGCGGTCATCGAGACCGGTGGCAAGCAGTACCGCGTCTCCGAGGGTGACACGATCACCGTCGAGCGCCTCTCGGGCGATGAGGGAAGCGAGATCACTCTCGATCGCGTCCTCATGGTCGGCGGCAACGGCGCCACGAAGATCGGCACCCCGATCGTTGACGGCGCGTCCGTCACCGCGACGATCTCCGGTCACCATCGCGGTGACAAGATCGTGATCTTCAAGTTCAAGAAGCGCAAGCGCTATCGCCGCAAGACGGGCCACCGCCAGGAGCAGACCCGCCTCACCATCACCGGCATCACCGGCTAGTCGACCCGGCGGCATCGCCGCATCACAGAGAGGACACATCACCATGGCTCACAAGAAGGGAATGGGCTCGACACGTAACGGTCGTGATTCCGAGTCCAAGCGTCTTGGCGTGAAGCGCGGTGACGGCGAGTTCGTCCGAACGGGCACGATCGTCGTCCGCCAGCGCGGTACGCAGTTCTGGCTCGGCAACAACGTCGGCATCGGCAAGGACCACACGATCTACTCCCTGATCGATGGCGTTGTTCGCTTCGAGACGGTCTCCCGCCAGAAGCGACGCATCAGCGTCTACCCGCCGGAGGTTTATCCGATCGGTGGCGCGCGCGAGCTGAACCAGCCGCAGGCTGCCGCGGAGACGACGGCCGCCGACTAGGGCTACCCTGGCTCACCATTCACGGAGAACAACAACTATGAAGCCGGGCATCCACCCGAATTACCAGGAAGCCACCGTCGTTTGCTCGTGTGGCAACACCTTCACCACCCGTTCTACCAGCCGCGAGCTGCGGGTCGACCTCTGCAACGTCTGCCACCCGTTCTACACGGGCGAGCAGCGCATCGTCGACACCGCCGGCCAGGTCGAGCGCTTCACCAAGCGCTTCGAGGCCGCGCAGGCTGCCGGACCCAAGAAGTCCAAGCGCCAGCGCCGCATGGAGCAGCTTGCCCAGCAGCGCGCGGAGCAGGAAGCCGAGGCCCAGGCCCAGCGCGAGGCGCAGGCCCGCGAAGAGCGCGCCCGCATCCGCGCCGAGCGTGAGAAGGCGGAAGCCGAGGCTGCTCGCAAGGCCGAGGCTGAGGCGACTGCCGCCGCGCAGGCCGAGGCCCAAGCCGCTGCCGCCGAGCAGGCGTCCGAGGACATCGCCGCTGCCGGCGAGGAGTCCACGACCGAGGAGTAATCCCGGTCGTCCCACAACGGGAACAAAAAGCCCCTTCCGCATTCGTCCGGAAGGGGCTTTTTTGTATTGGCACCGCTGCAAGAAGTTCTGGCTCGTCCGGGCTCCCTGCCTGATCGGGATGACGACATTCATCGCCTGAAAGGGCCGCTACGCCTCCATCTCGAAGAGCGGCAGGCTCTGGCCGTTATTGCGGGGGGACGATTTGGCGCCGCTCTCCTCGCTCTCGTCCACGAAGCTGGCCTGCTGCCAATTGTGCTCCTCATGATGGAGGAACCGCGCATAACGAAGGATCTGCTGCTGGGACGCGTCACCGAGGTCTCGGTAGAGGGAGAGCAACCGGCGTTCATCCTCCGACTCGCGGGGGACAAGGGCGCGATCGATCAGTCCCGCGGCCTGCATCAGCTCGGAACGCGACGCGCCGAGCGCGACCGAGAGCTTGTCGAGCGTCGCAAGGCTCGGCTCCGCGCCACGCCCGCGCTCGATATCGCACACATAGGAGCGGCTCAACCCAGACTGATCGGCCAACGCCCGCTGGCTCAGCCCCTGTGCCTGCCGCGCCTTCCGGACGTATTCGCCCAGCAGCGAGCCGACGGTCGGCGCCGCCGATTTCCTGTTGGTCCGTGCCCTGGCCATTATCTCGCCTCCGACGTTGCATCCGGTCCAGGCGCTTCGTCCTGATAGCCCCGAAGCATTGTCTCGAAATACTGTAGATACACCGTTTCCCGCTGGTCGGGCGTAATCTGCCACTCGGGCAGGACGTTCCGCAGCTCCAGTGAGAGGAATCCGTGCGCAATCGCCCAGAGCCCAATAATCATCCGCTCCGGATCGACGCGCGGAAGCTCACCTCGCTCGATCGCCGCCTCGACATCGACCGCGAGCGTGCGGATCAGCTCGATGCCTGGGCCGCTGGCCATCTCCCGCATAGGTTCCGACGATAGGATCGATGACCGGCCGATGAAGAGATCGTAGTAATCAGGGCCGTCGAGCGCGAACCGCCGGTACCCTCGTGCGAACGCCATCAGGCGGCCCACACCGGGCTCTGCCTGCTCGGCCTCACGCAGGACGTAGGACCTGAGGATGCCGATCTTGCGGTCTGCAACGGCGCGAAGAACCGCCTCCTTCGAGTCGAAGTATCCATAGAGCGTTGGCGCCGGGATCCCGGCCTCCTTCGCCAGCAACCGCATCGAGAACTGCGCCAGCCCGTCCCGCGTGACGAGGGTTTCAGCGGCGTCGAGCACAATGCGGCGCCGCTCTTCGAGATGCGCCTGGCGTGCGGCCGATGCCCTTTGCCTCATCCGGGGAACTGTCACTGGGGGGATGCTCCTCTACCCGCTCATGCGCCGTGGAAACGCGCGCGTGTCCGTGTCGCCTGCGGATCTTGTGTCAAGCATACGTTACCGCCGGACGTCCTTGTCGAATTTCCGCCGGTTTGCGACGATTCCGGTGACGCTGGGAGCGTCCACCTCCCGCACAGTGGCGTAGTCAGGACAAGGTTCCGAAACGGCAAGGCACAAACTGGTCATGAGCAAGCGTTTCTCCATTATCGGCGACATCCTGGCGGAACAGCATAATGGGCGCATCGTGCCCGGTGGCAGCGGCGCGATCGCGCTCGCTATCGCGGCGCTGGGTGGACGCGTCACCCTCCGGTCGGTGATCGGCACCGACGACGCCGGGAAGACCGTCCTCGACCAGCTCAAGCGCGCACGGATCCATCCAGGGCTCATCGACAAGGTCGACGAGCCCACCGGCGTGATCACGCGCAATGCCGAAGGCTCGGTCACGAACCTTAAGCTGGGCGCCGGGATCAAGCGCGGCGCGCTGATGGACATCTACGAGCTCTTCGGCCATGACGCGACCGTGCTCGATACGTTTGACCAGCCACTTCGACGATTCATCTCCGACCTCCCTGCCCACACGAACGGCGCCGTCCGGATGATCAGCCCGCTCACCCACCTCGACGTCG
>DATGPC010000371.1:0-2854 GCA_035305265.1 Thermomicrobiales bacterium | reverse complement strand
GGTCGGGTGGTTCCAACCTTTCGCGTCGAACATCGGCGTGATCTACCCGAAGCATTTCTGGGACGGCAAGGACGCCGCCGAGGCGAACGAGGAATTCCTGAACGCGCCGATCGGGACGGGCGCCTACAAGCTGGAAGAGCTGCGCCCGAACGACCAGGTCAGCTACGTCATCAACGAAAACTATCGCGAACCGAACAAGCCGTATTTCAGCCGCGTCGTGCTCAAGGGCGGCGGGGATCCGGCGGCTTCCCTGCGGGCGGTCACCGTAACGGGAGACTGGGACCTGGCGTTCACTTTGCAGCTCGACCCGACGACAATCGACGCGACGACCGGCGACCAGGGCACGGTCTACGGCCCTCCGGGTACCGGCGTCGAGAAGATCCAGTTCAACTTCAGCGACCCGTACACGGAAGTCGACGGCCAGCGGTCGCACAAGGACACGCCTCATCCGCTCCTGACCGAGCTGGCGGTACGCCAGGCGATCGCTACGGCGATCGACCGGCAGCAGATTGCCGACGAGCTGTACGCAGCGCCTCCGGGCCGAAACATGCTGACCGGGATGGCTCCATACGAATCACCGAACCCGTCCTGGGTATATGACCCAGCCGCCGCGGCGCAGATGCTCGATGACGCCGGCTGGGTGGCGGGCGATGACGGCGTCCGCGAGAAGGACGGGACCCGCCTGGAGCTACGGTACGTCTCGACGGTGAACCCCCAGCGACAGAAGGTGCAGGCGGTCGTGAAGCAGAACCTCGAGGACATCGGGTTCGCGGTCGAGATCCTGTCGGTCGACGGATCGATCTTCTTCGACGGCTCGCCGGGCAACGACCAGAACTTCACGCATTTCTACTCCGACATGCAGGAATACACGGACGGCGCGACGTCGGCGTTCCCCATCAACTACATGAAGTACTGGTACGCGGGGCCGAACGGCGAGAACATCGCCCAGGCGGAGAATGAGTGGACGGGCACGAACAAGTGCCGGTACGTGAACCCGGAATACGACGCGGCGTGGGAAGAGATCGCGCGGGTGTCGACGCCGGAGGACGCGGCCGACCTGTTCATCCAGCTCAACGACATGGTGATCGACGATGTCGTGGAGATCCCGCTGGTACAGGTAGTGGCGGATCGGTATGCGGTGAACCGGCGGATCCGGGCGGACAACATCGCGGTGACGGCGTTCGGTGATATCTACTGGAACATCGCGAACTGGAACGAGGCGGAATAACGGATCGGATGCGCCCTCCACCGGGCTGGATGTTCCGTGTTCCAGCGAGGTGTCCTAATCCTTCAAGAGCGTTCATTCCAGCCAGTTCGATGCGACCCGGCACCAGTTGCCTGGCGCCGGGTCGCATCGCGCACGCACTATCATGGCCGCCAACAAATCAAGTATCACCATGCTTGACACGATTCGTATCATATCATATAATACAGGTACCGAAAGGACGAGAGTCCTTCATCACTGGAGATCGGTCTAATCGCATAGGAAAGGAGGTGCACGCCTATGATGAGAACGCCGCTCTTCAACGACCTGCTGAACCTTCGGGACACCGTGGACCAGATCTTCCGCGAGAACCCCTTCGGGGATACGTTCTCCACCCTCTGGTCCCGCTCCGAGTCGAGCGGAGGGGCTGTTGCCCGACCGATGCCGTTCGACGTGTACTCGACCGACGATGAGGTCGTGATCCTGGCGGCCGTGCCTGGCATGCGCCCGGACGATCTGGACCTGACCGTCCAGCGGAACACGGTAACGATCAGTGGCCGTGTCCAGCATGACCCGGCGGAGGGTGAGGACAAGGACGTGACGTGGCACCTGCGCGAGCTGGCCAGTGGCAGCTACCGTCGCAGCATCACGCTCCCGGTCTCGCTCGATGCCGACCGTGCCGAAGCGACCTTCGAGCATGGCATGCTGAAGATCGTCCTGCCGAAGGCCGAGGCCTCGCGGCCGCACAAGATCGCGATCCGGTCGGGTTCCGAGCAGCAGGAGGCGATTGAGGCCGGCGCCACCGCGTAGTGGCGCAGCCGATCCGCCTCATCCGGCGCGACCGATACCCTGACGACATCGCTTTTCCCGAGTCGTAACGCTCCCGCCAGCGTATGGCGCTACGCGCCGGAAAGCGAAACGTCCAGACAAGACCGCCCTGACGACAGGAAGCCGTCAGAGGCGGCTTCGTCGTTTAAGGACCAGGTCCCTCCTGTCGCGGAAATCGTCATGTCGTCCCGGACGGGAATATCCATTCAAGATGAGCCACAGCGGTGTCGGCATAGCGCGTTTGGCCGGATTCGAGACCGTAGGCGAGATCCTCGATCAGCTTGCACCGGGCGTGGAAAACGAGGCGCCGCATGTCGGCATCCGTCAGTGCCGTGCGGTAGGCGGCAACCGCCCTGTCGAGGGCATCCGGGCCGAGGTCCCGGTAGACCAGCGCGAGGTCACGCACGGGATCGGTGATGGAGGCATCGGACCAATCGATGATGCCGGTGATGTGCAGGGTGTCAGGGTCGACAAGGATATGCTCGGCGCCGAAATCGTTGTGGCACAAGGTGAGTCGCTTCGCCTCGGACGGTGGCGGTGCGTGGAGAAACGCTTCGACCTCCGCCCGGGCTGATGCAGGGATGAGAGATCCGACCTGCTCGTACCCGGCTCGGGCCTCATCCAGCCATTCATCAGGGAGGTCGACATCGCGCGGCACAAGGTGTTCGACGTCGGCAAGGGGGATCGCGTGGATCGCCGCAAGGAATGTCCCGAGGGGTTCGGCGAGCGCCGTCGAATCCGCGTCCTGGATATCAATGAGGGGCGTGCCGGGAAGCGCCCGGTAGGAGAGGATGCCTTTCTCCGGATCGGTGAAGACGATCT
>DATGPC010000370.1:0-13697 GCA_035305265.1 Thermomicrobiales bacterium | reverse complement strand
CTGGAACGGCCCTTCTTGTTACGTCGAGACGGTCGAAGTCGATCAGCCGTACAGTTCGTCGACCTTTTGCGTCAGGTATGCGATGAGCGGCTTCGCGTCCAGCTGGCGAACGCCGAGTACCTTCTCCATCAGGTCCATCGGCAGGTAGAAGCTGCCGTGTTGATGGATGTTATCGCCGAGCCAGGCGCGCAGGCCTGAAAGGTCGCCAGCGGAGAGATCCTGTTCGAGCGACGGGATCTCAGCGTTGATCCGCTTCCACAGCATGGATGCGAGGACATTCCCGAGCGCGTATGTCGGGAAGTACCCCAATGACCCCTGGCTCCAGTGGACGTCCTGCAGCACGCCCTGCGCATCGTTCGGAACGTCGATCCCGAAGTACTCGCGGAATTTGGTGTTCCAGGCTTCGGGCAAGTCCGCCGTCGTGACCGCTCCCGACAGCAGGTCCCGCTCGAGCTCGAATCGCAGGATGATGTGCAGATTATACGTGAGCTCGTCGGCCTCGATCCGGATATGCGACGGTCCCATCGCGTTGACCGCGCGGTACATGTCGTCGGCGGACACATCGGCGAACTGCTGCGGGAAGACGTTCTTGACCTGCGGCATCGCCCAGTCCCAGAACGGACGTCCCCGGCCAACCAGGTTCTCCATCATCCGGCTCTGGCTTTCGTGCCAGGCCATCGAGGTACCACGGGCCAATGGCGTGCGCTCGTACTTCTCGGAGATCTGGTGCTCATAGAGCCCATGCCCGAACTCATGCATGGTGCCGAAGAACGACGGGTTGAAGTAGTCCTCCTCGTACTTCGTCGTGATGCGGATGTCGTTGATGGCCATCGACGACTCGAACGGGTGCGTCGTGGTGGCAAGGTTGAATGCGTCATCGGTGAAGCCGATCTGCTTCAGCACGATGCGCGTCAGCTCTTCTTGCTTGTCGGCCGGGAAATGTCCATGCAGGATCGCGTCTCGCTTCTCGTCATGATTTTCGACGACCTTCGCCAGGAGGTCCTTGGTCGCAAGCTTCAGCTCGTCGAAGACGCGGGCAATGTCCGACGTCTTCATCCCCGGCTCGTAATCGTCCAGGAGAATGTCGTAATCCTCCTCGGCGTCCGGGAAGTAGCTGCGCAGCGCATCGACCATTTCTTTCGCCAAGTCGAGGTTGTGCTGGAGTGCCTCGCGGAACTGTGAGTAGTCCGATTCCGCGCGAGCCTTCATCCACGCCGTGTACCCGGCAGATCCGGCGCGCTGCATCGCAGCAGTCAGTTCAGGAGGGATCAGTTTGGTCTTGTCGTAGCGACGCTTCACATGGCGCCAAAGCCCGGCCTCGAACGATTCGTCGCCGAGCCCCTTGACGTAGTCCTCGGAGTTTGCGATCAGCTCGCCGACCTCGTCAGACGTCATCATCTCGTGGGCGATGGTCGCCAATGTCGCCAACCGCTCGGACCGCACTGCCGTGCCACGCGGCGGCATATGGGTGCGCTGGTCCCATCCGAGGAGGGCCGCCGCCCCCGCGACGTCCCCGACTGTCCGGACACGTGAAAGCAATGTATCGAACGCTTCTTTGGACACGTTGACTCCTCTCGAAGGCCTGACGAACGCCCGGCCTGTCACCGGGCGTTCATCGTCGAGTTCACGAATGCCTAATGGCCATATTCATCTAGGCGAGGACGCCCTTGGTCGAAAGCACCGAGCGCAAGAGTTTCAGACCGTCCGCACCGCCGACCAGGTCATTGGTCGCCCGCTCGGGATGCGGCATCAGGCCCACGACGTTTCCCTGACGATTGGTCACCGCCGCGATGTTCGCGACGGAGCCGTTCTCGTTCGCCGAATCGCTGACCTTTCCGTCTGGCTCGCAATACCGCGCCACCACCTGACCGTTCGACTCAAGTTCCGAGAGCCCATCCGTATCGATGTAATATGCGCCTTCTCCATGGGCGATCGGCAGGTTCAGGACCTGCCCTTCTTCGAGCGCGTTCGTCCAGGCGGTCGACGCATTCTCGATCCTGATGTTCGCGCGGAAGCAATGGAACCGCAGCGTCTTGTTGCGAAGGAGCGCCCCAGGCAGCAAATGGGATTCACAGAGAACCTGGAAGCCGTTGCAGATCCCGAGGATCGGCATTCCCGATTCAGCGGCCTTCTGGACTTCCCCCATCACCGGAGCGAACCGGGAGATGGCTCCGCACCGAAGGGCATCTCCGTAGGAAAATCCGCCGGGGAGGACGAGGGCGTCCAGACCGGCGAGGGACGTCTCGCGGTAATCGACACGCCGGACGCTCACGCCAAGATCTGCCTCGAGGTTCGCGAGAGCGTCGTGGTCGCCGTTGCTGCCGGGAAAGGAAATGACTCCGATCTGCATCCTATCCCCTCCCCTCCTGGGCTGGCATCACATTGAGGGTGTATTCCTCGATAACCGGGTTCGCCAGCAACTGGTCGCACATCCTGGTGCCGGCCTGGCGTGCCTCGTCCTCGTTCGCCGCCTCGACCTCGACGCGGATCAGCTTACCTACGCGCACGCGTCCTGCTTCGCCAAAGCCGAGTAGTTTGAGGCCAGACAGGACGGCATCGCCCTGAGGGTCGTTCACGCCGGTCTTCGGCATGATCTCGGCTTCGACAATCCACTGCTTCGATGAGTCGGACAAGGTTGCGTTTCCTTCCTATGCAACGCTGGTGAGGCGGTCGAGCACGTCCTGATATCGCTGGCGCGTGCGTTCGACGATGTTGGCCGGAATCTCAGGCCCGGGAGCTGTCTTGTCCCACGGCTGATCCTCCAGCCAGTTTCGCACGATCTGCTTGTCGAAACTCGGTGGTTCCTGGCCCGGTACAATATCGGATGCTTCCCAGTAACGAGAGCTGTCCGGTGTCAGGAGCTCGTCGATCAGCGTGAGCTCCCCATCAACGTATCCGAACTCGAACTTCGTGTCAGCGAGAACGATTCCGGCTTTCATCGCCAACGCGGCAGCGAAGCGGTAAATGTCGAGGCTGACCTGTTCGAGGCGAGCTGCCAGTTCCGTCCCGACGATATCGGCAAGCCGTTGACGCGAGATGTTTTCGTCATGTCCCGCGTCGTTCTTGATGGCCGGCGTGAAACGAGGTTCGGGAAGCTGAGCGCCGCGCTGCAGACCCTCGGGGAGGGATTCTCCCGCGAGTGTGCCCTCGGCGACATACTCCTTGAATCCAGAGCCTGCGAGATATCCGCGGACAACGCACTCGATATCGATACGATCCGCGCGCCGTGCGATCATCGTCCGTCCCCGCAGCGCGTCCTCTTCGGCATCCGTAAGCACGAGGGTGGAAACGTCGGTGGAGACAAGATGGTTCGGGACGATGTGGCTCGTCTTGTCGAACCAGAATTCGGAGATCCTGGTCAGGATGACTCCCTTCCCGTCGATCTGGGTCGGCAGGATGACATCGAATGCCGAGAGTCGGTCACTTGCGACAAGCAGGAGGCGATCGCCGGCATCGTAGATGTCCCGGACCTTCCCGCTTCGGATCAGGGGGTAGTTCGTGAGCGAGAGTGCTGCACTGGCCGTCACGCGTTCACCTTTGCTTCGATGAGCCCGAGTCGCTCGAACGTTGCGTCGACGTTCTGAAGCTGATCCCACGGATCGAATGCCTGCTCGATCTTCTCGGCCGGCACACGGTCCCGGACCTCCGGATCCTCCGAGATAAGCTGCTTGAATGGCTTGCCGACTTCGTGGGCAGAATGCGCGTATTTCTGGACCAGGCGGTAGGCGTCCTGACGGTCCATGCCACCGTCAACCAGCGCCAGGAGAATGCGTTGGGAGAAGATAAGGCCGCCGCTCATGTTCAGGTTTGCCAGCATCTTCTCCGGATAGACGACAAGGTCGCCGATGATCTCGGTGGTCTCGTGCAACATGAAATCGAGCACGATGCAGGCGTCCGGGAAGATGACGCGCTCGGCCGAACTATGGCTGATGTCTCGCTCGTGCCACAAGGCAACGTTCTCGAACCCCACGGAGGCATACCCGCGGACCAGGCGGGCAAGGCCGGCGATCCGCTCCGATTCGTGCGGATTCCGCTTGTGCGGCATGGCCGACGAGCCCTGGTTCCCTTCGCCGAACGCCTCTTCCGCTTCGGCCACCTCACTCCGCTGGAGATGTCGCACCTCGACAGTCATCTTCTCCAGCGTGCCGGCGATCCCGGCCAGCACCGCGAGATAGAAGGCGTGGCGGTCGCGCTGGATGACCTGTGTCGATGCTAGCTCCACCCCGAGGCCAAGGTCCTGGCAGACCTCCTCTTCCAAGGCAGGTGGGACGTGGGCATGTGTACCGACAGCTCCGGAGATTTGCCCCACGGCAATGTGATCGCGGGCCATTTCGAGCCGGTCACGGTGACGCCGAAGCTCGTCGTACCAGACAGCAAGCTTCAGGCCGAATGTGGTTGGCTCGGCCTGCATCCCGTGGGATCGGCCGATGGTGATCGTGTCTTTGTGCTCGACGGCCCGCCGCCCGACCGTTTCGATCAACGTCTCGAGTCCCTGAAGCAGGAGATCAGTGGCGTCCCGAGCCTGCATCGCCATGCCCGTGTCGACAACGTCGGAGGACGTGAGTCCGAGGTGGATAAACCGGGACGCGTCGCCGACCGTCTCGCCAGTCGCCCGAAGGAAGGCGATGACGTCGTGGTCCGTCTCCTTCTCGATCTCGAGCATGCGATTGACATCGCACGAGGCCTGGCGGATCTTTGCCATTGCCTCTTCCGGGATCCTGCCGCGGCGTGCCCATGCCTCGCATACGGCGATCTCGACCGCCAGCCATTGTTGAATCTTGTGGTCCTGCGACCAGATCGCCCCCATCTCTGGGCGTGTGTATCGCTCGATCACGTGCTGGTACCGCTCCTGACGTTGGAAATGCGTGAGGGCGAGCCGGCCTGGCGCGCCGTTGTCGCCTCAAGTATACGGCGCCCCCTTGAACCTGGTACGAACACTCGTTATGCTACAGGTGGATTCGCAACGGAGGCTGATCCGAACATAACGTAGCGCCAGGACCCGGCTGAGGTTGCCGGGTCGACGAGGTGGGGATTTATCGAAAGACTCGGCGGATGATCCCCCGGCCGCACAGTCGTCATGGCGGGCACAAACCGGTCCGGTAACGGAGCGACAAACCCCCGTCAACGTGCGAAGGGCCAAACGGCCCACCCCTCCACGGATCCTCACAGTGATCGTTTCGATTCAATTTGTGTTTCGCCCGGGCAGGACCACGGGGCGTTGCGCGCGCTGCGCGCCAACACCCTTCATTCGTGATGCCCGGCGATCGTGGAGGCATACCCAACATGTGCGGCATCTATGGCTACGTAGGCAACCAGGTCGATATCCTTCCGCTCGTTTCAAATGCGCTTCGCACGATGGAATACCGCGGGTACGATTCCTGGGGAATCGGATGGGATAACGGCAGCCAGTTCTCGACCCTCAAGGCACCGGGACGGGTTCCGTCCAATATCGGCGATCTTGCATCCTCCTCTATTGCCATTGGTCATACCCGATGGGCCACGCATGGCGGCGTCACCCAGGACAACGCGCACCCTCACTTCGACAGCACGTACCAGATCGGAGTCGTCCACAATGGCGTGATTGAGAATGCTGCCGAGCTACGGGCGCGGTATCTCTCTCATGTCGAGTTCTTGTCGGAGACGGACAGCGAGGTGGTCCCCCACCTCGTCAGGCACCTGCTGGACGCGGGAATGCCATTCGGTGAAGCCGTGAACCACGTGTTCCAGATGCTCGAGGGCAGCTCGGCCATCGTCGTCGCGAATCGCGCGACCAACGAGATCGCCGCCATCACCTCCCGGTCGCCCCTCCGACTGGGGCGTGGGGACCGAGGTTGGATGCTTGCCTCGGACCCTGTCGCGCTTGCCCATCAGGCCGAGCAAATGGCGATTGTCCCGGACCGGGTCCTGTTGCTCCTCGAGAATGGTCAGGCCCGGATGGTGGACTCATCATCCGGCTCGGATATCCCGATCGATTGGCGCGAGGTTCCGCCCGATGCGTTCGTTTCCCAGGGTGAGTTTCCTCACTTCACGATCAAGGAGATCCACGACCAGCCCGAGGTTATGGAACGACTTGCCCAGCGGGAGCAGGATATCGCGGCCCTCGCCGACGCAGTGACGTCCCATCGTCACGTCCTGCTGACCGGGTGCGGTTCGGCTTACTTTGCCGCATCGCTCGGCGTCGAGTGGCTTCGTCGTTCCTGCAATGCCTGGCTGGACGTTATTCCGGCCTCCGAGATCGACGCCTCCACACGCAACATGGGCCCAGACACGCTGGTAATCGCACTCACCCAAAGTGGAGAGACCGCCGACGTCGTCGATGCCATCCACCTGGCGCGATCCTGGGGGGCGACCACCGCGACGATCGTCAATACCGAGTCATCGTCCGTCGCTAACATGGTCGACATCACGGTACCGATCCTTGCCGGCGTTGAACGGAGCGTTCTCGCGACGAAGTCGTTCATGGCGATGGCGGTGCGGCTCCTCCAGCTCTCGGCTCGCTTGTCGGGTATAGCAGAGGTCGCTGCAGAGTCTCTCCAGGCGGCAATTCCCCTTATCCGGCACATCCTGACTGATGATGCCCTCACATCGCTGGTGGAACGGATCAGCGATCAGGAGCACGTCCTGACGCTGGGCAAGGGACATGGTCGCCCGGTTGCGCAGGAAGCGGCGCTGAAGATTAAAGAAGGCTCCTACGCCCATGCTGAGGCTTACCTCACCGGTGAGCTGAAGCACGGTCCGCTCGCCCTGGTGACTCACGGTACTCCGGTGATGCTCTTCGCCACAACGGCCAACGAGGTTGCGAGCGCTCGTATTGCGGCGCGAGAAGTCATGAGCCGCGGCGGCTACACCATCGGCATCGGGGATTTCACCCAGGATGATTGCTCGGGTATTGTCCATATCGCCGATTTCGGCCCGGCGTCACCGCTCGTTCATCTTGTGGTTGCGCAGCGACTTGCTTACGAGGTCGCGGTCGCGCGGGGAGTCGATCCAGATTTTCCGAGAAATCTTGCCAAGAGCGTAACCGTTCGATAGTACAATCGGGGCATGAGCGAGACCGAGCAGCCCGAGCCATCGCCGCTCCCGGCGATGATCGATACACATTGCCATCTTGACGACGCGGCGTTTGCCGACGACCTGGAGTTCGTACTGGAGTCCAGTCGCGCGGCAAACGTCGTCTCGTGGATTCTGATCGGGTATGCGCCAGATCGGTGGGATTCGGTGATCGAGATGGCACGTCGCATCCCCGGAATGTCACACACGCTGGGCGTACACCCGTCGCACTCGGCTGAGTGGGATGAAACCGTGGCCGCCAGACTCCGGGACCTTCTGGAATTGTCTGGTGCGGTGGCGGTCGGCGAGTTCGGTCTCGACTTCTACCGCGACAATCCACCTCTCGACGTTCAACGGGAAGCGATGATCGGCCAACTCGACATCGCGAGGGAACTAGCTTTGCCCGCTGTGTTCCACATGCGCAATGCCGAGTCGGAGATGCTGGACGTCCTGACCTCGAAGCGCGAGCTCCCGTCGATGCTTTTCCATTCCTTCGAAGGAACGTCGGCGCTCGCCGATTTCATCCTGGAGCGTGAGGCGTTCGTGGGTGTTGGTGGGCTTGCCACGCGCCAACGATCTGTCGAGCTTCGTGAGCAACTGCGTCGCATTCCTCTGGAATCGATCGTGCTTGAGACTGACTCGCCGTACCTGGTTCCAGCCCGGCAAAAAGACCGTCGAAACGTCCCGGCTCACGTACGAACCGTAGCGCTTTTCCTTGCCGACTTCTATGACGTGCCGGTCCACGATCTGGTTGAACAGACGAGCCGGAACGCCGAGCGACTCTTCGGGAGACTCCTGCCGTGACCCAGATTGAGAGGAACACCGTTGTTCTCGCGTCCGGAAACCCGGGCAAGCTCGAGGAGTTGAGGTCGTTACTTGGTTCTTCGGTCAAGGTCGTGAGCGCCGCCTATATGGGAGCGACGCTACCGGAGGAAACCGGGACGACGTTCGAAGAGAACGCTATCTTGAAAGCACGGGCCGTGGCGGAGCAAACCGGCCTGGTTGCGCTCGCTGATGATTCGGGCCTCGAGGTGGACGCCTTGGGCGGTGCTCCAGGCGTTTACTCTGCCCGATATGCGGGTATTCCATCCGACGACGCACGCAACAACCAGAAGCTCCTCGCCGCCTTGAATGGTGTCGAAGAGGCCGACCGAACAGCACGATTCCGCTGCGCGATCGCGATTGCCTTCACACCGGCAGACATTCGAACCACGAAGGGTACGTGTGAGGGCCAGATCGCCTTCGAGCCCCGTGGTAGCGGCGGCTTTGGATATGATCCCCTCTTCGTCCTGTCATCAGGCAAGACGATGGCCGAGCTTGACGCAGGTGAGAAGAACGAGATCAGCCATCGTGGCCAGGCGATGCGTGCCGCAGCGAAGCTCCTCCGCGAACGTGTGGGGCATCCTACTTCAACAGACGGGAGGAATCAGCATGTTGGTGGCTGATCCCGTTCTCGTCGCGGCCCGGGACGTCTCTCTCGTCCATAACAGCTTCCGGTCATGGCAGCGCGACAGCGTGCTCAACGGAAGCCTTCCGATGATTGGCATCGCAGGGACGCGAGGCAAGAGCACTGTCTTGCGCCTGGTCGAGGAAATGCTGGTCACGATGCACCTGCGCCGGGCGACATGGACCGATCTCGGTGTCCAGATCCAGGGACGCCGACAGCGCGGTGAGATCGCGGGGTGGCGCCATGCCCTGACGCGCCTTTCCGAAGGGTCGATCGATGTCGCGTTGCAGGAACTGGATTGGGCCACGGTGAACGCGGCCGGTCTTCCTGCCGGGACGTACCCGGTGCTGGTTCTGACGGGATTACGCGACCTCGCGGAGAACCCGGAAAAGTCTCCCGCGCTCCAGTATGCGGTCCGGGCGGCATACACCTGCGTCGGGGCTGTGCACCATGACGGCTTCATGGTCGTCAATGGAGATGACTACTACGCCGTCGATGCCGCGGCCAACTGCGACGCGACCGTGATCCTTGTATCGAAGTCGTTCCAGGCTCCTCTGCTCCAGCAGCACCTGGCTGAAGGAGGTTCAGCGGTTTGGGTCCGGAACGGAAGCATCTGGGTCGGTGATCGTCAGCACGCGACGAAGATCATCCGCGTGTCCGATGTGCCCCTGACCATGGACGGCGAGGCGACGTTCAACGTGACAAACGTCCTCCTCGCGATCGCGGTTGGGAGAGGTATCGGGTTAGATGTCCCCTCAATCGTTCAGTCGCTTCAGTGTTTCCGCGCGGCCTGGCACATCCTTCCGGCATCCATGAATGTCTATGAGGCGGATTCTTATCGAGCTGTTATCGACCAACTTGGGCCCGGATGGGTTATCAAGTCCGTCCTCCGTGCGGTCAATCCGAACGCGGAACGTCGGCAGGTTACCGTCGTGGGTGACCTGGACTGGATCGCTGCAGAAGACGTCTTCGAGCTGGGACGACAGCTTGGTCGATACCACGGGGCGGTGGTGATTCATGGGGAGCAGGATCCCGATCGTATGGCGGATTTTCGCCGGGGACTTTCCGCGAACCAGTATCCTCCCCTGTTTTCCTGGTTGCCGACTGAGCGTCGAGCGATCAATCGTGCGTTCAAGTCGCTGAAGAAGGGCGACGTGCTCCTGATCCTGACGACTCGCGATTCCTCCGCGGCGCATCGCGCAGTCAGGCGACATATCGCTAGGGAAGACCACGAATAAAGAGAAGGCATCGTAATAGCGTGTTGATCTCAATGGGATATGTCGCCTGACTGGCCAGCCGTCTAGTCCGCGGCGTGCGAAACCTCCTCAAGTGTTCCGACTTCAGGCCGATCGAGCCACGCCCGTCCCCTGCCAACCACCTGCTCAATCTCACTTGCCGTTTCTTCGGTCCAGAAGATCCGACGACTGCGGCTTCGAAGCCTTGTCAGCTTACCGCCGATCGAAACTGCCAGGACGACTTCTGCGTCACCCTCGTTTGCGCGGAGAACCTCGTCCAGCCGTTGCATCAGCCGAACATCTTCCCAGTATTCACCAGAGATCGGCAGCTCGATAACGACCTTGGGCGCCTGCTTCGGGCGAATGTTGAACTCCGGCAATGAACTGCTGACACTCTCGAGGATGATCTGCTTCTGGTCCCCTCTCTCATCTACCTTCCCGGAGACAACGAGAATGGCGTCCACCTCCAGGTGCTCACCCACTGATTCATAGGTGCTGGGAAACGCGACAGCCTCGACCGTCCCGGTCAGGTCTTCAAGCTCAACCACTGCCATCGTCTTGTTGTTCTTGGTGGTTATGCGGCGCATGCCACTCACCATCGCGATGAGCTTGACCTTGTGGTCGGACTCCATCTCGGCCAGGTCGACCACCTGCGTGAAGCTGTCAGGAATTCCGGAACCTACGATGGAATCCAGCGGGTGGCTACTCAGGTATAGCCCGAGGAACTCCTTTTCCCACTCGAGAATCTGCTTCTCGTCTGCCTCTGGAACGTCCGGAATGGCGCTGGGGCCATCGGACAGCACCGCGTCATCTGACATCAAGCCGAAGAGATCCATCTGACCTCGGGCTGCCGCCTTTTGGCGCTTCTGCGCCGCACCGATCGCGTTTTCCAATCCGGCGATGACGCCTGCACGGTGGCCGAAGCAGTCAAGCGCTCCCGCCTTGGTCAGGCTTTCCACAACCCGCTTGTTGGTCATCGACCAGTCAACGGCATCACAGAAGGCATCCAGGGATGCAAGCTGTCCAGAATCACTTGCCTCTCGCGCGGCCACGATCGAGGCAACCGCGTTGACACCAACGTTCTTGACCGCACCAAGACCGAAGCGAACGCCCTTCTTGCCTCCTTCGAGCTCCTCTACGGTGAACTCAACGCCGCTGCGATTGACGTCGGGCGGGAGCACGGGAATACCGGCACGCCGACATTCCGCGACATTGAAGACGGTCTTCTCGCTGTTCGCCATTTCTGTCGACATCAGCGCCGCCATGAACTCTTCGGGATAATGCGCCTTCATGTACGCCGTCTGGGCAGCAATGACGGCGTAGGCGGCACTATGCGACTTGTTGAAGCCATACCCGGCGAACCGCTCGATGAGGTCCCAAACCTCAACCGCCTTCTTCTTCTCGATCCCCTGCTCGCTGGCCCCCGTGACGAACCGGTCCTTGTACTCGGCCATCACCTCGGGGAGCTTCTTGCCCATTGCCTTGCGGAGGCCATCGGCTTCGGCCATCGAGAAGCCGGCAAGAACGTTTGCGATCTGCATCACCTGCTCCTGGTAGAGCGCGATGCCGTACGTTTCCTGCAGCACGTCTTCCAGCAGCGGGTGCGGGTACTCGATCTCCATCCGACCGTGCTTGCGACCGATATAGTCCGGCGCAAGTTCCATCGGGCCTGGGCGGATCAGCGCCATCAGGGCGATGAGGTCCTCGAAACTCTCCGGTGCAACGTCGATGGTCATGCGGGTCGTCATGCCGCCTTCCAGTTGGAAGACGCCGACCGTCTCTCCGCGCCGAAGGAGCGCCAGGGCCGCTTCATCTTCTAGCGGGATCGATTCAAGGGATATGTCGCTCCCGCCTGCCCTGGCCAGATCGACAGCCTTGCCCAACACCGTAAGGGTTTTCAGGCCCAGGAAGTCCATCTTGAGCAACCCGAGATCCTCAAGGTGCCCCTGGGTCCACTGCGTCGTGATGTCCCCTTCGCTCTTGCCGCCCGCTCGCTGCAGCGGCACATGCTCCACCAACGGCTCACGCGAGATGACGACGCCCGCAGCGTGCGTTGACGAGTGTCGAGCGAGCCCCTCGACCTTGCGCGCTGTGTCGACGAGCTCGCGCATTTGGCTGTCAGACTCATAGACCTTGGCGAGTTCGGGCACCTCTTCCAAAGCCCGATCGATCGTCATCTTGGGATCGGTCGGAATAAGCTTCGCCACGCGATCGGTCGAGCCAAAGTCGAAGCCCATCGCCCGTCCCACGTCGCGGACGGCAGCCTTCGCCTTCAACGTCCCGAAGGTGACGATCTGGGCCACGCGATCGTCGCCGTACTTGCGCACGACGTAGTCAATCACCTCGCCTCGCCGGTCATCCGCAAAGTCAATATCGATATCCGGCATGGAAATACGCGAGGGATTGAGGAAGCGCTCGAAGATGAGGTTGTACTTGAGCGGATCCAGCCCGGTGATATCGAGACAGTACGTTACCAGGCTCCCGGCAGCAGAGCCACGGCCCGGTCCGACAAGGATGCCGTTCTCCTTGGCGAACTTGACGAAGTCCCAGACGATCAGGAAGTAGTTCGTAAAGCCCATGTTCGCGATGACGCCAAGCTCGTAATCGAGGCGCTCGCCTATTTCGCCGTCGAGCGTGCCATAGTGCTTCATCGCGCCTTCGACGCAGAGCTCTCGAAGGTACTGCTCCGATGTCATGCCTTCAGGAACATCGAACTCTGGCAGGTGATACCCCTTGAACCCCAGATCGAGATTGCACATCTCTGCGATGCGGATGGTGTTCGTCAACGCCTCGGGCGTTTCGCCGAACAGTCGGGCCATCTCCTCGGGACTCTTAAGATAGAAGTGATCGGTCTCCTGCTTCATCCGCTTCGGATCATTGATCGTCGTGTTCGTCTGGACGCAGACGAGGATATCCTGCGCCGGAGCGTCGTCCTGGTTGCAGTAGTGCACATCGTTGGTGGCCACCAACGGGAGATTGAGCTTCTTTGCCAACGGGATCATTTCCCGGTTGGTATCGATCTGCTCCTTGAGGCCGTGATCCTGCAGCTCGATAAAGAACCGCTCGCGCCCGAAAATCTCGGCCAATGCTCCGGCATACTCGTATGCCTTTTCCGGTTGGTGATTGAGGAAGTTGTTGGCAACCGGGCCACCGAGACACGCGGACGTGGCGATGATGCCTTCGTGGTGCTCCTGCAGCATCTCCATGTCGATCCGGGGCCGGTAATAGAACCCGTAAAGAGCCGCCTTGCTGGCAAGCTGCAGAAGGTTCTTGTAACCCTTCTCGTTCTCCGCCAACAGCAACAGGTGATATGACTTCCGCTCCCGCTTCGATACGGGCCCCTCGGCGAGGTAGGCCTCCATGCCGATGATCGGGTGCAAGCCTGCCTTCGTCGCCTCGGTGTACCAGTCCATCGCGGCGTACATGACGCCGTGATCGGTCACCGCCATATGCTGCATCCCCAATTTCTGGGCACGATCGATGTACTGGTTGATGCGGCCCATGCCGTCAAGCAACGAGTACTGGGTATGCAGGTGAAGGTGGGCAAACTCCGACATGGCTCTTTTTCCTCCCAACGAAATCACCCGGCTGTAGCTCGGGGTGTTCGTCATGGGACTGGTGCGATGATCTCGGCCTTCATTCAGCGGGGATGAATGGAAGAACCCGTTGTCATCCCCAATGCGGGAGACGTCGGGCTCACCAAGTGTACGTACGTTTGGTTGCCTGAAGCAAGACCCGGCAGAGTTGAGCGGGGAGCACCCCGCCAGGTCTTGCAGAGGACGTTAGGCGGCGACGATCTCCCCATCCTTGAGGACCAGCCGGGCCTGCTCGGCGATCAGCCGAAGCACCTGCCGCATCGACTCGCGGTACGCCTCGGGAACCTGGTTGTTCTGGAGAAGGCCAAGCACATCGGTCAGTTCCGGCTCGCCGGACAGCAGGCTCGACACCTCGCGCGGCAGGAACCC
>DATGPC010000369.1:0-14783 GCA_035305265.1 Thermomicrobiales bacterium | reverse complement strand
TCCCCTCGGGCGGCGCGGGCGAGCATGCGCGAGAGCTGGAACTCCGCATGGGCACGGCTGGCAAGCGCGGACGCGGGTGCCGGGGAACCGGGATGGACGGTCCAGGCGGCGGAGGTCTTCAGCGGTGCCAGCTTGCCCTGTGGCTGGCCGCCATACGGGTCGGTATCGAGCCAGCCACCCGCCTGCACCAGATCCGGGACCAGCGATCCGTAGGCGGGTCGGTCGGCGAGCTGGCTTCCGCCGACCAGCTCTGCAGACGATGCGACCAGCATGAGGATGAATGCATGGGCGGCGTCCGGATTGGCGGCGAAACGTGGAATGTGTAAGGCCCGAAACGAGCTGGCGGGTGTCACCGCGTTTCCCGTGGGTCCCGCCGGAGGCGGCGCGAGGAAGAGATCGTTTGCGATCTCCTGGTTCCGCTGCTGCGCGAGGCGGATAGCGGAGATGTCGTCGCTGACGATGGAGACGATGCCGTCGGCCAGGAGGCGTGCCGGGCGGTCCGTATGCCAATCGAGCGATTCGGGTGACATCGCGTCGCGGTACAGCGCGGTGGCGAAGCGGACTGCTTCGAGCGATTCGGGGGAATCGATGACGACCTCGCCGTCCTCGTTGAGGAGCGCGCCGCCGAAGGATGCCAGGAGCATCGCCGCAAATCGCTCGGATCCCGGCTCGCGGCTGAGGCCGAAGCCGAGGTTCATGCCTTCCTCATGCCAGAGCTGCGATCCGGTTTCGTGGAGCTGATCCCATGTCGCCGGGCCGTCCGGGAGGCCATATCGTTCCCAGACGGACCGACGATAGATCAGCGGGGCCGGGGCGTAGGCGATGGACAGGGCGGGCCGTCGCCCATCCGGCAGGCGGGTGGAGAGATCGGGCGCGTCGGCGGGTGGGCCGTACAACTCCACGAGGCGGTCGGCAAGCGGGGCGAGGTCCTGCAGGTCTCCTGCGAGATGCAGAAGGGGCAGGTTCGTCCCGATCAGGTCATGACCGGATTCGTCTTCGATCTCGGCGTCGATCGTGGCCGGAAGGTCGACTTCCGGGATGAGATCGAGCTGAAGCGTCACCCCCTGCGCCGTTGCCCAACGCGCGCCAAGGTTCCGCAATGCGTCGTCGTAGCTGCCCAAGGGATGCTGCGGTATCAGGACGCGCAGGGTGGTCCCGGTGATGGGCGGGGATGGCGTGACTTCCTGCGCGGAGGCCCGCCGGCGTGGGCGTGCGAGGGCCATCCCTGCACCTGCGTACATCAGTCTGCGTCGTGACACCGCGTTTTGTGAGAACGACATCGGAAAGCCTTCCGGCGCGCTTCACTGAGCCAACGTCGTGCCAGGCGCGCAAAATCGTAGAATGAGACCATGTCGGCGCACGTGAGGAACCTACTCACCATTCCGGGGCATTATTCAGTGAATCTCGAATCTTTGACAACGCAGGAGCTTCCGGAAATAGGTCCGGTTCGGATGCCTGTGCCGCTCACCACCCTGTTGGGACGCGACACGGAGTTGGGTGACCTGGTCTCCCTGATCCGGCGCCGTGGCGTGCGGCTGGTTACGATCACCGGGGCAGGAGGCGTGGGCAAGACCCGCCTGGCGATCGAGGTCGCCAATCGCGTGCGGGACCTTTTCCCGGGCGGCCAGTTCTACTTCCGGTTGTCCGAGCTGAAAGATCCGGATGCGGTCGTGCCGCTGGTGTTGCGGGAGCTGCACCGGCGGGTTGCGCCTGATGCCGTGATGATGGCGGACCTGGCGGAGTGCATCGCCGATCGTCCGGTGCTGATCCTCCTGAACACCTTCGAGCAAGTGATCGAGTCGCGGCCCTGGGTGGCCGAGCTGTTGGAGATGCTTCCGGGATTGACGGCGCTGGTGACCTCCCGGTTGCCACTCGGCGTTCGTGGCGAGCAGCAGTACCCGCTTGGTCCACTCGCTCTCCCGACCCCGGATATGACGCTGGAGCAGGTTCGACGTGTCCCGTCGGTCGAGCTGTTTCTCGAGCGAGTGCGTGCCGTGCGGCCGTTCCTGGACCTTGATCAAAACAGCGTCGAGGACGTCGTTGCCATCCTTCGCGAGCTCGACGGATTACCGCTCGCGATCGAGCTGGCGGCGCTGCGGACGCGGATGTTCCCGCTCCGGGTGGTGCGAGAGCGTCTGGACCAGGCGCTCGACTTCCTTGCTGGCGCTCCCTATGACCTGCCGGCGCGGCTTCGGAGCATGCGGGCTGCCATCCAGTGGAGCTACGACATGCTCGGCCCCCGGGAGCAGGAGGCGTTCCGGGCGCTCTCCGTGTTCGACGCGCCATTCAGCTTCGAGGCGGCATGCAGCGTCATGCGTCCCAACGGCGAGGCGGCCGACCTCGAAGTGGAGATGCTCGAGGTGGTTGCCCATCTGGTGGACCACAGTCTCCTGGTGCCTGTCACCCTGCAAATCGGGAACGCTGGCTTCCGGATGCCGGTGACCATTCGCGCTTTGGGACGCGAGAAGCTGTTGGAGCTTGGCGAGCGGGACGACGTGCTGGACCGGGAGCTCGAATTCTATCGGAGTGGTCTCGAGAGGAACGCGAGCCAGATCTATACCCCGAAGCAGGCGGAGTTCGTGAGCCGGCTGGATGAGCATTCCCAGAACCTGATTACCAGCCTGACGATCGCGCTCGAGGAGAGGAAGCGGACGGAGTGTGCGCTTCGGGTGGCAACGTTGTTGGTTCCCTACTGGAAGCTCCGTGGCCGGGTCACGGAGGGCGCCGCCTTTCTCGAGGGACTGCTGCCACAGGCGAAGGATGCGTCGGACACCACACTTGCTGATGCGCATCGGGGACTTGGCACGCTCTATTCCGAGCTGTACCAGCTGCGTCAGGCCCGTGAGCAACTTGAAGAAGCGTTGTCACTGTACGAGAAGTTGGGCGATGACGCGGGCGTCATCGATGTCTCGGATGACCTCGGTGTCGTGGCGATGAAGCTGGGTGATTTCGAGCGGGCCCGGGAGTTGCTGGACCGGTCGCTCGATGCCCGACGCGCCGCAGGGAACCTGCCGGCGCTCGCCACCACGCTGAACTACGCGGGTGATCTCGCGATGCATGATGGCGCCCTGCAACGAGCCGAAGAGCTGTATACCGAGGCGTACCAGATCCACCTGAGTATCGGGAACCCGGTCGGGATCGTTTGCGAGTGTGTGAGCCTAATCGGTCTCTCGCTGGTGAACGGTGGCCGGGCATCGGTGAGTGAGTGGCACCAGAAGGGTAGGGAGAGTGCCAGGTCTATAGGGGATGACCTTGGCCTGGCCCAATTGGACATCGTCTACGCCATGCACGAGATGCGGTCGAAGCCCGAGAACGCGACCGGCGCGCTGAAGCAGTTGGCGGATGCGTTCGGCGTGATCCTGTCATCCGACGTCCGGCGGCTCGTGCTCGAGTCGTTGCCGATGGCCACGGAGGCGAGTGTGTACCTCGGCGACGACCGTCTGGCCGCACAGATCATCGGCAGCGGAAGGCCGGCGAAGGGGAAAGAAAACGGGTTCGCATGGTATCGCGGGCGTCACTACTTGCGGGACGTCGAAGAGAAGATTCGCGAGCGCCTGGGCGACGATGAGTTCCGCCGGTATATGACTCTGGGCAGCTACCAGTCCGCTCGACAGTCGCTACAGGCGGTGATCGAGCTGGTCGAGCGCCGGGTGGAGGCACCGCCGCCGCAGGAAGAGCTGCCGCCGGAGGTGCCCGCCCATGTGCAGCTTACCGGGCGTGAGACACAGGTGCTCTCGCTCGTCGCCCAGGGGCTGAGCGACAAGGACATCGCCGCGCAGCTGGGGATCAGCCCGCGAACGGCGATGACGCACGTCTCGAACATCATGGCGAAGATGAAGGTGCACAGCCGGTCGGCGGCGTCGGAGGTCGGCATCCGGTTGGGGCTGATCGATGCGCCGCGCGAGTGATCGCGCAGGCGCGGGGACGGAAATGACGAGAGGCGGGGAACGTTGCCCCGCCTCTCATTGTATCTATCCCTTGACGGCGCCGACGGTGAAGCCCTGGACGAATCGATCCAGGAACATGTTGTAGACGAAGGCGACCGGGAACGCGATGACGGCTGCCGCGGCCATCAGCGACTGCCAGAAGTAGGCGTCGCCGCGGATCAGCTCGGTGAACACGCCGACGCTCAGCGTCTTGTCCGACGATGCCTGGACGAACGCGAGCGAGTAGACGAACTCGTGGAGCGTCAGGGTGAACGAGAAGATGATGACGGTCAGGATGCCCGGGATGATGATCGGGATCACCGTCTTCCAGATGGCCTGGAGCCGCGAGTACCCGTCGATCATGGCCTGCTCCTCGATCTCCCATGGGAAGTTCCGCATGAAACCCATGAGGAGCCAAGTGCAGAAGGGGATGGTGAACGTCGGGTAGACGAGCACCATCGCGTACTTCGAGTTCTGCAGTCCGAGGTCGGCGATGATGCCGGTCATCGGGATGAACAGCAGGGTTGGCGGGACCAGGTAGACGAGGAAGATCAGCATACCGAGGCTCTCTCCCCAACGGGAAGAGAGGCGTACGAGGCTGTAGGCGGCAGGAACGACCACCACCACCGTGATGATCACGACGAGCAGCGCCACGATCAGGGTGTTCGCGACGAAGGTCGGGAAGTTCGTGTCGTTCCAGAGCAGCCGCAGGTTGTCCAGCGTTGGGGGCTGGTTATAGATGAACGGGTTGTTCTGCGGATTGTAGAGGTCCTCGTTGGTCTTGAAGACGGTGAGGACCATCCACGCGAATGGCAGCGCCGCGAAGAGCGCGAACATCGTCGCAAGCGTGTAGAGCAGGCCGCGTCCGGCAACGCGACGAGCCTTTACGCGGGTTGGCGAGATGTCCTGGATCTTAACGTTCGATTCCGGTGTGTGCGTCGTAGCCATATCAGTCGTTCGCTCCCCGGCGCGCGAGCCGCAGCATGCCGATGGCGATGGCGATCAGCACGGGCAGCATGAAGAGGGCAACAGCGGCGCCTTGCGAGAGGTTGCCTCCCTGGATGCCCTTGAAGTACGCCCAGCTCGAGAGGACCTGGGTATCGTTGACCGGTCCGCCACGGGTCAACACCAGGGACACGGTGAGATCGGTGAACGTGAAGATCATGCTGAAGAGCATGGCGATGGCCATGATCGGCAACAGCAGGGGCAGGCGAATGTAGAAGAGCTTCCGCCAGAAGCCGGCGCCGTCGATATCCGCCGCTTCGTTGATGTCGTTCGGGATGGAGGTGAGGCCTCCAAGCAGGATCACGGTGGCGAGCGGCAAGGTGCGCCAGACATGAATCATCAATACCGCGCCCTGGGCCAGCTCGGTCTCGCCAAGCCAGTACATGTTCCGGGCCGGACCAAACATCGTGCCCGGGCCGAGTAGGTTCATCTGTCGCATGAGCCAGTCGATCGGACTGTAGACAGAGTCGAAGATCCAGAACCAGCCAAGGACGCTGAGGGCGATCGGCGTCGTCCACGGCAGCATGACCAGGAACCGGAAGATCTTCTTGCCTGGGAAGTCGGCAAGCATGATCTGGGACAGGATATTGGCCAGCACGATCACGATCGCCTGGGACGCGAGCGTGAAGAAGATCGTGTTGCGCAGCGCCTTGGTGAAGACGCCATCGTTGAGGACCGCCCGGAAATTCCGGAGACCGACGAAGTCGTCCCAACTATCGATGCGCGGGTCACCGGCGGTCGCTGTGCTGAAGGCATAGAGTACCGCGAGCACGAGCGGGAAGCCGACAAGCGCGACGATATAGATGATGGCGGGAGCCAGCATCAGCGGCCCGAGCACCCGCTCGTTGTCAAAGGTGTAACGCTCTTCCCGTGGCGCCTTGGCCACGGATGGCGAGGCTGTCCGGGCCGTCATGAGACCACCTGCTCAGGGCTGGGAGTGAATCCCGGGACGGACGGCGCGGCGGGCTCGGACGAGGTGATGATCCGCGGCGGCTCCTGCTGGATCGCCTCGCCGCTCTCCTTGTCGAAGACACGGATATCTCGACGGTGGACCATGACGCGAGCGGACGATCCCTCGGGGTGGCTGACCTCGTGGTTCGCCGCGAGCCTGGCAACGGCCTTGATGCCGTTGATCTCGCCGTAGACGAGCTTCTCCGAGCCGAGATATTCCTCGCGGATGGAGTCCTGCCGGAGCTCCAGGTAGTTGTCTATGTCGACATCGCCCTGGACCGGCTTCAAGTTCTCCGGGCGGAACCCGATCAGCGTATTGCCGTGCGGGACCAGGTTCATCGGCGGCGAGCCGACAAAGGTCGCGACGAAGGTGTTCGCCGGCGTCTCGTAGATCTCCCGGGGCGTGCCGATCTGCTGGATGCGACCGTGATTCAGCACGGCGATCCGATGCCCCATGCCCATCGCCTCGACCTGATCGTGCGTCACATAGATCGTCGTCGTGCCGATCTGGCTCTGGAACATCTGGATCTCATCGCGCGCAGAGGCGCGCATCTGCGCGTCCAGGTTGGACAGGGGCTCGTCGAGCAGGAAGACGTTCGGCTCGCGCACCAGCGCCCGGGCGAGGGCGACGCGCTGCCGCTGGCCACCAGAGAGCTGGCCGGGTTTGCGCTTCAGCAGGTGGTCGATGCCGAGGATGCTCGATGCCCACTGGATCTTCTTTTCCTGCTCCTCTTTCGTGAGCTTGGCGGCCTTGAGCGGGAAGGCGATGTTGTTCCGGACGGTCATGTGCGGATAGAGCGCATAGCTCTGGAACACCATCGCGATCTGCCTGGCGCGGGGTGGCAGATGCGTGACGACCCGGTCGCCGATCAGGATGTCGCCTGACGTCGGCTGCTCCAGCCCACCGAGCATGCGGAGCAGGGTCGATTTGCCGCAGCCGGAAGGACCGAGCAGGACCAGGAACTCGCCATCGGCCGTCCTGATATTGATGTTGTCGACGGCGGTGACTTCATCCGAGAACTGCTTAACCAAATTCCGAACTTCAACGATCGCCATAAGATCTGGAATCCTGGGCTAGAGCGCGTAACGTCCGCGCCTGGCTTGACCGGGGTGGCGACAACGTTGGGGCCCCCGGACGGATGACGAGAAGGGAGCATGACCGCGGCGATGGCGCCGTTGCCATGCTCCCCGTTGGCGAGCCCGGAGACCCGGGCTCGCTTGTGCTGACGAAACCGTCCTTACTGACCTCCGCCCATCAGGCCGCGAGAGCGCCAATTGTCGGCGATCTGGTTCAGAAGCTGCTCTGCTTCTGCCACAGCGTCTTCCGGCGTCATCTCGTCTCGGGCGGCTTTCGCCATCATATTCGAAAGGATGAATGTTGTCTGCGCCTCGCCGGCGAGGGCATTTGCCGGGCCCGGCCAACCGAGGTTCACCGTCCACTGGTCGGCATCCGACAAGACGGCCAGCTTGTCGGCCGGTTCCGATCCGTCCGGATCTTCCTGGAGGTAGTCCTGCAGGCCCGGAGCTGAATCCGGGAAAGCCGGGAAGTCGTAGAGCTTGCCGGCCAGGAGCGCCGCCTCGTAATTGGCAATCAGGTGGAGCAGGAATTCCCGCGCCGTGTCCTGGTTCTCGGAATAGGTCGGGATCTGGTAGCCGCGAGCAGCGTGCGCGTGGGCGAGCGCGCGCTCTTCCCCGGCCGGGCCGACCAGCGGCTTGCCGAAGTAGATGTCCAGCGCGACGTCCGGCTGGGTGTCCTGCGCCGTACGGTAGGCGGAGATCGAGTTCAGGATGTACGACGCCTGACCGGCGGCGAGGAGCTGGTTGTTCGACGCGGCGTTCCAGGAGAAGACCTCTGGCGTCATCGCGCTGGTGAACAGCTCCTTCATGAAGTTGACGGCCTCGACCGTCTCCGGCGAGTTGATAACGATGTTCTCGTTCTCGTCCTGGATCGCGGCGCCGAATGCCCAGAGCATGGACTGCGCGGCCATCTGCGAGTCGATCTCCTGCGACATGCCGAGGCCCATCTGGACGCCCTGTTCATTCCAGATGCGCGAGCCGCCTTCGAGGAGCTCGTCGTAGGTCGTCGGGCCGTCCGGCATGTCGATGGCTTCCCAGAGCGACTTGCGATAGTTGGCCGGGTCCGGCGCGTAGCCATGAACGAAGGCGTAGTACTTGTCCGTGGTCGGGTTGTACCCGTTCAGGCGGCAGTTCTCGATCGGCTCGCCCCAGCGGGACGAGGCCTCGTCCCAGAGATCGCGCATATCGACGACCGCTTCTTCGAATTGGGCGAGGGAGGCGATGTGCTCGACGAGGTCGTGACCGGAGCCGGCCGAGATCTCGGCGGCGAAGGCGGCGGGGATATCGGCCGTGTTGATGTGGTCGACCGTGACCTCGACGCCGTTGGCCTCGCCCCATTCCTGGACGAACTGGCCGAACCACTCGTCGTGGGAAGCGACGAAGTGGCTCCACTGGAGAATGCTCAACGAAGTGCCGGAGATATCCACGGACGGTGTGGTCTCCTGCAGCGTCGCGCGCCCGTTGGGGAACCGGTAGCCGGCTTCCGCGAAGGCTTCCACCCGGCTGGCAACCGCCGCGCTGAGGCCAAGCATGGAGGCACGCTTGACGACGCTTCGACGGGAGACGGGCGACGACATGAACGACCGACCGAGACGGGAAACGCGCATGGTTCTCGCTCCTGATGAGGTCTCTCGGACCAGGCTCTTCGTTTGACACCGTTGTCGACTGTGTGCTTATTCTCGCAGGGTGTTCACGTATGTCAAGGGTACGGCTGGTGAAATGGTCGAAAAATTGCGAGAAATCGGCGAGATCGTCTGCTGCATACAGTCGTCGAAGACGGCGCAGAAATAGTCTGACGGGGTTTTCCCTTCATTAAATCCATCCAATTGTGGCAATAGCGATATGCGTATGAAGGCAAAACCTGCAAACTGATGAAGATGAACGAAAACGGCCGAAGGGTTGAGATTTGTGAAGTATTTCACGCAGAATCGCGCCCGGAACTTGCCGGAAATTAGGAAAAAGGCCCGAAAATCCGGGTCTGCCCGGCCGAAGAATGGTATGATGAGCCCAGCAACGTGGTTGACCCGCGGCGCCGGGAGCGGTCCTCCGGGACGGATCCGGAGGCGGCTCTGCCAGGGCGCGCGGAACGGCCAGGCAACGCCTGGTCTTCAATGTGGGATGACACCCGCGAACACGGGCGCATGCTCGCGAGTCAGGCGGGCGAATCGCCCAAGGAATCCATACGGAAGGTGCCATGAGCGACCTACGCGTGTTTTATGGACCGAACGCCGGTTATGTGCTCGAGTTGTACGAGCGGTACCAGGAGGATCCGGCATCGGTTGACGAGGCCACCCAGCAGTTCTTCGAGTCCTTTAGCCCCGAACTCCCGTCGATGGTCTCTTCCCTGAATGGAAGCGTCGTCGACACCCCTCCCGCAACAGCCACCCCTGACGTCACACAGATCATGGGCGCCGTCCAGTTGGCGACCGGCATCCGCGAATACGGCCACCTCGCCGTCCAGCTCGACCCCCTCGGTTCCCCGCCTCCCGGCGCACCCGAACTCGATCCCGCAACCTACGGCATCACGGAAGAGAGCCTTGCCAACGTGCCCGCAGCGGCGGTTGGCGGCGCGGTCGTCGACGGCTCGGCCAATGCGCTCGAGGCAATCACCCGGTTGCGCGAGCGGTACACGACGTTCATCGGTTTCGACTTCGATCACATCCAGATCGCCGAAGAGCGGAAGTGGCTCGAGAACGCGGCTGAGACCGGCGATTTCGACTTCAAGCCGGACAACGACGCGAAGCGGAAGCTCCTTGAGCGCCTGACGCAGGTTGAGGTCTTCGAGCGCTTCCTGCACCAGACCTACCCCGGCCAGAAGCGCTTCTCGATCGAGGGCGTCGACATGATGATCCCCATGCTGGACATGGTGATCGACCAGTCGTCGGCCCAGGGCGCGCGAGAAATCTTTATCGGGATGGCCCACCGTGGCCGGCTGAATGTCCTCACGCACATCCTCAGCAAGCCTTACGGCGCCATCATCGCGCAGTTCGAAGGGCATCACGAAGAGGCGACCCCGCCCGCCGGCTTCAACTCCGAGACCGAGAGCCAGGCCGGTGACGTGAAGTACCACATGGGTGGGCGCCTGACGAAGAACCCGGAGACGGGCGAGCGGGTGAAGATGCCGGTCATCCTGGCGCCGAACCCGAGTCACCTCGAGGCAGTCAACCCGGTCGTGCTGGGTATGACCCGAGCGGCGCAGGACGATCGCTCGAAGCCGGGCATGCCGCCACAGGAGAAGTCCGGTTCGACGGCGATCCTGATCCATGGCGATGCCGCCTTCACCGGCCAGGGCATCGTCCAGGAAACGCTGAACATGGTTGGCCTCGAAGGGTTCAACACCGGCGGCACGATTCACATCATCGCCAACAACCAGATCGGTTACACGACGGACTGGAAGGATTCCCGCTCGACCCTTTACGCGTCCGACCCGGCGCGCGGTTTCGAGATCCCGATCATCCACGTCAACGCCGATGACCCGATCGCCTGCCTGACAGCGACGCACATCGCGATGGCCTATCGCAAGGAGTTCGGCAAGGACTTCGTGATCGATCTCGTGGGCTATCGCCGCTGGGGCCACAACGAGGGCGACGAGCCGGCCTTCACCCAGCCGCTGATGTACAACGTGATCAAGAAGCACCCGACGGTGCGGAAGATCTTCGGCGACTTCCTGGTTTCCGAAGGCATCATGACGCGCGACGAGGTGGACGCCGCGGACAAGAAGATCCAGGAGCGGCTGCAGAAGATTCGCCGCGGGATCACCGAAGGCAAGGAGCCGTTGTCGTCCAGCCCGGCGGATCCCCCGCCGGCACGGCGCGAAGAAGTCAAGACATCCATCGATGCGGAGCGGCTGCGGTCGATCCACGATGCGCTGCACACGTTCCCGGACAACTTCACGCCGCACAGCAAGCTCGGGCGCCAGATGAGTGCGCGAGCGCAGATCCTGGACAAGGAAGACGGCAAGCTGGACTGGGGCCACGCCGAGGTCATCGCCTACGGCTCGCTCCTCCAGGACGGTATCCCGATCCGGCTGACCGGTGAAGACGCCGAGCGCGGTACCTTCGGCCATCGACACGTCGTACTGCACGACGCGAAGACGGGCGAGACCTATACGCCGCTGCATCACCTGCCGGACAGCAAGGCATCGTTTGCCATCTACAACAGCCCGCTCTCCGAATATGCCGGACTCGGCTTCGAGTACGGGTATTCCGTCGAGGCCGGAGAGGCACTGGTGCTCTGGGAGGCGCAGTTCGGTGACTTCGCGAACGGCGCCCAGATCATCATTGACCAGTTCCTCGTCTCTGCTCGCTCCAAGTGGGCGCAGACGTCGGGCCTCGTGCTGTTGCTGCCGCACGGCTACGAAGGCCAGGGGCCGGAGCACTCGAGCGCCCGTCTCGAGCGATTCCTGCAGCTTGCTGCCGAGGACAACATCCGCGTCGCGAACGTGACCTCCGCGGCCCAGTTCTTCCACCTGATCCGCCGGCAGGCCGCTCGCCTGCACAGCGACCCGCGGCCGCTCGTCATCATGAGCCCGAAGAGCCTGCTGCGGCATCCGCTCGCGGCCTCCGCGCCAGAAGCGTTCACGAGCGGGACGTTCCAGCCGGTGTTGGACGATCCGCTGGCGCAGGATCGGAAGGAGAAGGTGACGCGGCTCATCCTCTGCAGCGGCAAGGTGGCGATCGACCTCGAGCAGTACTCGCTGCGTGACACCGAGTCGGTTGCTGTTGCACGCCTCGAGCAGATCGCCCCGTTCAAGAAGATCGAGCTGAAGGAGGTCATCTCCTCCTACCCGAACCTGCGGGAGATCGTCTGGCTGCAGGAAGAGCCGCGCAACATGGGCGCCTGGAGCTTCGTGGGTGGACGCTTGCGCGACCTCGTCGAGGATCGCATCCCCGTCCGGTACATCGGGCGTCCGGAGCAGGCCAGCCCGGCTGAAGGCTTCGCGTCGAAGCACAACGAGAACCAGGCCGCCATCATCGCTGCCGCCTTTGCCGACGTGCTGCCGATGGACGACTCCGCGACAGGCGACGGCACCAACGGCAAGACCGATGAAGCCGTCCGCAAGAAGGAAGAGGTCTCCGTCGGGACCGCCGACTAACGCCACATCGTGATGCGCGGGCCGATCGGCTCGCGCATCATCTCGAAAAACTGCAGGTCAGACGCGCATCCGGCGCTACGTAGATGGGGCCGGACCGGTTCAAGGAGAACGGATTACACGATGGCAATCGAGATCAAGGTCCCGGCGCTGGGCGAGTCCCTTGTCGACGCAGTGGTCGGGCAGTGGCTCAAGGGAGAGGGAGACGCTGTCAGCCAGGGCGAGACGATCCTCGAGCTCGAGACCGACAAGGTCAACCTGGATGTGACGGCCGATTCGGATGGCGTGCTGGCCAGCATCGCGAAGCAGGAAGGCGATGTGGTGACGGTCGGGGAGGTCCTTGCCACGATCGAGGCCGGAGCGGCCGAGACGCCCCAGACGGAAGAGGGCTCCACGGTTGCCGAGGCTGCGGAGTCGGAGCACGCCGTCGAGCCCGAGCGGAAGGACGCGCCGGCATCCGCCCCGGCACCGGAGACGGTCCCGGCTGCTGCCCCTGCCGCATCGACAGCGAACGGTGCGGCGACTGCGGGGCGCTCGGCGCCGGCCGTCCAGCGCATGGCCGAAGAGCATGGCATCGACCTGTCCCAGGTCAAGGGATCTGGCCCGGGTGGACGCATCACTCGTGACGACCTCGTCGCGCATCTCGCGAAGGGCCAGGCGGCCCCGGCCGCTGCACCCGCGCAGGCTCCTGCTGCCCCGGCGAAGCCGGCCGCCGCACCGGTGGCCGCGGACCAGTCCGGCCGCGAGGAGCGCGTTCGCCTGAGCCGCCGTCGCCAGACGATCGCCCGCCGACTGGTCGAGGCGCAGCAGACAGCGGCGATGCTGACGACCTTCAACGAGGTCGACATGTCGGCGGTCATGGAGATCCGCAGCCGTCGCAAGGACGCGTTCAAGGAGCAGCATGGCGTCGGTCTCGGCTTCATGTCCTTCTTCACGAAGGCGGTCGTCGGCGCGCTGAAGGCGTTCCCGGACGTCAACTCAGAGATGGACGGCGATGAGCTGATCCTGAAGAACTACTACGACATCGGGATCGCGGTCGGTACCGACCAGGGCCTGGTCGTGCCGGTGGTGCGCGACGCGGACCGCAAGAGCTTTGCGAAGATCGAGAAGGACATCAAGGAGCTGGCTACGCGCGCGCGTGACGGCAAGCTGACGCTCGACGAGCTCTCCGGCGGCACGTTCACGATCACCAACGGTGGCGTGTACGGCTCGCTGCTGTCGACGCCCATCCTGAACACGCCACAGGTCGGTATCCTCGGCATGCACAACATCGTGCAGCGGCCGGTCGCCGTCAATGGCGAGATCGAGATTCGCCCGATGATGTACATCGCGCTGTCGTATGACCACCGGGTGGTCGATGGCGCGACCTCGGTGCAGTTCCTCGTGAAGATCAAGGAGCTGCTGGAGGACCCGGAGAACCTGCTCCTGGAAGGGTAGAGGTTCCGGTCACCCGATGGAACACAACGAGGCCCCGGCGATTTCGCCGGGGCCTCGTTTGATGTCTGGCTCGTGTAGACGGCCACGAGGGGGCACCGCTCGTTGTCAGAACATCTCGAAGATGAACGGTTCGACCGGCGGGAAGAGGTTCCTCAGCGTTTCCATGGTAGCGGCGTCCGGATCACCCCAACCGCGGAAACGGAGGAGAGCCGGGTCGATGCCGGTGAAGACGAGCGCTGAGAGCGCCTGGATCGACAGCTTGACCTGGGGATCGCCACCTTTCTCGACGTGCAACGTGCCGTCGACGCTGCGCAGTGTCCAGACGCCCTGGTTCCACGGGGCCTGCGGGTCGGTCACCTGGATCGCGATCTCGCCCGTGCCGACCGCAATGCCGCCGATTCCGTCCAGCGAGACGATCCGGGCCATCGGGCCGTTCCAGGATTCCGGGACGTCACTCAGGACGGTCATCTTTGCGTCGGTAAGCCACAACTCCGGCTGGTCACCGGGCGGGACGCAAACACGTGCCTTGCGGATGTGGTCCACGTGGCGGGCGATGAAGTCGATGAGCTGGTACTGCGCATCGACGGTGCTCCAGAGCATGGACATGACGAGCATGAGCGACAGGTCATTGGTGATCTTGTAGATCATTGCCCCGGTAATCCGGTCGCCTTCATGCACGGTGGTTGCCCAGTACTGGCCGGGTTCGCGCCATTCCTGGCGTCGCGCCGGGCCGTAGATGCTGAATCCGTGGATGGAGGCCTGGCGCTCGTCGACGAACGCTGTCCAGTCATCGAATGCCTCGGACAGCTCGCGTTGGCGAACGGTGCCGCTTTTCGGCACGCGCAGGATCGCGCCGAGGTTTGCGGGGTCCACCTCCACCCAGCGGGCCGCGGGCCACCCGGTATACCCGAATCGCTCGTAGAACGACTCGCGGAAGGGGTAGAGCGCGGAGACCGGCTGCCCATCCTCGCGCATGACCTTGATGGAGTGGTTCATCAATTCGCGGACATGGCCGCTGCGGCGTCCCGCCGGCATCGAGGCGACACCGCTGATCCCGCCCATCGGCATCACGGCGCCACGGACGTTCATCGTCATCGGCACGATTGCGACCTTGGCGATCGGCTGGTCATCGACGCAGGAAACGAACGTCTTGTCGTCTTGCCGGAGGCGGCGCCGCAGCGCGGTTTGCTCTTCTGTCGGCGGCTTGGAGGGCGTGTCGGAGAACGCGTAGGCGCCAAGGATCTCGACCGACGGATCGGACGAGTCGGCGAGCCGGATATCGTAGGCCGTGTTCT
>DATGPC010000368.1:0-4816 GCA_035305265.1 Thermomicrobiales bacterium | reverse complement strand
TCCGACGGGTCGAAGCGGGTGATCGTGCGAACCGCGGTCGTGCCGTCCCGCACGCCTTGCCAGAGCCCTTCTGCGCCGGTACCGATCGGCGTTACGGCTCCGATTCCTGTGATGACGACCCGATGTTTCACGAGCGTGGCTCCCCGTTTGGCATGAAGCGTGAATCCCGGTCTTCGACGATGCCCTTGATCGTCGCGAGCGTCTTGCCGGCAATTGCCTCGATGAATTGCGGACCGATGATGTAGTCGGAGATGAGATTCCCCACGACCGGCCAGGGTGGCGTGAAATCGTGGTCGATCGTCACATCGACCGCCCCGTCGCGGACCTTGAAGGTCCACGCCACATCCATGCCCTTCGTCACGCCGCCCACGTGATGGAAGCGAATAACCGGTGTCTCACCATCGCGCTCCACGGTCTGACGGGCACGCCACTTCACCGGGATGAAGTCGCGCTTCGCCGCCATCTCGACGGTCTTGTCGTCGCCTCCGCCCTCCAGGAGCGTGACCCAGCGGTAATGCGGCAGGATCTCCGGCCAGCGTTCCGTATCGGCTGCGAGCGCGACGATATGATCCAGATCGCCACGCATCTCGACGGTGTTCGCGGTGCGCATGTGGTGGTTCCCCCTGTTGTGACCAGAGAATGATGCGGGTCAGGGTCGCAACATTCGCGCCAGGAAGACGGGGGAGAGGACACGAGCGGGAGGCTGGAATCCGCCCAGCACGCCGGCCATTGTCAGGCCGAGGTCTTCACGGCTGGCAAGGCGCGGCGTGACGTAGTTCATGGCGGGCGGGGTGTTGACGAACGCCTGGACCAGCCAGCTCACGGTTCGCTTGGCGGTGAAGGTCCGGCGGCGCGCGATCCGGTAAGCGTCGAGGGTATCCGCCGAAGTATCGCCAGCTTTCAGCGCCTCGCTTGCGATCGGCGCTGCGAGAAGCCCGGCGCGCAGTGCCTCGTAGACGCCCTCGCCGGCAAACGGGTCGAGGAAAGCGGCCGCGTCGCCGATCAGGAGATAACCGTCTCCCGCGACGCGCCGGCTCCGGACACCCATCGGTCCGACGCCTCGGATGCCTCCGACGCGCTCGGCCCCGTCGAGCTTGCGCGCCATCTCTGGCAGGCGCTGGACCATACCGGCGAAGAAGTCTTCCAGCGAGCCGTCGCGGTCCTGGACGTCGCCTGTCCTGTTGACGATGGTGAGGTTGACCAGGCCATTCTCGATGATCGCGAGACCGGCGTAGACACCGTGGCCGATATGCATCTCGCCAAATCGCTCGAGGCCGGTGACATCCCGATAGTGGGTGGCGAGACCGGTCTTGTGCGGCCAGCGCAGCGGCTGGCTGAGCCCCAGCTCGCGGGCGACGACAGAGTGACGGCCGTCCGCGCCGACCACCAGAGGTGCCCGAAGCTCCTCGCGAGTGCCATCTATCGTGGCCACGACGCCATGCACCCGGTCCCCGTCCCGGACGATCTCGCGGACATGGGCCCGTTCGATGACGGTGACGCCGCAGGCTTTCGCCCTTTCGAGCAACAGGTTGTCGAGGTGGATGCGGGAAAGGCCCGTGGCCGCCCGGCCCGGCTCTGCCTTCGTGTAATGGGCGGTGAAGCGACTGCCGTTCGGCGCGTGGACGATCATGCCGTCCATCCGGCTCGCACCGAGCCGTCGCGCCTCGTCGAGGACGCCCATCTCGTCCAGCAGGACGGTTGCAGCCGGGTTCACGTAGTCGGAGCAGGCCTTGTGGCGTGGAAAATGGGCCTTGTCGAGCAGCAGAACCCGGCGTCCCGCCTCCGCGAGCGCGGTCGCGAAGGTGCTCCCGGCCGGGCCTGCTCCCACCACGATCGCCTCGGCGTCATGCATGGTCGGCCTCGTTCACCTTCAACGCCGCCATCCGGAACCATGGTCGGGTCGACACTGCTGCGTCATGGATCCCCGCCCGCCGGAGCAGGTCCTTCAGCTCATCGGGCGTGTAGGCGCGGCGGACGGAGAGCGGGGCGTCGTTCCGTGTCAGGCGGTTGCGCGTGGTCAGGCGGGCGGCGATCCAGGCGGCGACGTACCCGGTTTTGCTGCGACGCAAGTCGTTCAGGATGAAGCCCCGTCGGGCGAGCCGATGCATCTCCTCCAGGATCGCGACCGCCTCCTTTGGCGGGAAATGATGCAGCGTCATCGAACACAGAACGATATCGAAGGACTGGTCCGGAAGCGGGACGCTCCGCGCGTCGTGCCGTGCCAGCGAGATATCGTTGTGGTCGCCGATCGCCTCCCGCGCCAGGTCCAGGACATCCTCCATGTAGTCGCTGGCGGTGATCGCCACTGGTATCCCGCGTCGCTTTGCCCAGCGGCTGATGGCCAGCGGGATATCGGCGCAGCCGGTGCCAAGATCGAGGATGGTCACCGGCTGGCCGTCAGGCACGGCATCGATCAGCCGGGGCAAGAGCGCCAGGACGGTTGACGTGCCGCCTAACAACCGGTTGACGCGCCTGATATCCCGGAAGTTTTCCTTCAGCTCGCGCGCGTCATGTCCCTCGGCGTCGAGCAGCTCTGTCTGCTCGCTCCGTGGCCATGGCGCAGGCGCAATCGCCTTGCGAATGACGATATCGATCCCCACAGGCGTCTCCCGTGTCCTCTATACGGCGGTTTTCCTCCGTCGTCGCACGTTCTGATCCTTCACGATCGCGGCAGGGTGCGCCATGCCGTGGGTGAGCGGCGTACCGGTCTCTGGATTCTCGATCATCGACGAAAAGCCGCCCGTGTAGTCGCGGATCACTCCGTCGTCGATCGCCAATGTCCGCGTGCAGACGGTGTCGAGGAACCGCCGGTCGTGCGAGATCGTGATGATGGTGCCCGGGAATTCCCGCAGGGCAGCCTCCATGATCTCGACCGACGCGAGGTCCAGGTTGTTCGTCGGTTCGTCGAGCACCAGCAGGTTCGCGCCTCGTGCCATGATTACGGCCAGCTGCAGCCGTGCCCGCTCGCCTCCGCTGAGGGCGCCGATCCGGTTCATCGTGTCGTCGCGATCGAAGAGCATGCCGACGAGGAACGACAGCGCTTGCTGTTCGGTGAACGATCGCTCCCGCCGGACCGCCTCGATCGGCGTCATATCCGGATCCAGCGTCTCGTGGAGCTGTGCGTAGTAGCCGACCGTGATGCCCGCGCCAAGCCGCACCCGTCCGGTCGTCGGCGGCTCCTCGCCAAGCAGGATCCGCATCAGCGTGGTCTTTCCCGCCCCGTTCGGACCGGTCAGGCCAACCCGCTCGCCGTGCCGTACCAGCAGGTCGAACGGCTGGAGCACGGTGCGTTCCCCATATCGCTTCGAGACCCGCTCCGCGACGATCACGTCCGTCCCGCCTCGCTCGACGTCGAAGTTCAGCGTGATCCGCCGTTTCGTCAGCACCGGCATCGGTTGAGCGTCGAGCCGGGCGCGTTCTTCGTCCCGCTTGCGGCGCTGGTTCTCGGCACGGCTGGCGAACTTGGGGTTCTGTCGTGCCCATTGCGTCAGCTCCTCGGCGCTGGCCTTGAGCTTCAACCATTCGCGCTCGGCCAGCTCGCGGAGCTCCAGTTCGCGTTCGAGCCGCTCTTCTTTTTGCCGCAGGTAGGCGGAGTAGTTGCCGGGATAGGTCTGGATGCGACCGTGCTCCAGCTCGTGGATCGACGTCGCGACGCGATCGATCATGTAGCGGTCGTGCGAGATCATGCAGACTGCGCCGGAGAAGCGCTCCGTGAGCCATTTCTCCAGCCATGCCCGCGCCTCCATGTCGAAGTGGTTGTCGGGCTCGTCGAGCAGCAGTAGGTCCGGTTCGTCGAGCAGGAAGCGGGAGACATCGACGAGCTTGCGCTCGCCGCCGGAGAGGTCGCCAATCCGCTGGTCCCAGCGATGCTCCGGGAAGGCGAGCCCGCCCAGCACCTCTGCCAGGCGCGCCTCGTGGTCGGTGCCACGCGCGTCGTCGAGGCGTTCCAGCAGGAATGTGTAGCGGTCGAGCGAGCGGGCCATCGCCTCGTCATCGAGTCCCGTCGCGAGTTCCTCCTCGATCTCCATCAGCGTGTACTCGATGGCCTCCGGGTTCCCGGCGGCGAGGTCAACGACCTCCCGCACCGTCTTGCCCGGATCGAGGTCCGATTCCTGGCGCAGGTATCCGATGCGCAATCCGCGCCGGTGGGTGACCTCACCGGCCTGGGGTGTGAGGTCGCGGACAAGCAACCGGAAAAGCGTGCTCTTGCCGCTGCCGTTGTCGCCGATGAGGGCGATGCGCTCGCGCTCCTGGATGACGAAGGAGAGGTCGTCGAAGATCTGGTTGCCGCCGTGGGCGTACGCGATGTTTGCCGCCTGCACGAGGATGGACATGGTCGTGCCTTTCGTGATGTTGATGGTCGTGTCGAAATCGGGGCAACAAAAAGCCCCTTGATGAAGGTCATCAAGGGGAGAGCCGTGTGAGACGCGTTGTGTCAGGACAGCCTACGTCTCCGCCGCAAAAAGGGCGCACTTCTCCCATGTATGTGCGGAGATTGGCGATGTCGCGATGGTGGCTTTGAGATAGATCTTCACCGCTACCCATCCTGCGTCGAAAGAAGCACCTGCCGCAGGATAGCGATCGGGAGGTGTAACGTCAACAGGGGCGGGGCCATATGGCCCCGCCCCTGATCGCCGGAGTTATTCCTGGTTCGCCGGCGTCGCCTCCGGGCTGGCCGACGGCGGCGTCGTATTCATCGCTGGCTCGAACGAGCGGAAGATAATGCCGCAGGCCACGCGGTCACCGCTTTCGCCAGACGGGTCGGTCTCGAGATCATCCTCACCGGCGTGGATGAGCAGCGCGGAGCCGCTCGGCC
>DATGPC010000367.1:0-10132 GCA_035305265.1 Thermomicrobiales bacterium | reverse complement strand
GTCGCTCACCCCGACCATATCGAGCAGGCTTTCACGACGCTCTCGTACCTCGACGGAGTCAACTTCGCCACCCGCGCCACTGCGCCGGCCCGCATCACCGTTGGCCTCATGGATGCTGTCTGCCCGCCGTCGACGGTCTTCGCGGCTTATAACCATTACGCTGCCGACAAGGAGATCACCGTCTGGCCCTACAACGGCCACGACTCCGGCAATGCCTTCGGTCGTCAGGGACGCATTCGCTTCTTCCGCGAGATGTTCGGAGGGGCGTGATGGCGGACGATCGACCAAATATCCTGCTCATCACCAGCGACCAGCAGCACTATTCCGCGCTCGGCAGCGTGAATCCGAAGATCTCGACTCCGGCGCTGGATCGCCTCGCCGCTGAGGGAACGCGCTTCGACCGCGCTTATTGCCCGAGTCCGGTGTGCTCTCCATCGCGCTCGTCCATCATCACCGGGCAGTACCCGTCGGAGCATGGCTGCTGGACGATCGGCGTCAAACTCGATGAGGACGCCGTGACGCTTCCGCAGCTTCTGGGCGATGCCGGATACGATACGGCGCTTGTCGGCAAGGCGCACTTCCAGCCGCTCGCATCGACGGAGGAGCAGACGTCGATCGAGGCGATGCCGACGCTGCGCGACCTCGATTTCTGGCGTGATTTCCACGGGCCCTGGTACGGCTTCAATCACGTCGAGACCGCCCGCATGCATGGTGACGAGTACCTCGTCGGGCAGCATTACGCGATCTGGATGGAGGAGAAGGGGCTGGAGAACTGGGTGGATTACTTCCAGTCCTGGCCGCCCGATCCGGATGAGCCGAAGCGTGAGCACGCCTGGGATTTGCCCGAGGAGCTGCATTACACGACGTGGACCGGCGAGCGCACCGTCGCCAATATCGAGCGCGCGGTGGGGGAGGGGAAGCCGTTCTTCCACTGGGCGTCGTTCCACGATCCACATCCGCCCTACGTTGTGCCGGAGCCGTGGGCGTCGATGTACGACCCCGCCGACATGGAGCCCGGCACGCTGCTCCCTGGTGAGCTGGATGCCATGCCACCCCATTTCGGGCTGACCCAGCTGGCGGAGCCGGATTACTCGCCCTGGCAGGAGACGCCCTTCGGCAATCACGGCTTCCAGAGCCATCTCGTCGACGAGGACCAGCTCCGCAAGGACATGGCGATCTACTACGGCATGACCAGCTTCATGGACGACCAGATTGGCAAGATCCTGGACACGCTGGACCGGCTGGGGATCGCCGACAACACGATCGTCGTGTTCGGCACCGACCACGGCCATTTCCTTGGCCAGCACGGTCTCTTCCACAAGGGCGCGTTCCACTACGAGGACCTCTTGCGACTGCCGTTCCTCGTGCGCTGGCCGGGTCAGGTTCCGCAGGGCAGCGTCTCGTCCGACCTGCAGAGTCTCGTCGACCTCGCCCCGAGCTTCCTCGAGGCGGCCGGTGAGCCGGTTCCGGGAGGCATGCAAGGGGTCTCGCAACTCCGGTCGTGGCGAGGCGAGGGGCCGGCGCGTGACTGGACGATCACCGAGAATCGGCACCAGCCGACGGCACTCTCGCTCCGGACGCTCGTCACTGACCGGTACAAGATCACGGTCTATCGCGGAAGTGACGACGGAGAGCTCTTCGACCTGCACGAGGACCCGGACGAGCGCCGGAATCGCTGGCATGACCCCGAATTCGCCGACGTCAAGGCCGCGATGCTCCTTCGTTTCGTCCAGGCTGACATCGAGCGCGAGCCGACCTATTACCCGCGGATCGCCAACGCGTGAGGTCGCGATTCGCATCCCGTAGGGGCGGACTCCATGTCCGCCCCTACGCGACAGGAACTACGCTTTCAACATCTCCGCCAACGCATCCGCCGTCGTCACCGCCGGACGGCACGTTCCTTCCGAGCAGACATACGCCGCTGCGTCGCCCACCAGCGGCCGGTCCGCCAGCATCGGGTAGCGATCTGCATGCTCTCCGGCCGTCCCGCTGTAGCCGATGACCCGGGTTGGGTCGTAAATGGCCAGCGCCGTCTTTCGGAGCTCCTGCACGGCGTCCGAACCGGGATCACCCGCGAACACGAGCTCCTTCGGCGGCTCGATGATGCGCTGCGCCGCCGCCAGCAAGAAGCCGGTGAAGAGCGGATAGTCCTCGATCGGCCGGACCATAGACCTGAGGATTGCCGCGCCTTCGTCCGTCAACGTCGCGTCGTAGCCATACGTTCCGTAGATGAGCAGCACCTCCGCCATCAGCGCGTTCCCGGAGGGGAGGGCGCCGTCGCTCATCTCGCGTGGCCGCGCGACGAGGTCCGTGGTGGAGTCCGGCGTGTCGTAGAACCCGACACCAGTGTCGTGCCGGAAATGCTCGCGGGCGTAGTCGAGCAGCTCGCGTCCCGCGTCGAGCCAGCGGATCGCCGCCGTCGCCGCGTACAGCTCCGCAAGCCCGTACGCCATCGCCGCGTAGTCCTCGAGCACGCCGTTGCCGCGTGTTTCTCCGTCCCTGCAGGTCCGGGTGAGACCGCCGTCCGCATTCCGCATTCTTTCGAGCACGAAGGTCGCCGCGTCCGTGGCCAGCCCGGTCCAGTCGGGTTCATCGAACACCAGGCCGGCGTGCGCGAGCGCGTGGATCATCAGGCCGTTCCACGCCGCGATCACCTTGTCGTCGCGCCCGGGCGGGATGCGCTGCGACCGGGCCTCGAGCATCTTTGCCTTCGCCGCGGTAATCCGCTGCCGAACCTCTTCAACGTCGGCGGCTCGATCCGCCGCAAGCTCCTCGATCGATTGGGCGACCGAGAGCACGGTCTTGCCTTCGAACGAGCCGGGATCGGAGATCCCGAAATGTGTCTTGACGAGCTCGGCAACGTCCGGCTCCAGCAATGCGTCCACCTCGGCCGCTGACCAGATGTAGAACTTGCCTTCGACCCCCTCGCTGTCGGCATCGAGCCCGGCGGCGAACCCTCCGCCGTCAACCACCATCTCGCGCTGAAGCCACGTCACGATGCCGGATGCAACCTCGCGATAGTAGGGATCTCCAGTCAGCACCCACGCGTCCGTGTACACATGGAGCAGCTGCGCATTGTCGTACAGCATCTTCTCGAAGTGCGGGACGTGCCACTTCTCGTCGACCGAGTATCGGGAGAATCCTCCGCCGAGCTGGTCGTGGATACCGCCGTCGGCCATGCCGTTGAGCGTCGTCTCGATCATCCGCAGCGCCATTCCCTCGCCCGCGCGTACGTGGTGGCGCAGCAGGAAGGTCAGCGTCGAGGGTTGCGGGAACTTCGGCGCGCCGTTGAACCCGCCCCATTCCTTGTCGAATTGCCGATACATGGCGATGAACGCCTTTTCGGACAGGGCGGCATCGACCTGACCCGGCTGAGGCACGACCCGCGCGCTCTGGCGCAGGTAGGTGGCGACCTGCTCGCCGCCATCGACCAGTTTCTGGCGATCGTTCTTCCACATCGTCGCCATCGTCCCGATGATGCGTTGGAAGCCCGGGATGCCCTGCCGATCATGGAGCGGCCAGTAAGTACCCCCAAAGAACGGCTTGCCGTCCGGCGTCATGAAGATGTTCAGCGGCCATCCGCCCTGGTTGCCGAGCGCCTGCGTCGCCTGCATATAGATCGCGTCGACGTCAGGTCGCTCTTCGCGGTCGACCTTGATGTTGACGAACCGCTCGTTCATCACCTGGGCGGTCTGCTCGTCGGAGAACGACTCGTGCGCCATCACGTGACACCAGTGGCAGGTGGAGTAGCCGATGCTCAGGAAGATGGGCACGTCCCGCTCCTTCGCCACGCGGAACGCCTCGTCGCCCCACGGGTACCAGTCGACCGGGTTGTCCTTGTGCTGCAGCAGGTATGGGCTCGTCTCGTTCCCGAGACGATTCCGCCCGCTCATCTTCGCGTTGTCAGTGCCTGATCCATCGCTCACGACTACCTCCTTCAGGTCCCTTTTCGTGGTGTTCCAGGAATTCGAATCCATGCGCCTCGTAGAGCGCGCGGGCCGCCTCGCCGCCCGCGACATCGGCGCCGAACGTCACGACTTCGACCGGTGCGCCATTCCAGCGCGTGATGATCGCTTTCATCAATGCCGAGCCGATGCCCTGTCGACGGGCGTCCGGTCGCACGGCCAGCCAGTGGATCACATGCGGCTGGTCGTCGCGGCTGAGCAGGGCGGCGCCGGCGAGCCGGCCGTCCCGATCTTCGGCCACGAGGGCCGTTCCGCGGGAGATGCTCCTTTGGATCGGACCGGCGATGTCCGGCATCGGACCGAACAACGGCTCGACGCTTTTCGCCAGTGCCAGCCACGGTTCTACATCCTCTTCGGTTGCGCTGCGAACCGTTACCGGCTGCGTCATGGTGCTCCCTTCCGACCGTCGCTCGACGCCCAAGTATGACTCTTGCGGAAGAGGGTGACATCCGCAGCCTATCTGTGTACCATGCGGAGAGCAACTAACGAACGGGAAGTAATGCTTTCCCGCCATGATGCAGGAGTGTTTTCCAGATGAGTACCACGCAATCGGCATCCAACGAAACGATCACCGCGCTGAAGAAGCTGCGCCAGTCCCGGCGCTTCCTGAACCGGCCCATCGAGCCGGAGATCGTGCAGGAGCTGCTCGAGGTTGCCCGTTGGACCGGGAGCTCGAAGAACACCCAGCCGTGGGAATTCGTGGTCGTCGATGATCCGGATGTCCTGCGCCAGCTTGCCGAGGCCGGCGCATACACGCAGTTCATCGAGGGTTCCGCCCTCGCGATCGTGATCCTCCTGGATGGTGCCGCGCCGCGCTCCGAGGCGTATGACGAGGGCCGTCTCTCCGAGCGGCTCATGATCGCCGCCGACTCCTTCGGGATCGGTTCCGGAACCGGCTGGTTCAGCACGCCGGACGCCAAGCAGCGCGTCCGTGAGATCCTCGGTATCCCGGAAAACAAGGACGTGTGGCAGGCCGTCGCCTTCGGCTACCCCGACACGTCCCAGCCGCAGCGCTCGTCTGGCGTCGGTGGCGGGCGAAAGCCACTCTCCGAGCTGGTCAGCTACGGTCGCTACGGTCAGCGAAAGCAATAGCGAATGCGCACAGCCGGCCCTCGCAGCTGCGGGCGGTGGCCGGCTTTGGCCTCTACCGCCTGGATTCGCCGTTCTCGAATCTCCCGCCGGTCACCCTCCGTATGATCATCCATCCCGCGATCGCGATCAGCCACCCACCGATCGCGTCGATCACGTAGTGCTCGCCCAGGTACACCACACCGAACGTCATCGCTAGCGCGTACACCAGCCCCGGTCCCGCGGCAATAGGTCCGAGGCGCCGTGCCAGGAGATAGACGAGCACGGTCGCCGCCACATGGACCGACGGCATGGCGGCGAAATGGTTTGGCTCGAACCGGAAGCCACCCTCCAGTCCCGCCTCGGTACCGCTGACCCCGGAGATATCCATCACGCCGGCCAGCACGTTGTGCGTGACGCGGTCGACGCCCTCCGGCTCCGCCAGCCATGGCGGAGATGTCGGTAGCAGCAGGAACCCGACAAGTCCGATCGCGAATGTGATCGCCGTCGCGACGGTGTAGGCGCGGAAGTGCTCCCGGTACTTCCACCACGTGATCGCCGCCGTCACGAACGGCACGACGAAGAACGATCCGTGGATCAGCGACAGCAGGATGTCGTGCGGGCCGGCGCTGCCCGCGTTGAAGAACGCTTCCTGCAACCGAGCGGAGGGCAACGTGCCGCCGAAGACCGCGTGTTCCCAGGTCGCGACGGAGTCCTTGCTTGCGAGCGCGATATCCGCGTCATCCGCGAACGCGCGGACGAGATTGAATCCGATCCAGACGGCAGCATAGGTTCCGAGCGCGGCAACTGCTGGAAGGATGGTAGGGAAGAGCCATATTACCGACGCGACGATGGCCGCGCTCCCCCAGATCGAGCTGTATTGCTGGTTCGTGAGCATGTCGATCGCGAAGGCGACGGCGAAGAAGGTGACCGGCGGGATGACCTTCTTGCCCCAACCGGAGAAGTCGCGATCGAGCAAACTGCGTCCGCTGGCTTCGTAGGTCCCATTCTGCTTCAACGTCGGTGCTCCCGGGGACATCGTGGCATCGACCTCTTCCGGCTTGCCATCGCGGCGTACTCGCTACAATGCGTAGGAGTTCGTTCGACGATGAAATACGCACGGTGGAGGCCACGGTATGGAGGCAGGTCAGGGATCGGCAGGCGAGTCGGAGCAGTCGCTGTCATCGAGTCGCATCGCGATCGTCGGCGCAGGGGTCATGGCGGAGTCGATGATCGCCGGGTTGTTGGCGCGGAAGATGATCCCTCCGTCCCAAATCATCGCGAGTCATCCACGTGAGGAGCGGAGGGTGCAGCTCTCCGCCCGTTTCGGCATCTCGGTTCGCGAGTCGAATGTCGAGGCGGTCGAGGATGCCGACCTGATCCTCCTGACGATCAAGCCGCAGGTGCTCCCGGCGGTCATGGCCCAGCTTCGCGGCACGCTCCGGCCCGGACAGGTGGTGATCTCTATCCTCGCGGGCGCGACGATGCACGCCTTGGGTTCCGGCCTGGCGCATGACGAGATCGTCCGCGTCATGCCGAACACTCCCGCACAGGTCGGGGAGGGGATGGCGGTTTGGGCCGCCTCCGATGCCGTTACCGATGACGCGCGAGCGCGGGTGCGCCTGGCTCTCGGCGCGCTTGGCGACGAGATCGAGGTCGAGGACGAGAAGTACGTCGATATGGCTACGGCATTGTCCGGTACCGGCCCGACCTACGTCTTCCTGATGATGGAGGCATTGATTGACGCGGGCGTTCACATGGGCTTCCCGCGCCGCATCGCCGAGCGGATCGTGATGCAGACCGTCAGTGGGTCCGTCTCCTATGCGCGCAGCTCGGGAAAGCACCTCGCCGAGCTGCGCAACATGGTGACGTCGCCCGGCGGGACGTCCGCCGAGGCGATCTACCAGATGGAGAAGGGCGGCCTCCGCACCATCCTGAGCAAGTCGGTCTACGCGGCGTACCGGCGGACACAGGCCCTCGCCGGGGAACAGGAGCGGGCGCTCGACGAGTGATTTGGCGCGTCAGGTGCGTGCTGTCGAGATATGCGTTGTATTCGCTTGTTCTGCGGCTGCAAGGATGAGCGGCACCGTGTCCTCGACCTCGCCGCGAGTACCCTCGATGACGGTCGCGTGTTCGATGGCTTTCCCAAGATAGGCAAGCGTGTCCGCCGGACGGCGGCGCACGGCGACCGTCTGGTCCACCAGCCGCATGATCGCTTCGCCGGGCGTGCGCCGTTCAACATGCCAGCTCCCGCCCGGTGTGTACTGGAGCAACGCGATGAGTGAGACTGGCAGCGGTTCGCATGGTGCATCGTCCCTCGCCAGGTCGAGCCGGCGAGCCAGTCCATGCGGGCCATTGCGCAGGGAGACGCGCCGGCGATAGGGCCAGACGCGTCCCTCATCATCGAGCACCGCGTATTCGTCGGAGTAGTACGTCGCGCCTGCCTGCACCAGCGAGGTCACGAGCGTCGACTTCCCCGCGAACGATCGACCTGGCAAGAGGATCGCGGTTCCATTCCAGGCGACCACTCCGGCATGGACGAAGAGATACGGCGTCGCGAACTCGGCAACGTACATTTGCATGTCGCCTTCGAGTACATCGAGCAAAAGGTCCCATCCATCGATGCGGTGGGATAGATGTCCGTTCACTACTACGTCCCAGCAATCCGTGGATCCTTCCGATTGCCTAACGAGATATCGTTGCTCTTCATGGCCCTCAACTGATGATCGTTGCCATTCCGGGGGCATACGAGCGATGGCTCCGTCTAGTGCTCCGGAGTTTGGCATCTGCAGTTCAAGGTGCGCTCCGAAAGAGATGACACGGAGTGGCGAACTGTCTGCTCGGAGGTTCGGTGTCACGTCAGGCATGAGCCAGGAGAGTAGCGCGTACTGCCGTTGCAAAAATCGTTGCAGCACTCCTCATCGGACCAGCAAATCTGCCCTCTGGTTTTGCAGCCACTAGCCGCCGCAGCCGCAGTCGGCGCGGACATCGACACGATTACTGGCAAGGCGCTCGCCCCGATTGCGGATCGCTTCAGGAAACGCCGACGATCCATGCCTGCCAGGCGAAACTCCGGCGCCAGCGGCTCCGCCAGAAGGAGTGCGTCATCCAGCTTCGTAAGCGCCATCCGCACAGAACGCTGGTCGAGCGGCACATCGATCATCGCGCCAGCCATCAATCCCAGCGTGTCCAGTGACCGCCGTCCGTCGCAGAGCTGCCAGATGACCGCCGCGACGCGATTCAACTGATGCAGGTGATCTCGCTCTCGGTCGTAGACGAGGAGATCTCCGTCAACTTCCTTCGTGACCAGGTTCTCCTTCCGCGCTGTCGGGAAAGTGCTACGCGGTGAAGATGAACCCTCGCGAAACTGACTTACGTGCATGAAACGTCCTCCCGAGTTGGGTGAATCAATCGTCAGGGACCCGGCAGGCGCCTGTCAGCGACGAAGCGTCCTTCATGCTGTGCCCGCGATGCCGTCAAGTGATTCGCGGCCGTTCGCCGCCCCGATCGGCGACGCATTGGCCTATGTAATAACTCTGAACCTTCATTGACTATAACAAATAATCGTGATTTATGGTAGTAATGGGATGTTCGTTTTCAGGGGATCGACATTCGTTGGTCGAGGCGGCCGTTTGATGCGTACCGGAAGGTGCGCAGCCTCGCCGATTGCGAGGGGAGAGATGATGCGGTGGAGATGATCGTTGTTGCGCTGCAACTCGCGCTTGCTGCCGTACTGGGGATCGCAGCGGTCGGCAAGTTCCTCGACCCGAACGGATCTCGCCATGCGATGGAAGAGTTTGGCGTACCGCAGCGCTTGGTTACGCCGGTTGCTGCGGTTCTTCCGGTCGCCGAGCTCGCCCTCGCCATCTTGCTGTTGCCGGGAGCGACGGCTCGCTGGGCCGCCTTGGGCACGGCCATCCTGATGCTGACGTTCGCTGGCGCGATCGCGTGGAACCTGCGGAAGGGACGCCAGCCCGATTGCCACTGCTTCGGCCAGATCCACTCCGCGCCGGCAGGTCCATCGACCCTGATCCGCAATTCCGGATTCGCGGTGATGGCGGGACTCATCGCCTGGTACGGAAGTCCCGGACCGGTTAAATGGTTTTCCGGGCTCGATGAACTTGCCCGGATCGTCGTCGTGTTCGGGACGGCCATAGTTGCTCTTCTCGTCGCGCAGGGGTGGTTTTCCTGGCAGATCTGGATCCAGAATCGTCTCTCCCTGCAGGCGATGGCTCTCGATAACGATGCGTTGTCCGTGATCGACGCGCCTCCCACGGCGACCCAGGGACCCTTCAGGGCCCGATCCGCTCCACCATTCGATCTCGCGACGACGGATGGCCGGCGGCTGACCCTGCGGAAGCTGCTCTCTCGCCGTAGACCCGTGCTGTTGCTGTTCGTCGATCCCGCATGCGGACCTTGCCGACAACTGATCCCTGATATTCACGAGTGGCATCGGCGCTTTGCTGAGGAGATGGAAGTCGTCCTCATCAGTCGTGGGGAACCGGACGTCAATCTGGAGAAGTTCGGCGCTCTCACGGTCGCGTTGCAGGAGGATCGCGAGATTTACGATCTCTATGACGTCGAGGGGACGCCGACCGGGGTGCTGGTCAGCAAGGATGGTCTGATCCGCCAGCCATACGCCGCCGGCCGGGCCGAAATCCGCGAGTTGGTCATGCGCGCAATGGAGGGCACGTCGAAGCAGGGGAAGAGGGCTGGTGCTGTCCCTGACGATAACGACCCCGATGATCCGGACCTGTTTCGGCTTGCCCAGGCACCGGCGCGGGGGACCGCCGGCACGAGGATTCCCCTCCCGGACATTGATGGCACCTACGTGGGCCTGGATGATCTCCGCGGTGCGCGCACGGTGCTGCTCTTCTTCAATCCTTCGTGCGTGTTCTGCCAGCGTATGCTGCCGGAATTGCGTCAGTGGGAGAGCGATGCTGGCGCGGCGACATCCCGGCTGCTTGCCGTCTCGACTGGCTCTCCTGAAGACAATCGAGTGCTGGGTATCCGGTCCCGCATCGTGCTTGATGACGGTTTCACGATCGGCCGGGAATATGGTGCGACCGGGACGCCCTCGGCAATCGTGCTGGATGCTG
>DATGPC010000366.1:0-2650 GCA_035305265.1 Thermomicrobiales bacterium | reverse complement strand
GTCAAACGGCGTTGTCGGCGCTTTTGGCTCCTCATAGTGGCCGTTGTGGTTGGTCATGGCTCGCCTCACGCTCCCGAAATCGGCACATCTCTCTGGATGCTAGTCGTTGGAGACTGTCTCGTCTTCGCTGTCCAGACTGTCGGGACGGGCGGCATGCCGCCACGAGAGGCCACTGACCCCGGGAATGTCCTGCAACTGCTGGATCACTTTCAGGACATCATCCGGGTCCTCGACCTCGAGGCTCAACCGGATCCGCCCACCGTTCCCGTTCACGGCGTCGTCGAATTGCAGCGAGACGAGGTCGAAACCGGGGTTCCCGGTCGCCACCTTCCGGACCGCTTTCAGCACGCCATGGGAATCCGACACGGCGAGCACCAGTCTGTGGCCATGGCTGTGCTCCTGGAAAAGCTTGCGCTTCACCGGTCGCAAGCCACCCTGGATCAGCAGCAAGAAACCCGTGGCGGCAGTCGCGGTCACAGACAATCCGCCTCCAGCCGCAAGCCCGACGCCGGAGACAGCCCAGACGCTAGCCGCCGTGGTAAGACCATGGATAACGTTCCGTCGAAAGATGATGACACCCGCGCCCAGGAAACCGATACCGCTCACGACCTGGGCCGCGATACGCGACGGATCGAGGCCGTATCCCTCGCCCGCCGGGAAGCCATAGGTCGATACAAGCATGATCAGCGCCGACGCCACCGACACCACGGCATGCGTCCGCATACCAGCCGCTTGCTCGCGCCGCTCACGTTCAATACCGACGAGAAGACCCAGCAGTGCCGCCAGTCCCATCCGACCAACAATAGTCGTGACCGGCACGCCATGCTCGGTCCAGTTCAATATCTCTTCCCACACAGTTGTCAGGTTCTCCAGAGCGTAATCGATCAAATTATTAACGGTATCTTAACATCCGTCGACGAATCCCGGTCTATCCATGGAGTACGCGATCGGTATAGGCGTTCCGGAACGCGCCACGATAATCGAGCGCATCCCGCAGCCGATGAAACGCATCCATACAGGGGTAAGAGGATACGACCTGACGCCCACTCATCGCGAACGCCTTGGACCAGTGCGGGCGCGGGGAGAACGGCTCCAGTGCCGCCTCGATCTCCGGCAACAACCCGGCAACAACGTCAGGCTCGCGGTGCCAGGTGAAGTGGAAGCCGACGCTTTCGCGTCCCTGCGCCATGCTCAGCCACAGGTCGTCAGCAGCAATGGTCCGGATCTCGGACACATGCAGCCACGGCCCGATCCGCTCCCCCAGAGCCTGCAGGGACTGGATCGCCGGAACGGCGTGCTCGCGTGGAACGATGTACTCGCTCTGGATCTCGGCCCCGGCCGACGGTGTCGCGTCCGGCAGGAAATGGGGCAGGCGCTCCGCCCACGATCCTGCCACGCCCATCTGCGGCGTGACCATCGCCGACGGAAGCCCTTCGACCGGATGCAGGTCCTCCGTTGCCAGGCTCGCACCATGCAATGTCGCCTCGGGAGTATCTGGCCACCCGCCGTCCACGCGGCGCTTGAGCCAAACCTGGTCGACGCGATCACCCCAGCGGGTAAAGAGGCTCACACTCTCCGCCGCGCCCATGATGTCGTCGAAGTGCTCGGCGAGCTCAGCCCACCCCAGCCCCCGGTAGACCAGCTGCCGGACGTCATACGTCGGCTTGATGGCCAGCGTTACCCGGGTGACGGCCCCGAGCGCGCCGAGCCCGACGACCGCCCCGGCAAACGTATCCTCGCCCTCGGCGATACGGAGCAGGTCGCCTTCGCTCGTCACCATCTCCACCGCCCGGACGGCGGTCGAGAGGCACCCTGCGCGGTCGCCCGAGCCATGTGTCCCCGTCTGGATCGCCCCACCGATCGAGATATGGGGCAGGGACGCCATGGCGTGCAAGCCGTATCCCTCACGAACAAGTGTCCTCGCCAGCGCCCCGTACGTCATCGCCGCCGGCGCCGTCACCGTCATCGCGTCTGCGTCGATCTCGATCTTGCCCGGCAGCTTCCGTAGCGATACCAGCTCGGCGGCATCGCCGATATCGTTGAAGGCATGGCGGGACCCGAGAACCCGGATCGACGCCGCCCGGGCGACGATCCGCCTCAGGTCGTCCAGCGACTCCGGCTCGTGAAGCTCCCGCGCCGTGTATTCGTAGTTTCCGGCCCAATTCAGTTGCTTCATTCGACACATCCCCTTTCCGGGTCACGCCTTCGCGGCATGCCGTCCGTAACGATGTATACTTTCTACAAGTAAAGGAGGTCACAATGGTCGCTGTGTACAACGAGGTACGACCCGCGGTCCTTGATATGATCACCGCAACGCAGCTTGCAGAACTGTACCGGCAGTTCGATGATGACGACCGGGAACAGTTCAACAAGCTGGTAGAGTCCTACGGATGGGAGCCGGAAGACGCTGACCGGCTTTGGGAGTTCATCGTCGCTGGTGATCTCCAACGCTTCGAGCACGATATTCCGTAGTTCCCGAACCACCACCGGTTCACCGAAGGGAGGGCCCTCACGCCCTCCCTTTCGTCTTCCCCGGACCTGCTGCGTGCATCATGGCACTGCTCCTGCAACCCCGCCACCAGCGACATGACGCGAGAACACCAGACCGTTCGAGGAGGAATGCATGTTCGTCACCGACGACCTACTCCGG
>DATGPC010000365.1:0-7636 GCA_035305265.1 Thermomicrobiales bacterium | reverse complement strand
GGAGGATCTCGATGCATCAGCGGCCGATGCGCTGCTGGGGCAAATGGGAGCGGGCGTGGAATCGCCCCTGCTGGCCCTCGAGATCCGGGACTACCGTCGCACCACCGTTGAGGAGGGCGACACCGGCGCGGGGTCGCGCTTCGGGCTGTCGATGTTCGCGATCGGCCCGGTGATGAGCGACGAAGGCAAGGCGGCGCTTGGCGATGCGCTGTCCCGGCTCCGCGAGGCAATGCAGCCCTACGCGACAGAGGAGGTGCTCCTCAACTTCGTCGGCGAAGGTGATGTCGGAGCGGATCGGACGAAAGCCGCGTATCCGGATGCCGACTTCGCACGGCTGCAGAAGATCAAGCGCCGGTACGATCCCCAGAACCGGTTCCGGTTCAACCACAACATCGCGCCGGAGTAACGGCAAACGGGGCGGAGGATCCTCCGTCCCGTTTCCTTTTCCCAGGTGACGCGATCGTGTGCCGCTAGCGCACAAGGACAATGCCGAGGACGAATATGGCGAGCCCGAACGCGAGCAGGAGGAACTCCGTCATCACCGGGCGCTCCTTGAACATGCGCACCATCGTGAGGTTGGTCGCGCTGTGGACGATCGCGGTGGCGATGGCGGTAACGAGGCTCCAGGCAACGATGAAGGTGAACCCGATGTGCAGCGCGGTGGCGGCGATGCGCTCGATGATGCCGAGCCAGGGGCCGGTCTCCTTGATCATGCCCTGCGCCTCGAGGATCTGACGGGCCTGCATGGCTTCAGGATCGGTGCGGCGAACGAGCGAGAGCGTGATGAAGCCGGTCAGGGTCGTGTAGAGGACCTCGATGGCAGCCCAGCCAATGCCGACCGCGGCCGCATCGGAAAAGCTGCGTCCGACGAGGACGAGCAACAGCACGCGAACTATTTCCTCGAACGGGCCGGACGACGAAATGATCCACGGCTTGACTCGCTCCGGATCGCCCAGGACCTGGGTAAGCACCGCCGCGAGAGGCGCGCGAAGCAGTAACGCCCCGAACCAGCCGAGCGCGCCAAAGCCAAGCGTGGACCACTTCAGGTCGGCGCCCAGCATGGAGAGGACGACGGCGAACGCGACCGGGACGAGCAACGTCAGCGGCGTCGCGATCAGGGTATTGCGGCGGAGGGATTCGTACCGGACGTCGGATCCGGCGGCGACCGGTGTGGATGCTTGCATGATCTATCTCCAGATGTAAAGGCGGCCATCCGGGGCCGCCGTAATGATCGAAGGCGGACATCGACGTCCGTCCTGCGGCTGGCTACTTCTCGTCGGCGGGCTGCACCTCCGGGAGAACGATCCGGGTGATGGTGCGGGGCGTGCGGCCATGTCCGGGCTCGTTGTCAACCTCGCGGCGCATGCGATCGTCGAGATCTGCCGTGAGGGCACGCAGCTCCTCGTCGGTCAGGTTCAGCGTGACCTGGCGATAGCCGACCCCGTCGCGGACCAGGTCAGGGTCCGTTCGATTTAGGTACCGGGCGAACGAGCCGAGCAATCCGGCGACAAAGGTCGTGAAATAGCGCATATGATCCGCGGGAGTGGCCTGCAACGCCTCCTGCGGGGTGATCGACATCCGCTCCTCCGGCAGGGCATACACGCGTTCGGTGGTGGCGTGTACCTGCCGTTCCTCGACGACGTCCAGGATCCCTCCTTCATGAAGCACGTTCAGGTGCCGGTACAGCGTGGCAGGCGGCACATCCGCCAACCGCGCGCCCAGCTCCTGGGCGGACAGTCTCCTGTCCCCGACAAAGGCCTGCACAATCTGCATCCGCACCGGATGCAAGAGCAGGTCAAACCGTGATGTTCCCATCGATTCGCTCCAATCTCATTATCAAGAATGATAACGGGAACCGAGAACGATGGACCTCCGTCTTAAGTCGGGGACCACACCGGACATAAGGCTCGTTCGATCATCCGACGAATATCGCCAGAGAAATTCCACATATCCGCCGACGTTGGGAGCGGATTCGCGCCGCAGACTGGGATCAGGCCGGACGAACGGCCAGGGCACCAGCAAAGGCACTGACTATGAAGCGCGATATCCGGGTCTTGCTCGTCGATGACCAACCAACCATCCGCCAGGGTATCCGCCTGCATCTCGACTGCCAGCCGGATATCTCCGTCGCCGGGGAAGCCGACGGCGGCATCGAGGCAATCGAACTGGCGACGAGCCTGGATCCCGATGTCATCGTGCTCGACATCTCCATGCCCGGCATGGACGGATACGAGGCGGCACGACAGTTACGGGCGGCGACGCCGTCGGGGATCGTCATGCTCAGCCTGCACGACGATGCGGCATCCAGGGCAAAAGCCACTGAGGCAGGAGCCCATGCATTTGTTTCCAAACACGAAGCCACGGACCAGCTGGTCCGGGCCATCAGGCGGGTCGCGACCGGGGCCATCGACCCCGGCCAGTCCAGGAACGGAGGTCCCTCGATGCTGTGTTGAACCGATCGATTGACGCAGTCGGGACCAGTGGAACCAGAGAACCGAGAGATCAGCGGGAAAGAGACCACATGTCACTCAATTTTCTTCGTATCGGAAACCGGAACAGCGCTATCAAGGATGTGGATGTGCAGGACGATTTCATCATCAAGGCCGAAGACGTCACGAAGACCTACCGCACCGGCTCCGCCGAGCTGACCGCCCTGAAGGGCGTCGACTTCGCGGTCCGGCGCGGCGAGATGGTCGCCGTGATGGGCCCGTCGGGCAGCGGGAAGACGACGTTGCTGAATATCCTCTCGGGGCTGGATGAAGCCTCGGCGGGGAAGATCTGGCTCGAGGGCCAGGACCTCGCGAAGATGAAGGATCGCAAGCGCACCGACTACCGGGCGCGGCGAATGGGCTTCATCTTCCAGGTCTACAACCTGCTCCCGGTGCTCAGCGCCGTGGAGAACGTGGAACTGCCGCTCCTCGTCTCCGGCGTCCGGCCTGGTGACGCGCGCAAGAAGGCCCTCGCGGCGCTCGAGACGGTCGGGCTCGCCGACTGGGCAAAGCACCGGCCGGCGGAGATGTCCGGCGGGCAGCGCCAGCGCGTGACGATCGCGCGATCCCTCGTCAACGACCCGGCGATCGTCTGGGCCGACGAGCCGACCGGCGCGCTGGACTCGCACACCGCGCAGGACATCCTGGACCTGATGCGCACGCTCAATAAGGAAAAGGGCCTGACGCTGGTGATCGTGACGCACGACCCCAACATTGGTGCCCAGGCCGACCGCATCGTCCACATGCGTGACGGCCAGATCGAGCGGCATGTGGTGAACACCGCGACCGCGCTCGACATCGAGATCCCCGACGGCGTCGCCGCCGACTAGGACACCTCGTCCACCCCCGAAAGGACACTATCTCCATCATGAACGACATCTTCGGCATACCGATGTCGACCGTCCTCGTCGCGCTGATCGCGATGTTCTCGCTCGCTCTCCTCTTCGTCGCCTTCATCGCCTGGCGACGGCCCGTCCTCTTCAAGCTCGGCGTCCGGAATATCCCGCGGCGCCGGGCGCAATCCACCCTGATCGTCGTCGGCCTGATGCTCTCGACGCTGATCATCTCGGCGGCGCTGGGCGTCGGCGACACGCTGCATCACTCGACGTCGTCCGACGTCTACCGCCAGCTCGGCCACGTCGACGCGCTAGTCCTGCGAAGCCCCGACTTCACGGCCAACCGGATGACCTCCCTGATGGAGAACATCGATGAGCGTGACCTGGCGCTGACCGAGGAAGCGCTCGCGGGAAACGAGGACGTCGACGGCATCATGCCGCTTCTCGATGTTCGCGTCCCGGTTATGAACCACGAGGCCGGCCAGTCGGAGCCCAACGCGATCCTGACGGGGATCGACCCGACCCGGCTGGAGCAGTTCGACGGGCTTCGCTCGACGGACGGCGGCACGATCGACCTCACCGCGATCCCTGATGGCCAGGTCGTGATCAGCGAGAAGGCCGCCGAGGTCCTGGACGCGAAGGTCGGCGATACCCTGACGATCGCGTACAACAACGAGATGGTGGAGCTGGTCGTCTGGGATATCACCCCGAACACCACGCTCGCGGGTTACCGCGAGACCGCCGTCAGCATGGTGATGCCGCTGGAACGGCTCCAGACGATGACGAACCAGCCGACGACGCTGACCGGCATCGCGATCTCGACAACCGGCGGCGTGCGTAACACGGACACCGACACGGCTGCGATCCTGGACGTGCTTCGCCCGGCATTCGAGGGACAGGACCTGGGCGTCGACATCGCCAAGGCGGACACCGTCGAGATGTCGGAAGACCTCGCGAGCATGTTCACCAGCCTGTTCCTGGTCCTCGGTCTCTTCTCGGTCTCGGCAGGCGTCCTCCTGATCGTCCTGATCTTCACGATGCTGGCGGCGGAGCGCCGCTCCGAGATGGGCATGGCCCGCGCGGTCGGGACCCATCGCCGGCAGCTCATCCAGCAGTTCATCGCCGAGGGATCGGCCTACGCGATCCTCTCCGGACTGGTCGGCTCCGCGCTCGGCGTGCTGGCGACGTTCGGCATCGCGAAAGGCATGGGCGCCCTGCTGGGCGAATTCCTGACGATCGAGCCGCACGTTACGCTCCGTAGCCTGGTGGCCGCGTACACGCTCGGCATGGTGATCACGTTCGTGGCGGTCGCCGCCTCGTCGTGGAAGATCAGCCGGCTGAACGTCGTCGCGGCGGTACGCGACATCACGGAAGTGACCGTCGCCACGCGGAAGAAGAGCGGCCTGGTCTGGGGCATCGTGTTCGTCCTGCTGGGCGGGCTGATGGTGCTCCAGGGACTGGGGAGCGACATGGCTTTCCCGTTCTACGCCGGCATGAGCCTGGCGCCGCTGGGCCTCGCCCGCATCGCGCAGTTCTTCGGCGCCCCGTCGCGGCCGGTCTACTCGGTCGTCGGCGTCGCCCTCCTGGCCCTGTGGATGCTGCCGCAGGATGTCGCCACAAAGCTCTTCGGCGAGCTTGACGGCGACATGGAGATGTTCTTCCTGTCCGGGATCTTCATGGTGATCGGCGCGACGATGCTGATCGTCCAGAACACGGACGCATTGCTCTCCGTGGTGAGCCGCTTCGGTGGCCTGTTCCGTGGCAAGCTGCCGGCGATCCGGACGGCGGTCGCCTACCCTGGCGCCGCGCCTGGCCGGACCGGCATGACGATCGCCATGTTCAGCCTGATCATCTTCTCGCTGGTGACGATCTCGACCATGAACGCGAACTACTCGGCGATGATGCTGGGTGACGACGCGAACGCCGGCTGGCACGTCCGGGCAGACGTCTACAGCGCGAACCCGATCGACGACTTCACCGGCACGCTCGAGGTGAGCGGCGTCGCGACCGACGACTTCACGGCCGTCGGGACCGTGACGAGCCCCTCGCCGTTCGGATCGAACATCCGCGTCGCGGGTACCGATTCGTGGAAGCAGACAAGCGTCTACGGCATGGATGAAGGGTTCCTGCAGGCGAGCGAGATCTCGTTCCAGCAGCACGCCGAGGGCTATGAGTCCGACGAAGCAGTCATCGAAGCGCTGTGGACCGAGCCGAACGTCGCGGTCGTCCACTCCTGGATGCTGGAGATCGACGGCGCCACCATGGACGAGAATTCCATGGTCCTGACCGGCCTGACCTCCGGGCAGAAAACGTTCGCCCCGTACGAGATCGAGCTGGCGAACCAGGATGGCACGGCCACCACGCTGCGCGTGATCGGCGTCATCGACAGCGAGATCAGCACGCTGAACGGCCTCTTCACGAGCCAGGCGACGCTCGATGCGGTGTACGGCGAAACCGCGATGACCTCCTACTACGTCGCCCTCGCCGACGAGGATCGTGCGACGGACGTCGCGCAGGACATCGAGGCGGCGCTGATGGTGAACGGCGCCCAGGGCGTCTCCATCCAGGACGAACTGAAGGCGCAACAGCAGCAGGAAGCGGGCTTCCTCTACCTGGTGCAGGGCTTCATGGCCCTCGGGCTCTTCGTCGGCATCGCCGCGGTCGGCGTGATCGCCTACCGGTCGGTCGTCGAGCGGCGACAGCAGATCGGCGTCCTGCGGGCATTGGGCTACCAGCGCGGCATGGTGTCGCTCTCGTTCCTGATCGAGACGGCGTTCATCGTCGGGATGGGCGTGCTCTCCGGTGTCACATTGGCGGTGGTGTTGTCGCGCAACATGTTCACGGCGGATGCCGAGAGCTCGGGCGTCGCGTTCACGGTGCCGTGGGTGCAGATCACGGTCATGGCCCTGGCGACAGTGGTGATCGCGCTGGTGATGACCTGGATGCCGTCACGGCAGGCGGCGCGGATCGCTCCGGCGGAGGCGCTGCGGTACGAGTAAGATGCGGAATGGAGGCGGATCAAATGACCGCCTCCATCCCAACAGAAAGGGCGGCACCGACCATCCTGGGCCGGTGCCGCCTTTTTTTCGGCCACAATACATGCATACGTACCGCCGGACCTCGTGTCCGGCGTTTGGCGCGCGGGTCGCCGGACCAGGTCCGGCGGTACGGGGGGAAGATTGTGACGAACATCAGACGCGCGAGGCGCGAGGATATCCCGGCACTGGCCGGGACGCTGGGGGCCGCATTCGAGACGTATCCCTGGACGCGCTGGACCGTTCCCGCCGATGGTCATCTCCAGCGGTTGGAAGCCCTGTTCACGGTGGACCTGACCGAGATCGGGCTGGTGCATGACGAGATATGGACGACGGAGGGCGGCGCGGCGGTGGCCGTCTGGATCCCGCCGAGAGAACTCCAGACCGGCACCGTGAACTGGGCACGGCATGGCGAGGCATCCACACCCCTGCTCGGGGACCGGCTGGCGATCGCGGATGAGGCGGACACGCTCATCGCGCCGCATCGGCCGGAGCAGCCGGCCTGGTATCTCGCGACGATGGGCGTGCATCCGGATCACCAGCGCAAGGGACTGGGCAGCGCCGTCCTGGGTCCGGTGCTGGAGCGGTGCGATGCCGAGGGTTGGCCGTGCCTGACGGAGACGTCGTCGACCGACAACGTGCGGTTCTACCGGCGGCTGGGGTTCGAGGTAACGGCGGAGGTGCCGATGCCGGATGAAAGACCGACCGTGTGGGTGATGTGGCGAGCACCGCGCTCGTTGACGCCTGAATAAGGAGGGATCAGGCGACCCGTTCGCATCGCTGGCGGGCTGCGTCTGCGGCAGGGCAATCCAGGAGATGACGCGCCGTTTTGGACCGCGCCCTCTTGCTGCCTGCCCCCATCACGGGCGGCTCTTTTCGACCACCGGAATCCGAACCTCGATGCGCGTGCCCTCGCCGGGGGCGCTCGTCAACGCGATCGAGCCGCCAAGACGCTCTGCCCGCTCCCGCATGGTGTGCAGGCCCATATGCCCGGGGAAGGATTCGCCAGCGTCAAAGCCGCGTCCGTTGTCGGCGATCGCCAGGGAGAGGTCCGAGCCGTCGCAATCGAGCTCGAGGTCGACACGGGTCGCGCGGGCGTGCTTGACCGTGTTATGCAGCGCCTCCTGCGCGATCCGGTAGAGCGCCTCCTCGACATCGAGCGGCAGGTCGTCGGGCATCTCCTCGAGGGAAGCGGCAACTTCGATGTTGTAGCGGGCCCGAAGCGCTGCGGCCTGCTTGTCGAGCGCGGCGACGATCCCCTCCTCCCGCAATGCTT
>DATGPC010000364.1:0-14706 GCA_035305265.1 Thermomicrobiales bacterium | reverse complement strand
CCATGAGTCGATGAAATGCTGCGCTTCCACCGGTGTCCCGTCGCCGAAAGCGATGCCCTCTTTCAGGATGGCGGTCCACACCGTACCGTCCTCATTGGGTTCGACGCTCTCCGCAAGGTCCGGCTCCACCGCTCCGTTTTCATCGAAGCGAAGGAGACCGGACCATGCATACGGCAGCATGACCCAGAACGGGCCCCAGTTCGGCGCGAGATGGGGATCGAGCGTCACGTCCTCGCCATACGGGTTGAAGGAGAGGTGAAGCTCGACGTCCGTTGCCGGTGCCTCGTCCTGCCAACGGGAGGTAGCCGACATGTCGCGAGTCGGCGACGCGTTGACCCCGCGGATCCCGGCGGCAGAGGCGGCGGCAACAACGGCCGACGCCCGGATCATATCCCGGCGAGACATGCCGACGGTGCCGGCCTGGACGAGTTGCGCGAAGGTTGGGAACGAGCGCGAAGATCCGGATCGTGACGTCACCTTATTGCTCCTCGTGGTTGCCGCCGGGGCGCGTCGTACGGCCGCTGGCTGAACGTTGGGCTCCTGTCATTACACACTACAACGCCGGAGGGCGTCGATTGGTTACCCCTCCCGGGAAAGCTCATAGCCATAGTCGCGGGTTCCCGCTTCGCGCAGGAACTGCGCGAGCAGGTCGACACAGGCCTGGATATCCGACAGGGCAGCCATCTCGTTGACCGTGTGCACGTATCGTGACGGAATGGAGATCGTTGCCGTGATGACACCATCACGCGTGCGCTGGAATGCGCCAGCGTCCGTGCCGCCCCGAGGGAGCACCTCGAGCTGGAACGGGATGTCGTTTGCCTCGGCGATCTCACGAAGATGCTGGACAAGCTTCCGGTTGGGGAGCTGGGATGAGTCGAAAACCTTGATCGCGGCGCCGTGGCGCAATTTCGTCACGGTCGCGTCGGCTGGCACACCAGGGATGTCGGCGGAAATGGTCGTGTCGAGCGCGATGGCGATATCCGGCTCGATGCCGAATGCGGCGGTCATGGCGCCCCGGAGCCCGATCTCCTCCTGGACAGTCGCGACGGGGTAAACGTCGGCGTTAACTTTTCCCGCGGCCCTGATCGCTTCGAGCATGACGTAGATGCCGAGGCGATCGTCCAGCGCCTTGCTGACGACCATGTCTCCCATGACCTCGAGATCGCGCCGCATCGTCACCATGTCGCCGATGGAGACCCTCTCGCGGACCTGATCGGCCGTGAGGCCAAGATCGACGAAGAACTCCTCGAGCTTCAGGTCCTTCGAGTCCTCGGGCTTGAGTAGGTGGATCGGCTTCGCTCCCGGCTGAAGAACGCCGTTCAGCGGTTCGACGTCACGGACGTGGACGCGAACGCGTTGGGCGACGAGCGTGCGAGGGTCGAATCCGCCGACCGGCTGCAGGCGGAGGTAGCCACTCTCCTCAATGTACCTGACGATGAATCCGATCTCATCCATATGGGCTGCGAGCGCGACCTTCGGTCCGCCGTTTCCTGCCACATGTCCGATGAGGTTCCCCAGCGTGTCGACCCGCATGTCGTCAACCAGGCCGCGCATGTTCGCGGCAACGACCTCCCGGACGTTGTCTTCGCGCGACGGAATACCGTCCGCCTGGGTCAGGTCCCGCAGTAGTTGCTCGTTCATTCGTCGGTGGTCCTCTCTTTTGGTGTCTCGATTTCCGAACGGCCTTCCTTCGGTGGTGGCGTCCAGCACGCCAATGGGGTCCAACCGAGGGTGCAAGGGCAAATGAAAAGGGTGGCGCGGGATTTCCCGCGCCACCCTTCAGGTTACACCTGTTCGTCGTCCTTTGTCGGGCTACTCACCGATAAGGATGATCGAGCTGGTGCGGTAGGTGTCGCCGTCAACGTAGGAGACCGAGGCAGCGGACAGGATCTGCAGATCCTCCGTCATGCTCTCCGGCGACGCGACCGGCTCGGTCGTCGTGTCGGCGAAGAAGTCCTCACAGGCCTCGCCGTCGTAGTCGAGGTCGAGGTTCCAGAGGCCAAACTCGTCCTCGTCGTAGGCAGCCTGGGCCTCTTCCTGCGACGCGTAGTCACCACAGGCCTCATCGTTGTCCAGGACCTCGAACGAGGACTCCATGGACATGACCGCTTCCTCGATCATGGGGATCGTGCGGTCGAGGTTCAGGAACTGGACGCTGACCAGGTTCTCGGCCGGCAGGACCTCGAAGGTCTGCTGGTAGACCGGATCGTTGGCCAGCGGCTCGGTCGTGCCGTCGAGGTAGTTGTCGATACCGTCGCCGAGACCGAAGAGTAGCTCGCCGTTGATGACGCCCCACTCGATGTTGCCTGGCGCGCCCGGGCCCCACATGTCGGCCACGGTCACGACAGAGAGGGTTCCACCCTCAACCTGGCGCTCACTGATGTCGGCAGCCTCATTGTCGAGGCTTGCGCCGACGATGAAGTTGATCTGCTCGAGAGTGTCAGCAACGGTTGCCTCATCAGCGACCTCGCTGACGAACACGATGTCGACATCCGGGGTGTCGGAGAACACCGCGGAGGCCGTGCCGGAGATCGCCCACTCACCATCCATCTGGTCGAGCAGGTCGGTCTTGATGTTGAAGCCGAGCTGGCGCTCGAGTTCCGCATAGGTCTCGTCGATCGACGGGGTCGCAACGTCGGTCACATCCGGCGTGGACGTCATGCCGGTGTCGGCAAGAGCAAACTGCAGGAAGGTGCCAAGCAGCTCGGAGAGGCCACTGTTGGCGATGTCGGTTCCGTTGACGAAGAAGAGGCTATCCGCCGGCATGCGCTCGGCCATCGACGGGTCGAGCACGGAAGGCACGGAGCCGTCAGTGGTGATCGTCACGGTATCCATGCGGAAACCGGCGTCATCGACATAGATGTTCCAGCCCGCGTACCCGGCCATGGACGCATCGTATCCGGCGGCCAGCTCGGCAAGGGACGGGTCGGCGGAGAGGAGCGCCTCGTTCAGGACCGTCGCGTTCACGTAGCCGAACGAGAGGGAATCGGTCGTGAAGGCGCTGGAAACCGCGTTGAAGTTCTCGTTGCTGGCCAGGCTCTCGACATCACCGTTAATCGTGTCGATCACCGGCTCGATGTCATCCGGGCGCACGGAGAGGACCACGGTATCGCCGATCAGGGCGGTCGCCGTCGGGGCGATCTCCGGATCGTCGGAGGTCCAGTACTCGATGGTCACGCCGTTGTAGTCGACGGTCTCGACGGTGGCGGCGTTGTTCTCCGCCTCATCGGCGACCATCTGCTGGAAGTTGGCGTGCAGTGCAGCCGGGTCGTCCGGCTGGAAGACAACGACCATGCCTTCCGGGATGTCTTCAGTCATGGCGGCGGGATCGGCCGCGGCGCCCATGGCCTGGTCGGTCACATCGGCGATCCCGGGGCCGGCGAGGGCCTCGGCGTCGGTGAAGACGAGCGCGGCGGAGCCGGTGAACTCGAAGGTTTCGGCGACATCGCCCAGCTCTTCAGGAGAGGTATCCGCCTGCTCCTCGACGAGAATGGACAGGCCGGAGCGCTCGAGCAGGGCGTAGACCTGGGTCCACTGGTCCGAGCTCTGGTCCAGATCGACATCCATGTAAATGACCGAATCCGCCGGAACGGTCTCGGCAAGAGCGGTGTCGATCGATTGCGCGGACGCGGGGTTGACGGCGATCACGGACGCGAGCAGGCTCGCGACCATCACGACCGCCATGGCGAACGAGAACATCGTTCGACCTGATCGTTGAGCAACGAGTGCTCGAGATCTGACGACCATCTTGACTCCTTTCCCGACCTCGTGGCGACATCGGGACCTACCAACAAAACACTCAACTCATGTAGACCGGCTGCCGCACGGGCAAACCGAAAATGTCACGACCGACGCAACTGCGCCGTAGTGGCATTACCCATAACGTCATACGTGACCGAATGGTTCACGCACGTCGCGGCGGGGGGGCAGGTTATTGATCGTGGATTCGCCTGTCGATGATCGTTCCCAATGAGAATATGATCGGGAACATATAGGCAACCAGCGCTATCACGAGGCCGACTGCAACCAGCGTGAATATGGCGCCAAGAATTCCAGTCACAATGTCCATCCCGGAGGTCCCTTTCTCGAGATTCCCGGCGCCCCGCTACCCTGGGTTCTCCAGAGTATAGATTCGGGCCGGAAGCATGTTGTCACAAAAGTACATCCGCATTGATACGAAACAGGCGAGATACGGCGTGTTTCCGTATCTCGCCTGACGTTATTATGCGACAACTTCAGCGTCGCTGAGCTGTCCAGTGAACGTGAATTCGTGATCCCGCGCGTCGATCGTGACGGTCTCGCCCTCGCGAATCGCTCCACTGAGCAGTTTCATCGCCAGCGGGTCGAGGATCTGCTTCTGGATGACGCGCTTCAGCGGCCGGGCGCCGTAGGCCGGGTCGTAGCCGAGCGTCGCGATGAGATCGCGGGCCGCCGGGGTTAGCTGGATCCTGATGCCACGGTCCGAGAGACGGCGGGACACCTGGTCGAGCTGGATCTGGACGATCTCGCCGATCTGCTCCTTGGTGAGCTGATGGAAGATGATCGTTTCGTCGATCCGGTTCAGGAATTCCGGCCGGAAGCTTGCGCGGAGGGCTTCCATCACCTGATGCCGGATCTCCTCGTCACGTCCCTGGCCGAGCCCGACGATGTACTGCGAGCCGATGTTCGACGTCATGATGATGACCGTGTTCTTGAAGTCCACGGTACGCCCCTGACCGTCCGTCACGCGCCCGTCGTCCAGGATCTGGAGCAGGACGTTGAAGACGTCGGGATGCGCCTTCTCGATCTCATCGAAGAGCAGGACGCTGTAGGGGCGACGACGGACCGCCTCGGTCAGCTGGCCTCCTTCGTCGTAGCCGACATAGCCCGGAGGTGCCCCGAGCAGGCGGCTGACCGAGTGCTTCTCCATGTACTCCGACATGTCGATGCGGATCATCGCCTGGTCGCTATCGAACAGGAACTCCGCAAGCGCGCGGGCCAGCTCCGTCTTACCGACGCCAGTCGGTCCAAGGAAGATGAAGCTGCCGAGCGGACGGTTCGGGTCCTGCAGGCCCGCGCGGGCACGGCGGATGGCGTTCGAGACCGCCTCGACCGCCTCATCCTGGCCGACGACGCGGGAGTGAAGCCGCTCTTCCATGTGCACCAGCTTCTCGATCTCGCCTTCCATCAGGCGGCTCACCGGGATCCCGGTCCAGCGGCTGACGACTTCGGCGATGTCGTCGGTGTCCACTTCTTCCTTCAGGAGCTTGCCGCTCGACTGAAGCCGGGCAAGCGTCTGCTCCTGCTTCTGGATCTCCGCCTCGAGCTCCTTGAGCTTGCCGTACTGCAGCTCGGCCGCGCGGTTGTAGTCGTAGGCGCGCTGCGCCTGCTCGATCTCGACCCGGGTGCGGTCCATCTCGTCACGCAGCTCGGAGACCGCCGTGATCGCCTGACGCTCCTGGTCCCACTTCGACCGCAGGGCGTCACGCTCTTCCTTCAGGCTGGCCAGCTCGCGCTCGAGGGCCTCCAGTCGCTCGGCGGACGCCTGGTCCGTTTCCTTGCGCAGCGCCTCGCGCTCGATCTCGAGCTGCATGATGCGACGCTCGGCTTCGTCGAGCTCGACCGGCATGGAAGTGATCTCCATGCGGATCTTCGATGCCGCCTCGTCGACGAGGTCGATGGCCTTGTCCGGCAGGAACCGGTCGCTGATGTAACGGTCGGACAGCGTCGCGGCCGCAACCAGGGCGGAGTCCTGGATCTTGACCTTGTGGTGAACCTCATAGCGCTCGCGCAGGCCACGTAGGATCGAGATGGTGTCCTCGACCGATGGCTCGCCAACCATTACCGGCTGGAACCGGCGTTCCAGGGCGGCGTCCTTCTCGATGTACTTGCGGTACTCGTTCAGGGTCGTCGCGCCGATGGCATGGAGCTCGCCGCGGGCCAGCATGGGTTTCAGCATGTTCGAGGCGTCCATTGACCCTTCGGCAGCGCCTGCGCCGACGACGGTATGGAGCTCGTCGATGAACATGATGATCTCGCCGTTGGAGGAGGTGACCTCCTTCAACACGGCCTTGAGGCGCTCCTCGAACTCGCCGCGGAACTTGGCACCGGCGACGAGCGCGCCGAGGTCCAGCGAGATGATGCGCTTGCCTTCAAGTCCCTCAGGGACGTCGCCGCGTACGATACGCTGGGCCAGGCCCTCGGCGATGGCCGTCTTACCGACGCCCGGCTCGCCGATCAGCACCGGATTGTTTTTCGTGCGGCGCGAGAGAACCTGGATGACGCGGCGAATTTCTTCGTCGCGGCCGATCACCGGGTCGAGCTTGCCGGCGCGTGCGAGCTCCGTGAGATCACGGCCGTACTTCTCGAGCGCCTGGTAGGTCGATTCTGGGTTCTGGTCGGTGACGCGCTGGTTGCCGCGGATCTCCGACAGCGCCTGCATCGTGCGGTCGCGGTCGACGTTGTAGCGACGCAGGAGCGATTCGGCGGGAGATCGCTCGACCGAGAGGATGCCGAGGAATAGATGCTCGGTGCTGATGTACTCGTCACCGAACTGCCCCGCCTCGGTCTCGGCGGTCTGGAGCGCGCGGCGAAGGCCGGCGCTGACGATCGGGTCCGAGCTGATCTGGAGCTTGGGCGCGCGTTCGACAAGGGTGAGGACCTCGCGCGCAATCTGCGCGGGATCCAGCTGCATGCGCTGGAGCACCTGTGGGACGATGCCTTCGGACTGGTTGATCAGCGCGTAGAGAAGTGCTTCAGGCTCATATTGCGCGAGCTTGTGCTCTTCCGTGAGTTTCTGACCCTGGAGGATTGCCTCCCTGGCCATTTCCGTGTATTGCTGGTTCATTGCCATGTGGCAGATCTCCTGTTGTGATGGAATCCCGCGCCGTGGGGCGAACCTCCTGTCGACAAGGCGCGGTCATGGATATGCGGTTGAGTGAATGAAGCTACTTCGACCGCTGGCGGATTTCTTCCTGGTCGACATGGCCAAGCAGACGAAGGAGCCGGTTAAATTCGTTGACGATGATCTTGGTTGCCTCGTCCGACGCGTCGAGCTTGTCGCGGAGTCGTTGAAGCTCCTGCGTCAGCTCGAGGGCAAGCTGGACGCCGGCGAGGTTCATGTGTCGCTCCTCGACGAGATATTTCACCTGCCGAAGCCGTTCGATATCTTCGTCGGAGTAGAGTCGAAGGTTGCCGGACGTGCGAGATGGCGCGATCAGGCCCTCGCGTTCATATTTCCTGAGGGTCTGGGGGTGCATCTCGACAAGCCGAGCGGCGACACTGATGACAAACAATGGTTCTGAGAAACGTTGTGACATTCTTTGAGGCCTCCCGTGTAAAGTGCACATTCGAATCATATACGTTGATACGATTCGTGTCAAACTGGCGGGGCTGTAGAGACAAGGGGTAGGGACGTGGTCAAGGTATACGGTCATCGCGGGGCACCGGCGGCATTTCCCGAGAACACATTGGCCGGGTTCCGGCATGCGCTGGAACTCGGTGTGGAAGGCATCGAGCTGGATGTCCATCTCTCGAAGGACGGTGTGCCGGTCGTCATTCATGACGACACGATCGACCGGACGACGAACGGGACTGGCAAGATCGCGGATTTCACGGTCGCCGAGCTTCATGCGCTCGATGCCGGGAGCGGTGAATTCGTCCCCACGCTTGCAGAGGTGCTGGACCTGGTCGGCGACCGGATGCATGTCGACATCGAAGTGAAGGCGAATGCCGCGGGTGAGGCGGTCCTCAAGGAAGTGAAGGGCCGGAGCTTCCGTTGGCTGATTTCGTCCTTTGATTGGGACGTGCTGCGATACGTCCGCAGCGTCGATCAGGACGCGGACCTGTGGGTTCTCTCCGTGGCTGCGTCTGACGAGGCGCTGGAGGTCGTCGAAAGCATTGGCGCCAAGGCGCTGGCGCTCTGGGACAAGGCGATCGACGCTGACATCGTCCAGATGCTCGACGAACGGGGCGTGGCGTTCTGGCCGTGGACGGTCAACGATGCCGATCGCGCAAGACAGCTCGTGGAATGGGGTGCGATCGGCATCTGCACCGACGATCCGGGGATGATTGCCGGCGCGTTCGGCGGCTCGGAACAAGGCTGAGCCGTCGGGGGACCGTGCTACACTCCTTGCCAATGACGACAGGCGCTGGCCTGCGACAAATCAGGGGATTGAGGCTGGTGAGTCGGCGAGTTCGGGTGGCCGATCATGGCTAACGCAATAACGATCGGTCGTCTGGTCCTGCTTTTTGTGGTGATCTGGCTCCTGTACCACGGGAGCGTGACGGTCATCGCGGCGTGCATGCTCTTGCTGATGATCGTGTTCGCCGGCGATGGGCTGGACGGCTGGGTGGCCCGGAAGCAGGGCACGACTTCCACGTTCGGCGCGGTCTTCGATATTGCCGGCGACCGGATCGTCGAGAATGCGCTGTGGGTCATCTTCGCCGACCTCGACCTGATCCCGATCTGGGTACCGTTGCTGGTGCTCAGTCGCGGGTTCATCGTCGATGGGCTTCGATCTCTTTCCCTTACCGAGGGCATGACCGCCTTCGGCGAGAAGAACATGATGCGCTCGCCGCTGACGCAGTGGTTGACGGCGGGGCGCTTCATGCGAGGCTTCTTCGGGTACGCGAAAGCGGCCGGATTCGTCTTCCTTGCCGGTCTCCAGGCCTGGGAGCACCGCGACACGACCGACACGTTCATCGGATCGCTCTATGGCGTGGATGCCTTCCGGTGGTTTGGCTGGGCGCTGGTATGGGGCGCTGTGGCGCTCACCGTCATTCGCGGCCTGCCGGTCATCTGGGACGGCATCCCCATGATGCGCGAGATGGACCGCCGGAAACGTGACGGTGCCGCGTAGCGCGCACGAGTACGGCACGCCTCCTGGATTCTGCTAACGAGATCGCCGCGGATGTACTGCGCGGCCGGGAAATGGACGAGACTTGGCTGCTTCGACGACGAAGGACAGGCCCACCAAATTCCAGAGTGAAGAACGGGACGAGTTCCGGTACCGACTTGCGACCACGATCGCGAGTGTCATGTCGTGGGTGATGATCCTCGTACCGACGCCGATCCGGAACTATATGGCCGCGCGGATTGGGTCTATCTTCTACCGGGTGTCGCACACGTATCGCCGGAACGTCGAGAGTAACGTTCGCCAGGTGCTTGGCAAGGACGAGAACGACGGCGAGGTCCGGGACCTGACGCGGAATATCTTCATCACCAACGCCATCAATTTCATGGACTTGCTCACGCTGCCTCGACGCTCGCGGCGATACCTGCATCGCGCCACGTATGTCGTGACAGGTGACTGGAGCGAGGTGGAGCGGATCCATCGGTCCGGGCGAGGGATCATTTTCGTGTCCGCCCATGTGGGCTGCTTCGACTTCATCGGGCAAGCCTTGCAGGCACGCGGGTATCCGTTGACCGTGGTGACGGGGAGAACGACGTCGCGATTCATCTTCGATGGCGTGACATGGTTGCGAGCGGCCCGGGGCAGCACGCTTGTCGAGCCGACGCCGTCCGGCGTGCGGAAGGTGATCCGGGCGTTGCGGCGGGGCGAGTTTGCCGTCATCGTCGGTGATCGGGACTTCTTCGAGAACGGCGTCGAGGTGGAGTTCTTCGGCGAGAAGACGACCCTTCCACCAGGACCGGTCCGGATCGCGCGCGACACGGGCGCGGCAATCATCCCGGTCATGACGCGGCGGACCCGGCACGGTCACCAGCTCCGGATCTACCCGGCCATGGACGTCGAGCGGACCAAGGACGTCCAGGCTGATGTCCGGAAGGGGATGGAGCGGCTGGTGCCGATTCTCGAGGACGGGATCGATGCCGGGTTGGAGCAGTGGGTGATGTTCCAGCGCGTGTGGCCGCGGAAGCCGAAGGAGCCGGTGCAGATCTTCCCGACCGGCTCACCGCTGGAGAGTGAGCTGCTGGAGCGTGTTGTCCAGCACCTGCCGGAGCTGAAAACGGGAGAGGACGGCGATTAGCCGTCCTCGTCTCTTCATCGCGTAATGGTTCGTGCGTCTAGCGGTAGTTGACGAACTGGAGCGCGACCGGGTAATCGGCCTGCTTGAGCATCTGGATGACCGCCTGGAGGTCGTCGCGGCTCTTGGACTGCACGCGGACCAGGTCGCCCTGGATTTGGGGCGTGACCTTCTTGAACTCGTCACGAATCTGCTTCGAGATCTTCTTGGCGATGTCGTCGGGCACGCCTTCCTTGAGCTTGATCACCTGGCGCTTGCGAGCGCCAGCCGCCTCTTCCTCATCCTGGTAGTCGAGGATCTTGAGCGAGAGCTTGCGGCTCACGAGCTTGGATTCGAGCGTGTCCTTGACGGCCTGGAGCGAGTAGTCGCTGGCGGTCGTGATGGTGATCTTGTCGTCCTCGAGCTCGATCTCCGTCTTGGTGTCCTTGAGATCGTAGCGAGTCCGGATCTCGCGCTCTGCCTGGTCGATCGCGTTCTTCAGTTCCTGCCGGTCGAATTTCGATACGATATCGAACGATGAGTTGGATGCCATGCGAAACCTCCTTCATGACGGTGCAAAACGCTGGCAAGTGTACCAAGATTACGCCACACACAGGTTTGGCGGGCATTCGCACCGTTGAAACGTCACCACGAAACGGGCCATGGCACATGACGACAACAATTCCCCCAACTACCGACACCTCCCGACCGCACCTGCAGCGCGTCGCCCAGCAGCTGCTGGCGCTCCCGATCGTGTGGAAGGCTCTGATCGCGAACGCCGCTATCGTGGTGTTTGGCGCGATTGCCGGGACCTGGTTCACCGTATACCTCGTTCGGCGAGGCGCGTTGGAAAACCAGGCGTGGTTGATGCTGGTGTTCGCCGGCATTGGCGTCCTGCTGAGCGTGCTGCTCAACTACTGGATCCTGAAAGCCGCCTTCGAGCCACTGGAAAATCTGGAGCGGGTCGCTGACGCGGTCCGGCACGGGGACTATTCGGCTCGAACGGATCCGACGGTCTTCCGTGACCCGCAGCTGGAGCGGTTTGGCGAGTCGTTCAACCGGGCTCTGGATGTGATCGAGCAGGACCGGGAGCACATCCGCCAGCTTGCCGATCGCGTCATCGGCGCCCAGGAAGATGAGCGCAAACGCATCGCGAGGGAACTGCATGACGATACGGCGCAGGTCCTGTTCGCGCAGTTGCTGCGGGTGAGCGCGCTCTCATCGTCACCACACCCGGAGGTGCGCCAGTCCGCGGAAGAGATGGGCGAGATGATGTCGGAGGCCATGGAGAGCGTCCGGCGCCTCGGACACGAGCTGAGACCACCGGCATTGGATGATCTCGGCCTTCGGGCGGCCCTGGATGACGTCGCGGCCCGGATGTCGGAGAAGATGGGGATCCCGGTGGAGATCCGGATGTCGGACTTCCGTGGCCGGGTGGATCCCGCGGTGGAGCTGGTGCTCTACCGGGTGGCCCAAGAGGCGCTGACCAACACGTGGAAGCATGCCAAGGCGACCCGGGTAGAGGGATCGATCATGCGTGACGGTGATGCCGTGACACTCGTCATCGAGGATGACGGGGTCGGGTTCGATCCTGAAAGCCCACGGACGGGTGACGGCCGGGGCATGGGGCTCGGGCTGTTCGGAATGGCCGAACGCGTCGAGCTCGTTGGTGGTACGCTAAATGTCGATGGTGGACGGAATCCCGGCACCCGGGTAACCGCGCGTATCCCGCTCCCCGAGTGCGAGCCGGAGCACCAGATTGAACGAGCAGATTGAGGTAGTTGTGGCCAGGAATCCCGAACATCAACCGGATGTCATCACAGTGCTTCTTGCGGACGACCACGGTGTGGTCCGTGCCGGGTTGAAGGCCCTTCTCGATGCACAATCGGACATGAAGGTGATCGGTGAGGCAGAGGATGGTCCTTCGGCGATCGAAGGCGTCCGGGAGTTGCAGCCGACCGTTCTGGTGACCGACCTGTCGATGCCGGGCGGTGGCATGGATGTCATTCGCCAGGTGAATGCGTTGCGCCTCGGCACGCGAGTGCTCGTGCTCACCGTGCATGCAGAGGAGCGCTACCTGCTGCCCGTTCTCGAGGCCGGCGGTTCCGGGTACGTCCGGAAGGCCAGCGCGCATACCGACCTGCTCAACGCGATCAGGACCGTGTCTCGCGGAGAGGTCTTCCTCGACCCGGCTGCCACCAAGACGTTGCTCAAGGGGTATCTTGGACGGGTGACGTCCGGCGACGAGGCGGATCTCGTCGAAGTGCTCAGCGACCGTGAACGCGAGGTCGTGAAGTTCACGGCAGAGGGGTACACCGCGCAGCAGGCGAGCGAGTTCCTGTCGCTGTCGCCGAAGACCGTCGAAACCTACCGCCATCGCGCGATGCAGAAGCTGGGGCTGACGAATCGCGCGGAGCTGGTCCGGTATGCACTCCGGGCGGGATTACTGGGCGAGGACACGTTCCAGGTGTAAGCCTGAGCCCGAACCAAAGGTGAGGAAAATCCCTACACGCGGCTGGCCGGGTTGCGTGGTTTACCCGGCTCACTCGCCGCTCTCTCCCTCGTAAACTAGTAGACAGAACCAATGTATCCGCTTGCCGGCCGGCAGAGCGCTTTCTCCCAGCGAATCGACGGCAGCAAGTCGGGTACCCGAGGTCAACCGGGGATGTGTCGCCGATTGAGCGCGCATCGTTGGGGCCAAAAGGCTGGTGTTAACGAATGGCTACGGGACTGACAAGATCAGCCGTTCATCCCGGGTGGCTCTTGATGGAAGAAATTCCTTCCCACGAGGCGACGGCCGGGGAATCTGACGATAGCGTACGGTTCCACGCGTTCATGCATCTGATCCGCACTGCCGGAGCGTTGGATCGCGCGGCGACCGATGCGCTTGCCGATCTGGACCTGACGGCTGGCGCATATGGCGCATTGGTAGAGCTGGCCGAAGTCGGCGAGACAGGGATTGCGCCGTCCGAGCTGGCGCGACGGCTCTCCGTCGCCCGGCGCACGGCGACGCTCTATGTCGATATCCTTGCCCGGCATGGCTGGGCAACGAGGGAAGCGCATCCGGACGATCGGCGGATGGTCCTGGCGCGCCTGACGCCGGAGGGCTATGGCCTGCTCGAGGACGTCGGGGATGCATACCAAAACCGGCTGGCGTCACTGCTGGGTGAGATGACGCCACTGCAGGCCGAGCGCCTGCGCCAGTTGCTGTCGCTGATCCCGACCGAGCGAGCCGCGAGCGGAAAGACCCACATCGACTAAACGGTCGATTCCCCAGAGCGCACCTTGATCGAATTGATCAAACAACAGACGACCCCGGCCGGAAGATCTTCCGGCCGGGGTCGTCTGTTGTGTCTTTGCGTTGCAGCGGGTCCCGATCAGGACTCCTGATCCTCGGGTGGTAGTTGGGAGGTCGGGATGAAAACCATGACTGTCCGGCCAGGCACCGTGATGGAGGTACGGGCAGGCACGGTGAGATCGATACACCCGTCAGGAGCGTCGGTCGAGAGCAGGGCGGACCAGTGGCTCAATTCCTGGCTTCGCTCAACGGCCGGCAGCATGAATTCCACCTCGTCCTCTCCGGCATGGAAAATGAGCAGGAGCGACGCGGGACGAAGCGGGTTGCCTTCCTCATCGATCTCCTCGATCGCGTCGCCGGCGATCCGCGCACCGATGGTACGCAGACCCGGGTTGGACCAGTCGTTATCCGTGAACTCCCATCCCTCCGGATGCAGCCACGTCACGTCCTTGAATCCGCCCGGCTTCTGTGGGAGTCCCTTGAAGAAGAGCCGGCGTCGCAACGCCGGGTTCGCCCGGCGCAGGGCGATCGTGTTCCGCGTGAACTCGATCAGGTTCTTTTGGTCATCGCCCAGGTCCCAGTCGTACCAGGAAATCTCGTTATCCTGCGCGTAGGCGTTGTTGTTCCCGTTCTGGGTCCGTCCGAGCTCGTCGCCGCCGCAGATCATCGGCACGCCCTGCGAGACCAGCATCGTCGCCAGCATGTTGCGCTTCTGGCGTTCGCGAAGGGCATTGATCTCGGGATCGTCGGTCGGCCCCTCGTGCCCGTAGTTCGCCGAAATATTGTGGTCGTGGCCGTCGCGGTTGTCCTCGAGGTTCGCTTCATTGTGCTTCTGCGTGTACGAGACGAGGTCATGGAGCGAATAGCCGTCGTGGGCCACGATGAAGTTGACACTCGCATTCGGCCGGCGACCGCTGTCCTCGTAGAAGTCAGCCGAGCCGGTGAGGCGGAAGCCCATGGCGGGAAGTATCGGCTGCGTCGTCTGCCAGAACGTCCTCACGTCATCCCGGAACTTGTCGTTCCACTCCGACCAGAGCGTCGGGAAGTTGCCGACCTGATAACCGTCTGGCCCGATGTCCCACGGTTCGGCGATGAGCTTCACCTGGGAGAGGACGGGATCCTGATGGATGGCATCGAAGAACCCGCCTGTCGGGTCGAACTCAGGATTCTCCCGACCAAGTGTGACAGCCAGGTCGAACCGGAATCCATCGACATGCATTTCCGTCACCCAGTACCGCAGACTGTCGAGGATCATCGTCAACACCTGCGGATGACTGGCATTGACCGTATTCCCGGTGCCGGTGAAGTCTTCGTACAGGGATGGATCGTCCTGGACGAGTCGATAATAGCTCCGGTTATCGATGCCCTTGAATGAGAGCGTCGGGCCGAGGTGGTTGCCCTCGCAGGTGTGGTTGTAAACCACGTCCAGGATCACTTCGATCCCTTCAGCGTGAAGGGCCTTG
>DATGPC010000363.1:0-7499 GCA_035305265.1 Thermomicrobiales bacterium | reverse complement strand
GCCCGTCCATGCTCGGTCTGCAAGGGGGCGCGTCTGAAGCCGGAGGTGCTCTCGGTCCTGATCCAGGGCAAGTCGATCATCGACCTCACCCGGCTGCCGATCCGCGTCGCGCTCTCCTGGTTCACCGAGCTGAGCGACGATCCCGATGAGGATCCGAGCGCCCCGTTGACCAAGCGTGAGTACACCATCGCCCGGCAGATTCTCAAGGAGATCCGGGAGCGCCTCGGGTTCCTGGTCGACGTCGGACTCGACTACCTCTCGCTCGACCGGGCCGCCAACACGCTCTCCGGGGGGGAGGCGCAACGCATTCGCCTGGCAACGCAGATCGGCTCGAGCCTGATGGGTGTGCTCTACATCCTCGACGAGCCGAGCATCGGGCTGCACCAGCGTGACAACAATCGCCTGATCCGGACGCTCGAGCGACTGCGAGACCTCGGCAATACGCTCCTGGTCGTCGAGCACGATGAGGACACCATGCGCGCGGCCGACTGGATCGTAGACATCGGTCCCGGCGCGGGCGAGCATGGCGGTCGACTTGTGGCGGAAGGCCCCGTCGATGTGATCGAGCGATCCGAGGAGTCGCTCACGGGACAGTATCTCAGCGGGCGGCGATCGATCCCGATACCTGCCCAACGGCGCGAGGGCAACGGCCACACGCTGCGGCTGGTCGGTGCCAGGGAGAACAACCTGAGAGATGTCACGGTCGAGTTCCCGCTGGGCACGTTTACCTGCATCACCGGTGTGTCGGGCTCGGGCAAGAGCTCACTCATCACCGACACGCTGTACCGGCGGCTGGCCCAGGAGCTCCACAACGCGAAGGTGAAGCCGGGTGAGCACGATGCACTCGAGGGCATCGAACACCTCGACAAGGTGATCGAGATCGACCAGAGCCCGATCGGCCGCACGCCACGCTCGAACCCGGCGACCTATAGCGGCGTATTCACGCACATCCGCGAGCTCTTCGCGTCCATGCCGGAGGCGAAGACACGCGGCTACAAGGCCGGTCGATTCTCGTTCAACGTAAAGGGCGGTCGCTGCGAGGCATGCGCCGGCGAAGGAATCATCCAGATCGAGATGAACTTCCTGCCGGACGTCTTCGTACCATGCGAGGTCTGCCAGGGCGCGCGCTACAACCGCGAGGCACTGGAGATTCTCTACAAGGGCAAGTCGATCGCGGATGTGCTCGATATGAACGTCGAGGAGGCGCTCGACTTCTTCCAGAACGTGCCGAAGATCCGCAACAAGCTCGTGACGCTGAACGACGTCGGGCTCGGCTACGTGAAGATCGGCCAACCGGCCACGCAGCTCTCGGGCGGCGAGGCCCAGCGCGTGAAGCTCGCGAGCGAGCTCTCCCGCCGCTCGACCGGCAAGACGATGTACATTCTCGACGAGCCGACCACCGGCCTTCACTTTGCCGACATCGAGCGACTGCTGGAGGTCCTGCAGCGACTGACCGATAGCGGGAATACCGTGCTGGTAATCGAGCACAACCTCGACATCATCAAGTCGGCAGACTGGATCATCGACCTCGGGCCGGAAGGCGGCTCGGGCGGTGGTGAGATCATCGCCGAAGGGACGCCGGAAGACGTGGCGGCGAACCCGGCATCCTACACCGGTCAATACCTGAGACCGATGCTGGAACCGCACGCCGTCGCAGCGGATTAGTTCGATTATTTCCAACAGCCCCGTGCCGCAGAGGGCACGGGGCTGTGTGTTTAACAGTGTCTTGTCGAATCCGAATTGTTCAGACGTCGTTCCCGATGCTAGTATTTTCGCAGGTTATTCGCAGACGGTTGCATCCGGTACCTGGTGCGAAGGCAAACCGCGGCAATCCTGAACCGAGAGGTATCGGCAGGGTGAACAACGCCGTATTGGTTCTGAATCAGAACTACGAGCCGCTCAACATTTGCAATGTCCGCCGCGCCCTTGTGCTCGTGTTCAGCGGCAAGGCGGAGATCCTCGAGCAAAATGTTGTGGGCATCAGCACGTCCCGCGACATCTACCCCGCTCCCACGGTCATCCGGCTGACCTACTTCATTCGCCGCCCCCGACCGCGGGTGAAACTGACGCGCCGCGAGATCCTGATCCGCGACCGGCATACCTGCCAGTACTGCGGGCATCGCGGGAATGACCTGACGATCGATCACGTCATTCCGCGTTCGCGTGGCGGTCTCCACACGTGGGATAACGTCGTTGCGGCCTGCAGGCCCTGCAACCATCGCAAGGGCGGCAAGAGCATCGCCGAGGCGCGCATGTCACTTCGCAAGCAGCCTCTCGAGCCACGCGCCGGTGCGTACTATTGCATCGAGCGGCGACTCGATACGGCGATGCATCGGGAATGGCAGAAATTCCTGCCCCAAATCGAGCTGCCGGCCCGGTGGCCATCCTCCTCCGACGAGCAATCTCCCGTCCCCGCCTGATCGCATTGGCCAAATCAGTGTCTTCATGACCGGCCTGCGGAGCGATCTGGCGGGGCATTTCCACTTGTCCGTTTCACCGACACCGGGCACTCTTGTGCCAGCATGAATTCACGATGAAAGGCAACGACGATGTTGGATATCAAGGTTATTCGAGAGAACCCAGACGAATTCAGCAGACGCATCGCCACCAAGGGCGTCGATGTTCCTGTCGATCGGATCCTCGAGCTCGATGAGCGCCGCCGGAGCATGATCACCGAGGTCGAGCGCATCAAGGCCGAGCGCAACGCAGGCTCGAAGCTGGTCGGCAAGACGAAGGACCCTGAAGAACGGCAGCGCCTGATCGCTGAGATGCAGGGCCTGGGCGACAAGATCGCGGAGCTGGACGCGGAGGTCCGGAAGACGGACGCTGAGCTTCAGGACCTCATGCTCAACGTTCCCAACCTGCCGGACGAGGATGTGCCGGTCGGACTGGACGAAACGGCCAACGTCGTCCGAGACACCCAGGGACCCGAGAGGGAGTTCGATTTCGAACCCAAGCCGCACTGGGACCTCGCCGAGGAATTGGGGATCATCGACTTCGAGCGTGGGGTGAAAGTGGCCGGCACGCGCGGCTATGTCCTGCGCGGCGATGGGGCGAAGCTCCAGCGGGCACTGGTCCAGTGGATGCTCGACGTCCACACCACCCGCCACGGGTACAGCGAAGTTGCCCCGCCCTACCAGGTGCTGGGCGAGATGCTCGTCGGGACAGGCAACCTCCCGAAGTTCGCTGACACCCTCTTCCGCGACGCTGAAGAGGACCGGTGGCTCATCCCCACCGCCGAGGTTCCAGTTACGAACCTGTACCGCGACGAAATCCTCGACGAGAGCATGTTACCGATCTACCACGTCGCGGCAACGCCTTGCTTCCGGAGAGAGCAAATCTCGGCCGGACGCGATGTTCGCGGGATCAAGCGGGTCTATGAGTTCTGGAAGGTCGAGCTGGTCAAGTTCGTGAAGCCAGAGGAATCGGACACCGAGCTGAAGCGCCTCATGGACGAGGCGCTCTACATCGTGAACCAGCTTGGACTCCGGTACCGGATCCTGGACCTCTCGACCGGAGACATGACCTTCAGCTCGGCGCATACATTCGACATCGAGACGTGGGCGCCCGGCAGCGGCGAGTGGCTCGAGATTTCGTCGTGCTCGAACTTCCGGGACTTCCAGGCGCGGCGAGCCAACCTGAAGTACCGTCCGGCCGGGGGACGCCCGCAGTTCCTCAATACGCTGAACGGCTCGGGGCTGGCTATTCCCCGGATCATCATCGCGATCATGGAGAACTACCAGCGCGAAGACGGCACCATCGAGATTCCGGAGGTGCTCCGCCCCTACTTCGGCGGCCGGGACACGATCGGCAAGCAACCGCCGTTCGGCCCGTCGGCGCACCAGATCGAGGGCTGATCCCACGTCATCAGGGGCCCGGGACGCATGCGTCCCGGGCCCCTGGTTTCTCCCACCACGATTGGAGGAAGGTCGCATGCCTCGAACACCTGAAATGGTGGAAGTCGGGTCCCGAGAGGAATGGCGAGCCTGGCTCGCGGAACATCACCAGCAGAAGGAAGGAATCCTCCTGGTGACCTACCGGAAGGGAACAAGCGAGCGATACATCCCGTACGAAGAGATTGTCGAGGAGGCACTCTGCTTCGGGTGGATCGACAGTACCCGCCGCAAGCTGGACGACGAACGCACAACCCTGCTCGTCACGCCGCGGAAGCCGAACAGCGGCTGGTCACAAGTGAACAAGGAGCGCGTCGAGCGCCTCATCCAAGCAGGGCGCATGACGCCTATGGGGCTGGCTGTCATCGAACGGGCGAAGGCTAATGGCTCCTGGACTCGCTTCGACGATGCCACGGCGCTCAAGGTGCCGGAGGACCTGTCCGAGGCCCTCGCATCGCAACCGTCGGCAGAGGCGAACTTCAACGCGTTTCCACCATCGTCACGACGCGAAATGCTGCAGTGGGTGTTCGACGCAAAACGACCCGAGACACGCAGCGCCCGGGTCCGGGAGATCGTCGAGAAGGCGGCGAAGGGCGAACGCGCGCGCTAGATACACAAATGCTCCGGCCTTTCCAGACCGGAGCATTTGTCGTGTGTGGCGGAGAGGGCGGGATTCGAACCCGCGGAGGCTGTGACACCTCGACGGTTTTCAAGACCGCTCCAATCGTCCACTCTGGCACCTCTCCGCCGACGAGTTTACCGCATACGGTATCGGGCCTGCACGGAAAACGGATCTCGAACGCAGTGGAAGAATACGGGTCGCATCTGGTAGACTTGCGCCGCAACTGGGGAGGTGGCCGAGCGGTTGAAGGCGCTCGCCTGCTAAGCGAGTATAGGGGCTTATACCTCTATCGAGGGTTCGAATCCCTCCCTCTCCGCCAGTGCAAGTGACGGCCCGGACGCGGTTTGTCAAAGTCGGCAAAAGCGTCTATACTCTTCGTCGCGCCACTGAACGCGTGCCCGTAGCTCAGGGGATAGAGCGTTGGGTTGCGGACCCAAAGGCCGGAGGTTCGAATCCTCCCGGGCATACCACGTAAACGAAAGCCGCTCCTTAGGGAGCGGCTTTCTCGTTTCCCTACGTGTGCAGGAGGTCGTCCATGACCCTTATCAAACCGAGAGCCCTTCGCCCCGGAGACACCATCGGTATCGTCAGCCCGTCATGGTTCGGCGGCGACTCATTCGTGCCACGGGCGAAGCGGGGTATTGCGGCCCTCGAGCATCTCGGCTTCCGGGTCAAGGTTGGGCCGCACGCCTTCAACAACGGTGGTCACGTTTCGGATACGGCACAGAACCGCACCGATGACCTGCACGCAATGTTCGCCGATCCTGAGGTAGCCGGGATACTCTGCACGATCGGCGGAAACCACAGCAACCACCTCCTACCTCTCCTCGACTGGGACCTGATCTCCGGCAACCCCAAGGTGTTCATGGGTTCCTCGGATATAACCGTGCTGACGAACGCGATCTGGGCCCAAACCAGTCTGGTCACATTCAACGGCCCTTCGCTGCTCACGGACTGGGCGGAATATCCTGGCATGCCCGAGTTGTCTCGCCTCTCTGCCCTGCAGGCCCTCACCCGCCCTACGCCGATCGGCGACTTGCCAGCGGCCGAGGAGTGGACCGATGAATTCCTCGATTGGGAGACCGGCGAAGACATGAAGCGACGCAGGGTTCACCAGGCCGCAACCGGCTGGCGATGGGTGCGGCAAGGGACGGCGACCGGCCACCTTGTCGGAGGCTGTCTTGAAAGCCTTCAGCACCTACGCGGGACGCCTTATTGGCCCGACATGCGCGGAGCCATCCTGTTCCTGGAAACGTCCGAGGATTGCTCCGGCCCCGCTGACGCGGACGCGCTGCTCATGGACCTCCAGAACATGGGTGTGTTCGGCGAGATCGCGGGGCTGCTCGTCGCTCGCCCCTATGGCATGAGCGCCAGGGACCAGGCGCTGTTCATTGACATCGTCTCCGAGCGTACCGGCCCATTCCCCTTCCCGGTGGTCGCGAACATGGACTTCGGGCATACCTCGCCCCAGCTCACGATGCCGCTCGGCGTTGCGGCGCGCATCGACGGCGAGCGCCGCGCCGTGACGATCACCGAGGCTGCGGTGCGGGCCCCCTGAACGCCATGACAATGTCTTCAGAGGCTGTTATAATCTCGCGCGGAGAGGTGTCCGAGTGGTTTAAGGTGCTGCTCTCGAAAAGCAGTGTGCTGTCAAAGGCACCGCGGGTTCGAATCCCGCCCTCTCCGCCGCGGATCCCGCGGAACCATACGGACACGGAAGGGTCGCATAGTCTGGCCTAGTGCGCACGATTGGAAATCGTGTAGGGGGTAACACCTCTCGAGGGTTCGAATCCCTCCCCTTCCGCCAGATGAGAACCGCCGGAGCGTTTGCTCCGGCGGTTCTCATGTTTTCTCATTGCGGGTCAGGAACCGGAGCGCATGCGCTCCACCTCAGTCCTCGTGGGGATCGACGGCTGCGCTCCATGTTTCGTGACGGAAAGGGCCCCGGCGACATTCCCGTACTGAAGTGCTTCCTCGAATGAAGCGCCCTCGTTCAACCGGGCCGCGAACGCTCCACAGAACGTATCTCCAGCACCCGTCGTGTCGACGGCGTGGACGTTCGCGCCCGCCACATGGACGAGCTCATCGCCCGAGATGCCCAGCACGCCGTCCTCACCGAGCGTGACCACAACCCGAGTCGCACCGAGGCTCACCAATCCCCTGCCAAGCTCTTCAGCGGGACAGTTTTCGTCATCTTCATCGAGCAGCGCGCGGGCTTCTCCGCGGTTGACGACCAGTGTGTCAACCATCGGCAAGAGTTCCCTCGCCTCGTCGGAATACGGTGCAACGTTGAACACGACCGGCACGTCGTTTTCGTTCGCCCATCCGAATACGGCCTGATGGCAGGCAAGTGACAGCTCGTTGGCCGAGAGGACGAGAGCCGGCCGCACGGACTCGACCGTCTCCCGCGCATGCTCCGGCGTCACCGCAAGTGTCGCCGCAGGGATATACGAGATGCGGTTCTCTCCGGAGGCCTCAACGGTGATGAGCGCGACACCCGACGAGACGTCATCGAAGACCTGGATCCGCGTCGTGTCGATCCCTTCCGCCGCGAGCCCGGCTCGTCTCGCGTCTCCGAAATCGTCCCGGCCCACGCCGCCCAACATGCACGCCGTTGCGCCTGACCGGGCGGCTGCAACCGCCTGGTTCGCGCCCTTGCCGCCACCATGCATCTCGAAAGACCGACCCGTGATCGTCTCGCCGGCTTCGGGCGCCCGATCGACATAGGCCACGAGGTCCGTATTGATTGCGCCACAGACCAGCACCGTTCCCGCCACTTCCCTGCTCCTGTGTCGCTATCGCGTCGCGCGTCGACGGATCCGGACGATAAGTCGCATGGCCTTCCGTCTCAGCTCCTGCCACGCGGCCCGTGCCGTCGCGATGCTGCTCTCATCGGTTCCGTTCGGCCCGAACCGGTCCGTCTCGTAGACCTGCACGATCTTCCGCACCGGGCCGGACACACCCGGCATCTGCCTCGAAAAGTC
>DATGPC010000362.1:0-2201 GCA_035305265.1 Thermomicrobiales bacterium | reverse complement strand
CGAAACGATCGTCCTTCCGGCCGCGCATCGAGACGGAAAACGCGACATGACGGCCGTCGGGAGAGATGCGCGCGTCGGAGGGGATCAGCCGGTCGGCGATTTCCTCGATGCTGACGGGGGAGGGGGAAATGGGAGGTGTTTCGGGCATGGTCGCTCCTTGCGTGGCATCCCCGGGCGTTCGGGGTTACCTGACTGAATGCTCTCGCGACAGTGTCGCATCAGCCGTGGCCCGGCGCGACGGTCCGTACCAGTTCCATTGGCCCATGAGCTGCATCGTTGCCGGGAGCAGCAGCATGCGAATCACAGTCGCGTCGAGCACGATCGCGATGGACAGGCCAACTCCCAGCGTCTTGATCACCTGCAGGTCGCTCGTGCTGAAGGCGGCGAACACCGCGAGCATAACGATCGCCGATGAGGTGATGATGCCGGAGGTGCGCTGAAGACCATGCTCGATCGCGGCATCGTTGTCGCCGGTGTCGAGCCAGCTCTCCCGGATGCGTGACAGGATGATGACCTCGAAATCCATGCTGAGGCCGAAGAGGAAGCAGAACATCAGCACCGGAATCAGCACGATCGTCGTGCCGGTTGGCTCGAATCGGAGGATGCCTTCCAGATGGCCGTCCTGGAAAATCCAGACGAGCGCGCCGAACGATGCCCCGATCGAGAGCAGGTTCAATGCGGTTGCCTTGAATGGCAGGAACCACGATCGCAGCTGGACGAACAACGCCAGCCACGTGAGGACGAGGATGTAGATCACCACTGCGGGAATCTGCTCGGTCGCGAAGGTGATGACATCCACGTCCATACCAAGCTCGCCGCCGACAAGGAAGGTCAGCTCGCCGCCGGTGAGGGCTGTCATGTCTTCCCGAAGCTCCCGGACGAGCTCGCGCTGCTCGTCCATCGTCAGGTTGCTCTCGACCACGAGGTTGATGAGCGCCGCCCGTGGAGTGATGTACGGCGTGGACACGCGGGCCAGCTCTGGCTCCAGCAGCAGGCTCGTCGAATACGCGTTCGGCGTCATCGCGCCCGGCAATAGCGACCAGATGCTCTCGGCGCGGTCGATGTCCTCATGGGCTTCCAGGCCTCTGACAAGCCGCTGCATCCGTTCGAGATTCACCGCGTCATACATCGTCCCGGAGGTCGGCTGCACAACGATCGCGATCGGCGAGATAGACGCGTGAGGGAACGACTCGGAGATCGTTTCGGCAACCACGCGCGCCTCGGTGCCGGGTGGGAGGCTGCTGATCGTGGGCGAGGACACCTCCATGTGCCGTGCGGGGATGGCAAGCGCGATGAGGACGCCACCGCAGATGATCACGGTCGCGAACGGGAACCGGCGACGCAGGGTCCTGACGCGATCCCATGCTCGTTTGGGCCAACGCGGGACGGATACCCTCGATGTTCGCCGGGAACCGATGCGCTGGCCAAAGAGGACGAAGATCGCCGGGAGCGCTGTCAACGCCAGGACCACCGCGCAGACGATGACGAAGGCGCCGATCAACCCGGTGGAGATGGCAGCCGGCACACGGAAGAGCATCAGGCCGGTCAGCCCGATCGCGACGGTACTGCCGGCGACGATCACGGCGCGGCCAGCAGTCGTCATCGTACGGGTCACGGCGACGTTGATCGGGTGGTGCGCCAGCTCCTCCCTGAACCGGCTCACCATGATCAAGGCATAGTCGATGCTCACCGCCAGCCCGAGCATCGTCACGGCGTTGATGGCGAAGGTGCTGACGAGCGTGACGGTCGAAAGGGCATACATGACCGCGAAGGTCGAGATCATCGTCAGAACCGCGAGCGCAATCGGGAGCCCTGCCGCGAGGACGCCGCCGAAGATGACCAGCAGGAGCGCCAGTGTGACCGGGAGCGAGAGGAGCTCCGCGCGGAGGAGGTCGCTCTTGGCGACCTCGAGAAAGGCGCTGGTCGTCGCAGGCCAGCCGCCGACATGGGCATCCAGGCGGGTCTCCACCAGCGTGCCGTCCAGGTGATCCATGGCCTCCGTCGCGGTCACGTCGTCATCCGCGAGGACGATCACGGCGATGCTCCGCGTCCCATCGTCAGAGATCAGGATTTCGTTCAGGGTCTCGTTGCTCGTCGTTCCCCACGTGTAGACCGCCGAGATGGCGGGATCCGCGCGGAAAGGGCGCACCGCCCGTTCGACCTCGAGCCGGAACTCGCGATCGGCGGGCGTGAGATCCCCA
>DATGPC010000361.1:0-6364 GCA_035305265.1 Thermomicrobiales bacterium | reverse complement strand
AAGATGCCGACCACCATCGGCAGCATCGCGAGGCCCGAGCGCGTCGGGCTCATGCCGAGCGTGCCCTGGAAGTAGAGCGGCAGGAAGATGATGCCGCCGAACATCGCGAGGCCGGAGATGAAGCCGAAGGCGTTGCTGATCGAGAAGATGTCGTTGCGGAAGAGCCGCATCGGGAGGATCGGCTCGACGGCGCGCATCTCGACAGCGATGAAGATGGCCGTCAGGACGATCGAGGCGCCCACGAGCGCGAGCGATCGGGCGTCGGTCCAGCCCCAGTTGCCACCGGCCCAGTTCAGGTAGAGCAGCAGCGCGGAGACGGCGGCCACGACGAGCGTCGCGCCGGTGTAATCGATGACGTGCTGGCGGCGGACCAGCCGGAGGTTCAGTCGCGCCGAGATGATGGCCAGCGCCGCGGCGCCGATCGGGACGTTGATGTAGAAGATCCAGTGCCAGCTGATGACGTCGGTGAGCCAGCCACCTATCAGCGGACCAGCCACGGCGGACACGCCGAAGACGGCGCCGAAGTAGCCCTGGTAGCGGCCGCGGTCACGCGGCGGGATGATGTCGCCGATGATCGCGAGGCCGATCGCCATGAGACCACCGCCGCCGATACCCTGGATGGCGCGGAAGATGATCAGCTGCGGCATGTTCTGCGAGAGACCGCAGAGCGCGGAGCCGACGAGGAAGATGATGATCGCGAGCTGGTAGATGCGCTTCCGGCCATACAGGTCGGAGATCTTGCCCCAGAGCGGCGTCGAGGCGGTAGACGTCAGCAGGTAGGCAGTGACGACCCACGAAAGGTGCTCCAGCCCGCCAAGGTCGCTGGTGATGCGTGGCAGGGCGACGCCGACGATGGACTGGTCCAGCGCCGCGAGGAAGGTGCCGGCCATGATCCCGAACATGACGCTGATGATCTGTTCGTGGGGGAGGTATTGTGGGCCGTCGTCATGATGGCCGGTATCGACCGATCCGGCTGGTGCGCTACGTGCCACGATGTGACTCCTGATGTGGTGTGAACGGGTGTTCCGGTCTCCCGACCGAACGGTTGGTCGGGTCGCGACTGGCAACTATACTTACCGCGAGTAATCGCGTCAAATGGGCCAGCATCGGAGAAGCGAACGTGGGACAGCGGGTGACGACAGAGGCGGACCAAACGGGCCAGCCGCCGGCAGGAGGGCGGGAGCGCATCCTCGATGCGGCGTTCCGGCTGTTCGCGGAATCCGGGTACTCCGGCGTGTCCATGCAGCGGATCGCCTCGGAGGCAGGCATCACGAAGGCGACGCTGTACCACCACTTCCAGCACAAGGAAGATCTCTTCGTCGAAATGATGCGGGACCGGTTCGGCCGTTCGCAGGGCGAGCTCGTACGGTCGGTGGAGGCGGGCGAGACGATCCGCGAGAAGCTGGTGGCCTTCGCGACGGTGCTGTACGGCGCCGAACGGACGGATCTCAGCCGGTTGCTCGGGGACTTTCACCGTCATGTCGACGCGGCGCGGCAGCGGGCCTTCTGGGACACCTACGAGCGGCCGTGGACCTACCTCGAGGACACGGTGGCGGAGGCGATCCGGAATGGAGAGCTGGCGCCGGGCGACCCGAAGCTGATCGCGCAGGTCTGCTTCAGCGCGTTCGTCGGCCAGATGCAGATCGCGAAGTTCCAGGCCGACATCCCTTCCCCGACGCCGGAGGTGGCGGAGGCGATCACCGGGATACTGCTCCAGGGGCTGCTTCCCCGCTGAGCAATGCCGTGGCATGGCGATACTATCCAACGGGAACTGGCTATTGACACGGCACCAGGGGCAATCTAGGATTAGCGAACAACCGAATATCACACGATCTCATCCAGAGGAGCAGAGGGAACGGCCCGGTGAAGCTCCAGCAACCACCCACTGTGGGCAGGTGCTAATTCCGTCAGGTATGGCCTGGAAGATGAGGGCGTGCGCAGCGTCACGAGCGTGACGCGTGTCCACTCCCCCCATCCGAAAGATGAGAGGGTTTTCTTGTATGCGGTCTCACGGTAGACACAGTCTCACAACTCCAGGAAGCTCCGGGTTCCCCGCCTGGAACCAGAACTCGGCCTACCCCGGCCGGAACAAGCACAACGACGCCTCCACCGGCGTCACCCCGATGTGTCTCGGCACCGGGCGCTGTACCTGCGTCTGTATGTGCTGAGATCCCCCTCTGCGCGGATCTCCTCCCTGCGCTGACGCAGGGACCCCTTAAGCACACAACCTGACCCTTTCCGGGCGCATTGCGTCCTGGTTTGTCGTCGCCTTCGTCGATTTCGGGCGCACGGCCTGGCTTCGTGGGCCTTTTTTCAGGAGATATCGATCATGTCACCGAGGAATTTCTTCGACGCAGCCCTCTCTCGGCGCTCGTTCCTGCAGCGCGTCGGCGTCGCCGGACTGGCCGCCGGAGCGGTCTCGCCGGGCCTCGCCGCAGGCAGCGTCGCGGCGCAGGAGACACCGGAACGCCGCGAGGGCGGCACGATCATCTACGATGTGCGGCAGGAAGGCTCGCACCTCGTCCCGCCGTTTAGCTCCTTTTCGACCGTGATCGAGCCGACGGTCGCGTTCTTCAGTGGTCTCACCCAGCCAGGCGCCGACCTGACGCCGGAGCCGGACCTCGCCGAGTCGTGGGAGGAGAACGAGGACGGGACGCACTACGTCTTCCACCTGCGGGAGGGCGTGACGTTCCATGACGGGCAGCCGTTCACCGCGAACGACGTCAAGTTCACCTGGGAGCTCATCGCGCACCCGGAGAACCTCTCATCGGCGCAGCTCTTCAGCTTCTTCCAGCCGATCACCGGCGCCCAGGCGTTCCGGGACGGCGAGGCCGAGGAGATCGAGGGCATCACGGTCGTCGACGACCTGACGGTGGAGGTGACGCTCGATCAGCCCTGGGCGCCGTTCCTCACCATTGGTTCCAACCAGTACATCGTCCCCCGGCACATCCTCGGCGAGGTCCCGGTCAGCGAGATCCTCGAGCACGAGTACGCCCGCAACCCGGTCGGGACCGGGCCGTTCCGCTTCGTCGCCTGGCAGGCCGGGGACAGCTACATCGGCGAGGCGTTCGAGGACTACTACGCCGGACGCCCCGCTGCCGACACCCTCGTCCTGCGCACCTCCGGGCTTGACGACAACGGCATCATCACCGCGCTGCGCTCCGGCGAGCTGAACGCCGGGAAGATCTCCCTGGTCGGGCTCGACTCGCTGGAGGGCGACCCATCGATCCAGATCCGGCAGGGACCGGGACTCGAGAACCGGTACATCGAGTTCAACCTCGCCAAGCCGCTCTTCCAGGATGTGAACGTCCGTAAAGCGCTGTCGTACGCGCTGCGGCGGCAGGAGCTGGTCGATGCGATCTGGCAGGGCCGCGCGACGATCTACAACTCGCCATTCCCCTACGACTGGGACGTCACCAAGACCGACACGACGCTCTACGACAACGATCCGGAGGAGGCCGCCCGCTTGCTCGACGAGGCGGGCTGGACGCTCGGGGACGACGGCATCCGCGAGAAGGACGGCGAGAAGTTCTCGTTCACGCTGCACACGCAGAGCCAGGACTGGCCGCTGGTGATCCAGCAGCAGTGGCGCGAGGCCGGGATCGACGCCCAGGTCGAGTATCTCGACTTCCCGACGTTGCAGTCGCAGTTCTATACCACCGAGGTCTTCGACGCGATCGCGATGTGGGTGCCATACAGCTACTACACCGATCCGCACTACGCCCTGCCGGGCTACTTCCTCAGCGCGAACAACCGCAACAGCTACGAGAACCCGAAATCGGACGAGCTGATCATGGCGGCGGCGTCGACGGTGGACCGTGAGGAGCGCGTGCGCCTCTACCACGAGTGGCAGGAGGTCATCGCGCAGGACGTGCCGCATCTCTGGATCGGTAACCCGGACGAGGTGACCGCGTACAGTGCCGGTTTGGTCGTGCCGGACCTGCCGACGAACTACCTTCGCTGGCGCAAGGTCGGCGATTGGTTCTGGTCGGAATAGGTCGTGGCATCAACGAGGAGAAGGACGATGTCCATGCACGCATTGCCGGACGTGACCGGCGCGGTGCCGTTGCCGGACCTCGCCCGGGAGCGCTTCGGAGGGGCGGCGTCCGGTTCGCCGGCGTTGCGATGGCTCCGCCGGTTCGGGGCGCATCCCCGGATGACGATCGGCGGGGCGATCATCGTCATCGTGTCGCTCCTGGCGCTGCTGGCGCCCTGGATCGCGCAGAATCCGCCGGAGGTGCAGAACCCGCTCATGCGGCTCGCGCCACCGTCCAGCGAATCCGGTTACTGGCTTGGAGGCGACTCGTTCGGGCGGGATACGTTCAGCCGGTTGGTCTACGCCGGGCGTGTGTCGCTGTCCGTGGGCCTGCTCTCGATGCTGATCACGGTGGTGGTCGGTGTCGCGGTCGGCGCGATCGCCGGCTACTACGGTGGCTGGGCGGACCGCATCCTGATGCGGATCACCGACGTCGTCCTCGTGATCCCGACGTTCTTCCTGCTGATCCTGACGGTAGCGACCTTTGGCCGCAGCATCGGGCTGCTGATTGTAGTGATCGGGCTCACATCGTGGCCGATCAACGCGAAGGTCGTGCGCGGCGAGATCATGCGGCTCCGGAATCGCGACTACGTGACGGCCTCGCGGGTGACCGGAGCGTCGGACGGATGGATCGTCGTGCGGCACCTGCTGCCGCAACTCATCCCGATCGTCATCGCCAGCGCGACGATCCGCGTGGCGAACAACATCCTGATCGAGTCGGGCCTCAGCTACCTCGGCCTGGGCGTGCAGCCGCCAACGCCCACATGGGGAAACATGGTGACCGAGGGCGCCGACTTCATGCGGCAGGCCTGGTGGCTCGTCGGGATCCCGGGCGCGGCGATCTTCATCGTGGTGCTGGCGTTCAACCTCTTCGGCGAGGGGCTGCGTGACTTCCTCGATCCGCGCACGCGAAAGGGGGCGGCATGAAGTACTGGCTGACCCGATTCGCCGAGATTGTTCCACTCCTCCTCGGCGTCTCGCTGCTGACGTTCATGATCTTCCGGCTCGCACCGGGTGATCCGGTCGCGCTGGTCGTCGACCCGACGATGGTGTCGGAGGAGGACCGGGCGGCGGTCCGCGAGGACCTCGGGCTGAACAAGCCGTTGCCCGTGCAATACGCCTCGATGATGACCGGCATGGTCACCGGCGAGTTGCGCTCCTTCAAGAGCAAGCAGCCGGCGCTGGAGGTCGTCATGGACGCGTTGCCGGTGACGCTGATCGTTGGCGGGGCGGCGCTGGCGATCGCGCTGGTGGTGGCGATGCCGCTCGGGACGTTGGCCGCGCGCAAGCCTGGAGGCTGGTTCGACCGCATCGTCTCCGTCTCGATGACGACGAGCCTCGCGGTGCCGTCGTTCGTCCTTGGTCTGGTCCTGGTGCTGCTCTTCACGGAGCGGTGGCAGTTGCTGCCCGGCTCCGGCATCGCGCCCATCGGCACGATCGGGTTCGCGGGGACGAAGTCCATTCCCTACCTTGTGATGCCGGTCGTGGTGACGGCCTTCGGCCCGGCGATGATCTTCGCCCGGTACCTGCGCGACGGGCTCAGCGGCGTCCTGCGCGAGGACTTCGTTCGCACGGCGCGGGCAAAGGGGTTGTCGGAGACGTCCGTCTTCTCGCGCCACGCCTTGCGGAACGCCTTGCTCCCGGTGGTATCGCTGCTCAGTTCGCTGATCCCGATCACGCTGGGCGGCTCGGTCGTCATCGAGATGCTCTTCGGCCTGCCGGGGCTCGGGCGGGTCACGACACAGGCGGCGCTGACCCGGGACTACCCGGTGGTCATGACGGCCGTCCTGATTGTGGCGGTTATCGCGGTGGTCACGAACCTCGTGATCGATCTCGTGTACGGGTGGATCGACCCACGTGTACGCGTGCAATGATCTGGCTCTCGCCAGTCATTTATCTCACCTGTCGATTCGTTTCGTGAACGTGGAGAACTGAGATGCCTACAGGATTCGACCATTTCGTGATCGCCGTTGATGACCTCGACCAGACGATCGCCGACTACACCGCCGCCGGGTTCACGGTCACGCCGGGCGGCGCGCACAAGAATGGCATCAGCCACAACGTGCTGGTGACATTTCAGGACGGCTCCTACTTCGAGCTAATCGCCTTCAAGGGCGATGCCAGCGGCCACGGCACCCACTGGCCGAAGACGCTGGCCAAGGGCGAGGGATTCGTCGATTATGCGCTGCGCACCGACGACCTCGTTGAGGAAGTGAAGGCGCTCCGCGCGGCGGGGCTCGATTACAGCGACCCGATCGATGGCGGCCGGTTCCGGCCGGACGGACAACGCATCGATTGGCAGACCATCCGCTATCCCGGCACGAAGGA
>DATGPC010000360.1:0-4398 GCA_035305265.1 Thermomicrobiales bacterium | reverse complement strand
CGGAAGGCGTTGCTATTCGGCTGGCTTGACGAGGAAGTACCCCGCCATCTCGATGTGGAGCGCGGAGCAGAACTCCGTGCAGTAGTAGGGGTAGACACCCGGCGTGTCTGCCGTGAACCGGATGGTTTCGGTCTCGCCCGGTTCGAGGCTCAGGCTGACATCCTGTCCGCCGATCACGAAGCCGTGCGTGGCATCCTTCGCCGTCTCGATGTTGGTCAGGTGGATGGTGATCTCGTCACCCTGGTTGACCTCGATCTGGTCCGGCGTGAAGCGCGAGCGCATCACGGTCATGAAGACCTCGACCTTGTTCCCGTCGACGACGACCTCTTCCTCACCGATCATGCGGCCGCCGTGGTGCCAGTCATCGGCGATGGCGTCCCAGCCGGTGTTGTCTTCGTCCTTCGGATAGACGTCCCAGGCCTCGATCTTGTCGGTGCGGATCATCTGCGCGTAGTGCGGCTCGCCGAAGCCGAGCGGCATGTCGTACAGCGGCCGCATCGTCTTGCCCTCGCGAACGTCCAGCAGCTGCAGGTTCTGCGGCAGCAGCGGGCCGACCGGCGGGAAGCGGTCCACCGACCACTTGTTCAGGGCGACGAGGAACTTGCCGTCCGGGTTGACGGTGTCACCACCGGCGACGGAGATGTGGCCGACGTTGTAGTGGATCGGCACCTTCTCGACCAGCTCCCAGCCTTCACCTCCGTCGCCGACCTTCCAGCGGGCGACCGCGCTGTCGAGGAAGAGGCTGGTGTAGGCGTAGCCCTGGTTGTCGTACTGGGTATGCAGGGGACCAAGACCCACCTCGACCTGCGCCTCGAGGCAGCTTTCGTAGTCGAGGATCGGCACACCGAACTCGTCGGTATCGTGACCACCGGCCTCGATCGCCGCCTGGATCTTCTCGAACGAGTAAATCGTGACGTGGGGATCGAGCTTGCCGGAGACGGTGATGAAGCGGCCATCCGGCGTGACGTCGACGCCGTGCGGGCTCTTCGGCTCGGGGATGTTGTAGAGGATGCCCTCGTCGATCGCCATCTGCATCGGGATGAACGCCATCCCGTTCTTCTCGTCGGCCTTGCCGGCCGCGACAAGCTCCGCCGCCTTGCGGTAGTTCACGGCGTGCATGTAGTCCATGTCACGCTGCGAGGCGCCGACCTCGAGCGGTGGCTCGCCGTCCATGGTGCCGCCGACCGCCATCTCGGTGTTGTAGGTGTTCCAGAACGCCCAACCGTCGCTCGGGCCCTTGCCGGCGTCGGCGAGGTCGTGGCCGTAGGGCGGGGTCTCGATCGCGAAGGACCCTTCCTCGACGATCTTGCCCTGCTCCCGGTCGAACTTCCAGAGGATGCAGGCGCCGCGGTATTTCTCCTTGAACTCGCTGAGCGGGGCGTATTCGGCGACGCCGAGCGGGGTCGGATACTGGTCCGCCTCGAGGATGTACTCGGTGTTCGGGGTGACGAAACAGCCGCCGTGCTCGCTGACGAGGAGCGGGTTCTTGACGATCTGCTTGGTCGCGAAGTCGCGGAGGTCGATGACGCCAATTCGGCCGTGGACCTTCTCGTTGATGAAGCAGAATTGCCCGTCGTACTCACCATCCGTCTCGCTCAGCGCGATGTGGTGGGTATCGCCGTGGTTGATTTGCTTGCCGTTGATGTTGCCCTGGGCGAGGACGGCCTTGGTCTCTTCGCTGAAACCGTAGCCCTGCCATGGTTCCGGGGTGAAGACGGCGATCGTCTTGTAGACGCGCATCGACGGGACACCGATGACGTAGACCTGGCCGGCATGGCCGCTGGACGTGAACATCAGGAACTCGTCCATCTTGCCCGACGGCATGTAGGTCTCGAGCGCCGCGGTCACGTCTTCCGGGGTCAGCTCGCGCTCGGCGATGATGCTGTTGACTTCGTCGCCGAGATCCTGTCGGGCCGACGCCGGCTCCGGACGGAATCCGCCGACCATGGCCGCGGCAGCCGGGACAGCGGCGGCGGCGCCGATGCCGCCAACCAGCTTGCGACGGTTGACACGACTGGTGCCCAAAACGCGAACGTCGTTGTCCATGAAGTCACTCCTCGTGCGTTGATTCGCAGGCGGCACGTCGCCGCCATCGCATTGGCATCAATGGTAGGAATGGCATCATTGGATTTGACGCGCTTAAAGGGTGGTTTGTTCGGTTCCTGAGGGTAGTTGGAAACTATCCTGAAGGGTGGGGTAGCCTTCGCTTTACTCACCGTTTTGCGTGCGCGAAGGGGTCGGGAACGGGGAGCTGTCGCCGGGATGAGGCATGTCCGGGGTCCCGGAATCGCCCAACACCCCCCGAATGAAGTACGATGACGGAAACGACCGAACGACTGGCCGGACGTGGTCATCTGGAGAGTGAATTATGAAGAAGCTGATCATTGCGGTGGTCCAGAACGAGGACGCCGACGCGGTTGTCGATGCGCTGCTTGAGGAAGAGTTCCGGGCGACGCGGCTGGCGAGTACCGGCGGCTTCCTTCGACGCGGAAATACCACGCTGATGATTGGCGCGGACGAGGAGCAGGTGGACCACGTGCTGGAGCTGATCAGGCAGCACGCCCACGCCGGCGCTGCCGGCCAAGCCCAGCAACAATCGGCGCCCGCCGCGGCCACGGTGTTCGTGCTCGATCTCGAAGAGTACCAGCGGCTCTAGCCTCCACCTCACCGGATGCCCCGACGCCCCGGAAGCGACCGTCGCTTCCGGGGCGTCCTGCGTTCATATTCCGCGCCCGGACACAAGAAATCCGGGGTGGCCCCGCCATTGAGACGGACCCAAGATGAATGCCATGAGGCGGTTCGGGGTCGCGCCGGTGTCATCGTGGCGCCTCGCCGTTTATTGCAACAGTTGTTGTAGCTGTCGCGCTCCGAGGGCGAAATGGTTCGCCAGGTCTTCAGGGCCGGACTCGTTGTTCCACCAGCACATGGACAGGACGGCGCCGACGAAGGCCCATTCGATCAACTCTTGCTGGTCGATTCCCCAAATGTCACTGCATATCGCAGCGCGTCGCGTTGCCAATTCGAGGTAGTCGGTTCGCGCGGTCACACCTGCCGGGTTGTACATCCAGGCGGCGAATTCGAAGCCGGGATCACCGTAGAGCCCCTTCGGGTCGATGATGACCCATTCGCCGGATGAGCGCTGCAGCAGGTTCTTGTGCTGGAAATCCTCATGCAGCAGGCAGCTCTGTGTCGAACGCGATAACAGCGCCGCGCCCAGCTCCCGGGCCTGCCGGGTCATGTCGGGATCGACCAGGTCTGGACGCGGCGACCAGTCGAACAAGGCCCTCATCCATTGGCGCAACGGGTGGAGGTGGACCGGATCCGGCACCTCACGCCAGAACGTGGCGATGGTTTCGGCCGCCAGGCGGGTCGCGTCGTCGTCCGGCATCTCGACCTCCCGAAGTTGGATGCCCGGGACGATCCGCTCGATGACCATCGCGCTGCGTTCGATGTCGAGATCGTACACACGCACAACGTTCTCGCCGGCCGCATGGTTCAGCGCCGTGGATTCAGAAAGGAACTCGTCCGCCAACGCCGACGACTTGAGAGCGACGGGTCCAAGCACGTCGGAATGCCCCAGCGCCACCAGCGTCACGTATGTATTGGGGACGACATGGTCAATCTCGATGTTCCATTTTGCGCATAGGTCGGAGATGGTGATCGGCACCTCGTCAAGCCATCCCGGGGTGACCTCTGAACGGTCCCACCGACGAACGGTTTCGACCATCTGTTGCGGCAACGGGTGCCCGGTATGAAGGTGCATCAATCTCTCCGATATGCCAGGCCAATGTCGACCACGATGGCGGGAATCCGGTTGCAACGCCCTGTGTGCATCATGGGGATCAAACGCATATCGCCATGAGTATAGACACCACAGGCGCGCAAGTGAGGGGTGTATTCATCGTGTCAGGGAACTTATAGGTATGAGCCGTAGGCGACGCCGATCCGGCCGGTATCGTCCCGTGCGCGTCAGGTCCAGAGGAAATTTGATGCGTTCGTACGTCATGATCTTTGCATAATTGGGAGGTTACGTTATGCTGGTCATCACGGAAAAATCCGAAGCAGGGCCGGAGGAGCGGAGATGGCGAAGCTGCAGAGACACAGGGTGGACGGAACCTACTACTCGACGCGGTACGATGAGACCGGGGTGGTGACGCGACGTATCCACCCGGATGGCATCGTGTTCCTCATGCGCCGTGGCCTGGTGCCCGGTGAGGATATCTCGCCTTTCGCCATGGCTGAGCTCGTTCGCGGCAACTGGCTCTATACCGAAGAGCAGACGGCCAGCTTGCCCGGGATCAACTGGGCGCCGGACTGGAACGAGATCGGCGATGCGCCCGCTCCGAAGCTCCGCTCAGCCCTGCGCGCATCCGGCTCGCTGACCCAGGTCGACGTTCC
>DATGPC010000359.1:0-9411 GCA_035305265.1 Thermomicrobiales bacterium | reverse complement strand
TCCCGCGCCGCCGTGAAGGACCTGCAGGATGACGGAATTCGCGTGGTGATGATCACCGGCGATGCCCAGCCGGTCGCGGATGCCGTCGGCAGCGAGCTCGGTATCGATGAGGTCTTCGCCCAGGTCCTGCCGGAGAAGAAGCAGTCGGTCGTGCGGGAGCTCCAGTCTCGGGGTGAGCGCGTCGCCATGGTCGGCGATGGCGTCAACGACGCCCCGGCCCTGGCCCAGGCCGATGTCGGCCTCGCGATCGGGGCGGGAACGGACGTCGCGATCCAGTCGGCGGGGGTCGTGCTGGCCTCCAGCGATCCGCGCATGGTTGCTGGCGTACGCAGGCTCTCGGCGGCGTCCTATCGCAAGATGATCCAGAATCTTCTTTGGGCAGCGGGGTACAACATCGTCGCGATCCCCCTCGCTGCAGGCGTGTTCGCGCCATGGGGCCTGACGCTGGCGCCGGCGGCAGCAGCCGTGCTGATGAGCCTCTCGACGATCATCGTCGCGCTGAACGCGCAGTTGCTCCGGCGTGTCACGATCCGCCCGGAGCGCGAAAGGCAGGAGCGTGTGGCCTAAATGAGGTGGATTCGAGCATCCCTTCCGGTGTTCGCGCTCGTGATGGCGCTCGTGGTCCTGGGGCATGACGCGGTAATGGCCGCGAACCCGCACGCCCAGCCGTCCACGAGCGTCGAGCATGCGGGTCATGAGGCGCTCGACTCGACATGTCACCAGCAAGAAAGGGTGCGTCCGGGATCCTTCGATGCCGGGGAGCTTATGTTCCCTGGAGCATCGATCCTGGCGCCTTCGCTCGCCGTGACGCAGCAGGCGGATGCCCGCATCGCGTGGGATGCGCCTCCGCGCCATCCGCCTCGGGTCGCCCGTGCTCTCCTGCAGGTCTTCCAGAATTGATCCTGATCCGTCCCGAAACCGCAGTCCGGACACCAGGCAGAACGTGATCAATCAGGAAAGGTCCTTCGCTATGCAATCCTCCATCACCAACGCGGCGCGCACGTTAGCCCTCGCCGGTATCCTGTCTGTCTCCATCGCTGGCGCGGCGCTTCCAGCAAGCGCGCAGACGCCCGGAGCGCTGGGGTGTGCCGCCGTCGCCACCCCGACGGCCGGTCATGACCACGGCGCGATGCACGAATCCACGCCGGCCCCGGGCGCGCACGACCATCATGGCAGCGAGCAGGAAGCCGACTTCGACCTCATGTACATCGACATGATGATTCCGCATCACGAGAGCATCATCGCTCTCGCCGAGGTCGCGCAGCATGAACTGACCGACCCGCGTCTGGTCTCGATGGCCGAGGGTATCGTCGCCACCCAGGACGCCGAGATCCTGGAATTGCGACAGCTTCGCGAGGAGTGGTACGGCGATGCACCGTCGGTTTCGACCGAGATGATGCACGGCATGCCGGGCATGAGCGGCGACATGGCGGACATGGAGCAGCAGATGAGCGCGGAGTGGCAAGTTCAATCGTTCTGTGGCGCCGAAGACAAAGATCTCGCGTTCATCGAGCAGACGATTCCCCATCACCAGATGGCGATCGACACCTCGATGGCCGCGCTTGAGCATGCGGAGCATCAGGAGATCCGGGACGTCGCGCAGGATGTGATCGACGCCCAACAGGTCGAGATCGACCAGCTGGAGTCCATTCGCGATGAGCTCCAGGCGACGCCGTCCGCCTAACCTCACGCATGGATGGCATCAAAAAGGGCCGTCGGCGAGAACCGGCGGCCCTTTATCTTGCTGTATGTATGACGCTTATCGCTGGGTCGCGGTGAATCCGGAGAACTCGATCTGGCGTTGCAGCACCGAGGTCGAGGTCATCGTCGGGTCGTAGGCGATATAGGCGAAATCGGTGATCGTATTCACGCTCACGCCGATGACACCGACTTGTCGCGCCAGGCGATGTTCGAGGCGGGCGGCGTCACTGGCGCAGGACAGGCCCTCGACCTTGAACTTCACGCGCCGGGGTGTCGAGGTCCTGGCAAGTGAGGGCGATTGTGGGGTTTGGGTCGACCGGCGGGTCTCCAGCGTATTGGTACTCATCATATGCTCCTTCGGATCGTATGCCAGAATGCCCGCATATGGGGAAGAAAACGTTCAGGTCCCGAACGACAGGGGTCGTTGACAGGGTGTCTACGATAATTTTGTCATCAATTGTCGCCGAAGAGACCTACCCGGCAGGGTGGTTTTGATCAACACTCCGCAGGGATGCCGAAAAAGCCGGCGCTGCGAAGGTGATACATCAAAACAAATATGCTCCCGAGCGGCGATGCAAGGGAGACTCCTGTGAGACCCCGATGGTGTTCCTGTGGCGCCACACTATCACAAACCAATCAAGAAAAGACGATCAATTCAACATAACAGACGAGCTTGTTATCTGGTACTCCAGAGAAGCCAGCTGTGCCAAGCGACGGCTGGCTACAGGCCTGTAGGCGCTTCTGAGGCTTGCGGGTTGCCACGTCACTTGCTAGACTGCGTCCAGTCAGACATCTGACATCTGATATGTCGGTTCTCCCGTTGAATCGGAGCCAGGGACGATGACGAGGACGGCTGTATCCCGTCGCGCGCTCTTGCATCAATCCACGCAGGATCGCGTCAAGCAATTCATCATTGATAACGCGCTTCAGCCCGGCGACCCGCTTCCGCCCGAAGGCGAATTGGCTCGCCAGCTGGGCGTCAGCCGACCGTCGATGCGGGAGGCCATGCGCGCCCTGCAGACGATCGGGGTGGTCGAGGCCCGCCATGGCGTCGGCACCTTTGTCGGTACCTTCTCTTTCGAAGCGTTCACCAGCGCGCTCGAATTCCAGATCACCATCGAGCAGCGCCAGGATGACCAGGCGATCGCGCGTGAGCTGCACGAGCTGGTTGCGATTCGCGAGGTGCTCGAAAGCGCGGTCGTCGCTCGCCTCGCTGGCAGCTATTCCGAGGACGATATCGCCGAGCTCTACGGCCTCACGGAGGAGATGGAGCGTGCCGCCGCGAAGGGCGAGTTGTTCGCCGAGCAAGATCTTCTTTTCCACCAACTGCTCTATCGCCCGGCAGGCAATCGATTGCTCCTGCGCATGCTCGAGTCGTTCTGGACGATCAGCGATCGCGTCCGCCAGGTGACGCCGTCACCCGAGTACCTGCAGCAAACGGCCCGCGATCATCGGGTGTTGGTCGATGCCCTCGCGGCCGGCGATGGCCCCGCCGCCTCGGAGGCGATGCGCGTGCACTTCTCCGGGATCCTGCGCTGGTTCGACGAGCGAGGTGAGAACCACGGCCTGATCGGCTACCCGGATGCCCCCGCTGAGTCGTCGGAGGTGCGCCCATGACGCGCCGTATCGGCATCATGGGCGCGGGTGCGATCGCCCGCGATCATGTGCAGGCCTTCGCCGGCATTCCGGGCGTCGAGGTTGCGCACGTCGTCGACCGGCACCCGGAACGTGCCGAAGCCCTCGCCCGTATGGCAGGGGGCGCCACCTCGGGCACGGATTTCGAAGCCATGCTCGCCGACGACTCCATCGATGCCGTCGATATCTGCACATCCCCGGACAGTCATGCCGTGCTGACCATCGCCGCCGCGGACGCCGGCAAGGCGATTCATCTCGAAAAGCCGGTTGCCCTGCACCTTCGCGAAGTCGATGGCATGCTCGACGCTGTGGATCGCGCGGGCGTCCCGTTCATGGTCGGGCAGACGACTCGCTTCCAGCCCGTTCACCTCGAGCTGGCCGACGCGATTGCGTCCGGGACGGTCGGCGCCCCGAAGGCGTTCCACGCGACGTTCTACGCCGGGCATCTCTGGCCCGGCGGCTGGCGCGCCTGGCAGCTCGATGCCGCCCGCTGCGGCGGTCACATCGTCCACAACGGCATCCATGCGATCGACCTTGCCACCTGGCTCATGGGCGCAACGCCGGTACGCGTCTTCGCCCGCGCCATCACGACCTTCGCGCCCGGCATGCCGACGCCCGACACCTTCCACGTCACCCTTCGGTTCGATAACGGCGCCATCGCGCTCCTCGAGTGGAGCTACGCCCTGCACAAGCGTGGCGATTTCCTGCGACGCGTTGCCGTTTTCGGCGAAAAGGGCACCCTGCATCACTCGACGCAGGGCGAGATCGACCTTCACAGCGACGCCACGAACCCGGTCTCGATCGCGACGCTGGGCGCGTTCAACAACCAGATGCGCCATTTCGTCGATGTGCTGAACGGCGCCGATCCGATCGTCACCCCCGCGGAGGTGCGGGCCTCGTTCGCCGCCGCCCACGCCGCGCAGGAGTCGTATGCCACCGGCCGCGCGATCGATCTCACCGGGGCGGAGGTGGCACGATGACGACCACATCGCCCATCGGCGTTGCGTTCCTCAGCGCCGTTCGCCACGCCTCCAGTTACCTCCCGGTCCTGCTCTCCATGCCGGATGTCGAGGTCCGCGCTATCGGTGAGGAACGCGATGCGCCCGCATGGGCCCACGAGGATGCGAGGATTCTGGGCCGCGCCAACGATGTGCCCGTGACCGACAACATTGAGTCGTTGCTCGCGCGCGACGACATCCAGATGATCGTCGTGTGCTCGGAGCCGGTGCGTCATGCCCGGCTCGCTATGGCCGCGCTCGATGCCGGCAAGCATGTCGTGGTCGACAAGCCCTTCGCAACAACGCTCGATGACGCGACCGCGCTGCTGCAAACGGTTGAGGTTGCGCCGGGTCGTTTCACCATGATGCACCGGCTTTTCTCGCCCCAGATCGCCCGCGCCCGTGCCGCGATCGATGCCGGCAGCGTTGGCCTTCCGCTCTCGCTCGACCTTGAGTGGATCGCCAGCGATGGGCTCAGCGGTGAAGCCGTTGAGCGCCCGGAGTTCGTGACCGACACGGCGCTCTCTGGCGGTGGCGAGATCATGAACTTCCTGACGTACCCCGCCATGACGCTCCGGTACCTGACCGGCGCGGAGGTCACGTCCGTCTACGCGGAAGCCGGCTCGTTCTTCTTCGACCAGCACAAGGGGGCCGGTGTGGAGGACTTTGGCGTCCTCTCGCTCCAGATGGAAAACGGGATCGTCGCCACGATCACTGTTGGACGTGTGCCCCAGGCGCCATCCCATGCTGCTGTGCACTCAACGCTGCGGGTCATTGGCTCGCATGGACACCTGACGATCGATGAAAGCCAGCCAGTCCTGGATATCTGGCAACGAAAGGAAAGGAGGGGAATCCGTATCGGTGGGGATGCGGGGCAGCTGGCCGTCCGGGACGTGTTGCGGACGTTCGTGGAGGACATCCGTGAACGCAGGACGCCATTGGTCACCGCATCCGACGGGTGGGCGACGATCGCGGCAATCGACGCCGCGTACCGGTCGATCCAGGCTCGTCAACCCGTAGAGGTGTGGTCCCTGAAGGAAGTTGCACCGGAACGTCACGAGACAGGAGAGAGTGATGCAAGTCGGAATTAGACGATCCTTGCGGATCTTCATGCTCTTCGCCATCATGCTGTCGGCGGCGCCGGCGATGACGGCGCAGGATGCCTCGCCCGCGAGTGAGGGCGGCAGCGGCGGAACGATGGTTGGCGCCTTCGATGCCGGACCAGGCGGATGCGTGGAGTGCTTCAACCCGCTCCAGGCCACGGCCGGCTTCACCTGGCTGGAGAAGTACTACTCCAAGCTGGTGCTCTATAACGTCGAGATGACCGAGATCCAGGGTGAGCTCGCCGAATCCTGGGAGATCTCCGAAGACGGCACCGAGTACACCTTCACGCTGCAGGACGGCGTGACGTGGCACGATGGCGAGGCTTTCACGGCCGATGATGTGAAGTTCACGATCGAGCTTGCCAAGGACCCGGACAGCGCCAGCTGGATCGGCGCCAAGTTCGTCGACGTCGAGTCCGTTGAGGTCGTCGACGATACGACGGTGACGCTGACGCTCTCGCAGCCGAACGCAGCCATCCTCGATGCGCTGACCTTCCTTGTCATGCTGCCCGAGCATGAGCTTGCTGATATCGCCCCGGCCGATCTGGTCCAGTCGGACTGGTGGAGCACGAACCCGATCGGGACCGGTCCGTTCAAGTGGGCGGACTACGCTCCGGGCGAGTACGTGCAGCTCGACGCCTATGAGGATTACTGGCGCGGACGCCCGCAGCTCGACTCCCTCATCAACCGCTACTTCCCGGAGGCTGGCAGCAGCGTGATCGCTCTCCGGTCCGGCGAGATCCAGTTCACCTACCTGACGTCCGATGAGGCCGCCTCGATGGAGGGTGAAGAAGGCCTGGAGATCCTCTCGGGCCCGGCGCAGGTTGCCAATTACCTCGGCTTTGACCTGACGGAAGAGCGCTTCCAGGACCCGGCGATCCGCCAGGCGTTCATGTACGCGATCGACCGCGCCGTGATCGTCGAGCAGCTCTATGGCGGCGGCGCGACGGTGCTTGCCTGCTCGTTCACCAACGAGCAGTACATCCCGGACGATGTCGAGGCATACGAGTACAACGTGGACCAGGCCCGCCAGCTTCTCGACGAAGCCGGATGGGAGGACGTCAACGGCGGTGAGCCGATCGAGATCGTGACCTACTACGAGGACCAGCTCAGTAACGACGTCCTCGTGACGATCCAGCAGTTCCTCTCCGATGCCGGCATCCAGGTCGAGCTGCGCTTCGTCGATGTCCCGACCTTCAACGAGCTGATGAACGGCACCGAGTGGAACATCTTCTACGGCGGTGGCGCGAACGGTCCGGACCCGGATGTCACGCTGCCGTACTTCACCGGCGCCGAGCCGCCGGAAGGCGTGAACCGCGTCCGCCTCGAGTCCCCGGAGATGGAAGAGCTGTACGCCGCCGGTCGCGCCGAGACCGATCCGGAAGCGCGCGTGAGCATCTACCAGGACATCTGCTCGTGGCAGAACGAGAACCTGCCGTGGGCGTTCATGTGGGACGCGACCCGCTTCGGCGGTGTCTCGGATACGGTCGAGAACTTCGTCTGGACCCCGGCTCCGGGTGGCGGGCGGTACTACGATGCCGCCGAGACCTGGGCGCTACCGGCCGGCGAGTAGGTTCGAATCATCGTCATCCCGGAGGTCGTTCCGGGATGACGCCCCGGTCGGGGGATTCGCTCCCCCGGCCGGTCACACATGATCGGCATTCTGAGCGCAGCGAATCATCCCTCGGCGATGCCGTTCGTGCAGGCGGCACATTTCTCCCGGTTACGACAGGAACGACGTTACCCAGCATGAAGACCCCGCCTGATCTGATACGCGCCCGCCTCAACGGGGATAGGTAATGGGAAGTTACATTTTACGTCGCATTCTGATAAGTATCCCGATGCTGCTGGTTATCACCATCATCGCGTTCCTGCTCCTGCAACTGGCGCCCGGTGACCCCATCAGCGCCTACAGCCCTCCCGAGGCACCCCTGCCACCTGAGCAGAGAGAAGCGCTGGAGCGGCAGCTTGGGTTGAACGAGCCGATCTGGACTCGCTATTTCTATTGGCTGAAGGAAGCGCTCCAGGGGAATCTCGGCCCCCGGTCCCGCAACTTTGCCCCGGTGGGAGAGGCGATCATGAGTCGCCTCGGGCCAACGCTCCTGCTGATGGTCAGCGCCCTCGCGATCGGCATCGGCCTCGGGCTGGTGCTGGGCGTGATCTCGGCGCTGAAGAAGTACTCGATCCTCGACATGGTCCTGACCGTCTTCGCCTTCCTCGGCGTGTCGTTCCCGGCCTATCTCGGCGGCCTGCTCGGCCTGTATATCTTCGCCCTGACGCTTGGCTGGGCCCCGGCAGGCGGCATGTCGACGGCCGGCGCGGCGGGTGGGGGATTCGTCGATGTGACCAGGCATCTCATCCTGCCTGCCTCCATCATCGCGCTCAACTATGTCGCGTCCACGATGCGCTACACGCGGTCGGCCATGCTGGAGGTGCTCGACCAGGACTACATCCGGACGGCGCGGGCCAAGGGGTTGAAGGAGAACGCCATTGTTGTCGGGCACGCCCTGAAGAATGCGCTGATGCCGATCATCACGATCATTGGCTCCTATATCCCGAACCTGCTTGGCGGTGCGGTCTTTATCGAATCCATCTTCGGGTGGCCGGGAATGGGACGTCTCTTCGTCGATGCGGTGGAGGCGCGTCACTATCCCATGGTCATGGGGCTGATCCTGATCCTCGCGATCCTGATCCTCGTCGTGAACCTGTTGACCGATGTCGCTTATGCCATGGTCGATCCGAGGGTGCGCTATGACTGATCGAGACCTCGCAGCGGCCACCCCGGATGGCGGTGTCGTCGCAACGATGGATTCCCAGGGGCGCGTGGTGCAGAAGATCGTTAGCCCCGGCAGGCTTGCGATGCGCCGGTTCTTCCGGCACAAGCTGGCCGTGTTCGGCATGGTCGTCCTGGTCCTGATCGTTGCGGCGGCGATCTTCGCGCCGTGGCTGACGCCGTACGGGCCGAACGAGATCGATCTACGAGCCCGCAGTCAGGGGCCGTCGGCCGACCACTGGTTCGGCACCGACCGTACCGGCCGCGATGTCTTTGCCCGCACCATCTACGCAGGACGCATCTCCCTTGCGGTGGGCGTCGTCGCGGTGATGATCTCGGTGTTCATCGGCGCCCTCCTCGGCTCCGTCGCCGGGTATTTCGGCGGGATCTGGGACACGCTGATCATGCGCTTCACCGACATCATCATGACCTTCCCGGCGATCGTGGCGATCCTGACCCTGGCGGCGATTGCGGGGCCGGGCGTCCGCAACATCATGATCATCATTGGCGTGCTGAGCTGGCCGGTACCAGCCCGTCTCGTGCGCTCCCGGCTGCTTTCGATCAGGAACCAGGAGTACATCCATGCCGCCCAGGCGCTGGGTGTGCCGTCATCCCGCATCATTATCAAACACGCCCTGCCGAACTCCCTCGACGTCCTGCTGGTCTATTCCAGCCTCGGTATCGCGAACGCGATCCTGCTCGAAGCGGGATTGTCGTTCCTGGGCCTGGGCGTGCAGCCGCCGACCTCGAGCTGGGGAAACATGTTGAATGTCGCCAGGAATGTCAGTGTCCTGGAGAGCGAGCCATGGACCTGGCTCCCCGCCGGACTGGCGATCGTCGCCACGGTGCTGGCCGTCAACTTTGTGGGGGATGGCCTGCGCGACGCTCTCGATCCGCGTATGAAGCTGTAATCACACGAACTTTGCCTGAAACCTGAAGGAGATTCTCGAATGCCCTTACCCCAGCCGTTCGGCGGCATCGTCCCGCCCGTCAGTACCCCGTTCACCGCGTCGGGTGACGTCGATGTCGCCTCGCTGGAGAAGCTCCTCCGGCACCTGCTGGACGGCGGCGTCCACGGCCTCTTCGTCCTCGGCTCCACCGGCGAGATGGCCGCCCTCTCCGATGCGCAGCGCGAGCAGATCCTCGACATCTCCGTGCGTTACGCCGCCGGGCAAGTCCCGGTCATCGCCGGCATCATCGA
>DATGPC010000358.1:0-4037 GCA_035305265.1 Thermomicrobiales bacterium | reverse complement strand
GGGCAGATCGGGGCCGCGTACGACGATCTCGTCGAGGCGGGACAACTGCCAGAGGCCACGGCGGATGCCCTTCGGGAAGAGTTGGACACGGCTATCGCGGAGATTCGCGAGACCGGATCGCTGGGTATCCAGCTGACCGATCCCGGCGTTGCGGCGCTCCTGTCACCCATCAACATGGATTTCCTCTACCAGATTGACCAGCGCGACCCTGCAGAGCTCGCGGCGAACGTCCCATCCGAAGTGCCGGTGTTGATCCTGCACGGCCTGAAGGACGAGCAGGTCCTCCCACACCAGCCCGACCGGCTGGAAACCGCATTCGCGGAGGCCGGGCATCCGGACGTGATGCGGGTCGATATCGAGCATGCGAATCATATCTTCCGTGTGATCGAGGGCGAGCCGAATGCCGCCGAGGATTACCTGGACCCAACGCTTCCGTTCAGCCCGGACGTAGGAGAGGCCCTGGAGACGTATCTGGAGCCGTTTCTCGGGATAGATGACGATGCCTGAGGACGCAAGGAACCGGTTTGACGAAGACGTGTTCACGCACCGGATCACGAAGGACGGCAAGGTGCTGATCTCGTGGGAAGGGCGAATCGTGTCCACCGTGGCCGGGAAAGCGGCGTCGAAGCTCATTTCCCGGCTGGAATCCGCCGACCGGCGGGAGGTGCAACATCTCCTGGCCCGGGCGACCGGTCACTTCAAGCACGGGAACGAGCGCTAGCCGTTCGCCATCATGGACTACGGGTGAAGGGTGCCATCGGATCGTACGGGATCCCGGCAGGAACCGGAACCGGCACGCAGAATTGGTCCTCCCTCAGGCACTCCAGCTGCGCGGACAGCAGCTCGCGGGCGACGGCATCGTTGAACGAAGGATCGAGGCTGGTGACCTTGATGCTCGCGACCATGGTGCCTTGCTGCGCAATGAAACGGACAAAGGGCGCACGGAATTCCGCCGGATCGCCGGAGATCACGCCATAGTACCGATCGGTACCGGTGACCCCGATGATCGCTTGGTCATGAAAGGGAACGTCCTGCATGGAGATCACGTCCTGCGCAAAGCTCGGCCCATCGAACTGTTGCAGGAACATCTGGACCAGTGTGTCCGGGACGAGGCGCGCCGCCGCATCTGCATCCGGGAGCGATGCCAGCCGGATCTGGACGGCGAGACCGGAGCTATCGTTCGTGGTGCCCTCTGGAGAGAGCCGGACATACGCGAGGTAGATGTCCTGGATATCGTGATCCTCGTACCAGTCCCGTGTCGGGGAGAGGATGTCGTCATGCACGATCCCGTCGTCGACAAGATAAAGATTCTCGTACACCAGCGACCCTGACGGGTTTTGGACGTAATCGAAGCCGTTTCCTTCGCTCATCCTCAAGACAAGCAGGTTGATGGGCAAGGCGAAGGTGTCCGGCCGGGCGACCGGAGCCTGGGCCGCGGCCAGCATACCGTGGGAACCGAGCAGAACAAGGAGGACCCAGGCGGAGAAGATGTGCTTCATGTCCGACCTCCACTCAGGTGAGCGGGAAGCAGCGGTTCATGACTGGGGCCCGGGCAACAGGTGAATTCAGGCGCGGGAGCGAACGATCGCGGGACCAGGAGCCGGGGCGAGGGCGGCCGGGCTTGTGACCGGCGTTCCCGGCTCAAACGGGACATTGGAGGGAAGGGGAACCGGGACGCAGAACTGGTCTGCCGCGATGCAGGCGAGTTGCGCTGCGAGCAGCTCGCGGGCGACCGCGTCATTGAACGCCGGGTCGGGACCGGTGACCTTGATGCTGGCGACTATGGTCCCGTGCTGGGCGATGAATCGCGTGAATGGCATGCGGAACGCGGCATCACCGTTCACCAGACCGTCGTACTGATCCGTGCCGGTGAAGCCAGTGATAGCCTCATCGTGATCCGGAAGATCGGTCATCACGATGATGTCTTGGGAGAACCGATCACCTGCGCCGGACAGATGGGTGAAGAATGCGGGCGACGCGTCCACGAGCCGACCAGCCATGTCGCCATCCGGGACGGTCGCCAGCCGCACCTGGACCGCGATGCTAATTGAGGGCTCGGTGATCTCTTCGTCCTGCACCATGATGGTGTACGCATCGTAGAGGTTGTGGACCTCATGGTCCTCGTAGAAATCCGCGAAGGGGGGCGGAACGGTCGTCGCGATCTCGCCATCCCTGACGAGGTAGCCGTTCCCGTACAACGGGGCACCCGACTGGTCGCGGACGTACCCGTAGCCGTTGCCTTCCCTGATCCGCAGCACGAGGAGGTTGACGGGAAGGGCAAACGGGTCCGGCGTGGCGACGGGCGTTTGCGCCGATGCCGACGTGACCGGGGTGATCAGGAGGAGGACGATGCAGGCCCAGACGATGCGTTTCATGCCCGACCCCCACTTTCGTGAGATGGACGCGGCGATTCATGATGTCGGGCCCGGTAGCCCCGCAGTATATGGACTACCGGGAACTGTCACAAGAGCATGGTGTAGGGTGTGTCACCGATGTCCTGCGCCCATGGTCCCGGTTGCCTCGGCAAGGAGTCCGGATGCGAGGTGGTGACCTCGTTCACGAGGGGCATGGATACCGGCGAGACGCAGATGGGTCGCGGCGATGAGGAACGACAGCAGGGCCTCGTTCAGCTGCGGATCGAGCTCCCGGCTCCTGGACAGGAAGCGATCCCGCGCGCGGGCGATACCCCCCGCATGGGCGGGTTGCTGCAGCGCGAGCAGGTCCAGATGCGCGGCGAAGTTCGCGATATCGATTGCCGGCTCGGACATCGCCGCATCGTCGAGATCCAGCACCGAAAGGCGGTGGCCGTCGGCCAGCACCTGGTCATGGTAGAAGTCCCGATGGATCGGCAGGGAACGCCAACCCTCGATGTTCCCCGCGAGGTCACGGAGTCGGGCATGAACGTCGGTCGACGCCTCGCGCAGATCCGGGAACATCTCGCCGACGTCCTCCACCCTCTGCGGCAGGGGCGACAGCTCCTTGTCGAGATCGTGCTCGCGCCCGAGATCGAGGCCCGATGCGTGGAGCGCATGGATGGCCTCGGCGATGTTTGTCGCCAGCCCCTCGTCGCCGGCGAAGAGCCGTTCGTCGATCGATCGGCCAGGAACCGATCGCTGCAGCAGGACGCGCAGGTCGGTCACGAACGCGATCGGATCGGGGAGGGCGACATCGGGCCCGAAGGCTCGGACGTCGCAGATTTTCCGCGTGATCTCGTGGACGCGCGGCCCGCGTTTCGACGCGAAGATCTTTCCCCAGATCGGCGCGCTCCCCTCCACGTCGTATCTCAGGATGGCGCGGCGTCCGGGCTTGTGTCGCTGGAGGTGGATCCTGGTCAGGTTGAGGGACTGATCTCCCGTCGCATCGCGTAACGTGGCCTGCATGCGCGCTACATCCTGCAGCGCGGGAAGTTCCGGGAGCTTGTCATCGGCGATGGATGACGGCTGGACGCCCGACCTTGTGTCTGGGAGAACAGGGCAGCCCAGGACGCGTTCGATCAAAGCCAGCATTTCCTCGATTCGCTCTGGCCACGCAGCCTCCAGTCGCCGGAAGGGGCCGGGCGCGAGCTTCAGGATGCCAATGGCCTCGAAGGCCGCGATATCGCGGTCGCTCATCTCGCGGTGCTGCCGCATGGCGGCGATGAATGCCTCGCGCGCTCGCGGGCGGACCGAACCGCGCTGCTGGCCGGTGAGGAGATGGGCGAGCATGTTGCCGATGTCGAGCATCGGATGCGCGATCCGGATCTCGTCGAGGTCGATGATGACCATCCGGTCGCCATTGACGATCGCCTGGTCGTCGTAGAAGTCTCCGTGGTTGGTGGCCAACTCGTCGTCGACGCGAGCGAGTCGGTCCTCCAGGACACAGACGATACGCTTCAACCGCGTTTCGAGCTCCGGCAGGATCACGCCCAGCAACCGGGCGGTCTCGCGCAGCCGGTCGACCTCGTGGCCGAGATGATGAACGGGCAGGTCCTGCACCGGCGTGCGGTGAAGGAGCGAGAGCGGCTCCGCGAGGGCCGCGAGCAGGCTTTCGAAGCGGGC
>DATGPC010000357.1:0-2910 GCA_035305265.1 Thermomicrobiales bacterium | reverse complement strand
TGGGCATTCATGGTGCTCGCCCTCACCTCCGCCGGTGCCGTCGTCCTGCTCTGGACCCTGCTGCCTCGTATCCCGGTGCAATCGGCAAGCCATTCCCAGGATGAGCGCCTCCTTAACCGGCGCGTCGTCGCGATCCTGGTGGCAACCGTGCTCTGGTTCGGTTCGATGGAGGGTGTGTTCGCAAACGTCGGGGTGCTGTACCGGGACTTCCACGATCTCGAGGTCGGAGCGATCTCGACGGTCCTGATGCTGGCCGGGGCGATGAGCGCCGCAGGAAGCTGGATCGGCGGCCGCGTGGTGGACCGGATCGGCGCGAGGGCGGTGGGGATCGCTTCTGGCGCCCTCGCGGTCGCGGGCGTCATCCTGATGACCCAGGCTCCCTGGGACGGATCTGCCGGTACCATCGCGTCACACCTGGTCTGGTCGGGCGCCTTCGCCGCAGGGATGACGGGTATCACGGCGATCGTGTCGTCCCTCAGCGAGCGGGCGCGGGGCACCGTCCTTTCCCTGAACTCGTCCGCGATGTACGCCGGCTCGTTGGTGTTCACGGGCGTTGCACCGGCGATTCTCCGATGGGTCGGGTTTGGTGGTCTCGGGTTCGTCAGCGCGGCGGCGCTGGTCGCGAGCGTCAGCCTGGTGCTGGCGACAACGAAACTTCGATCACCGGTGCGCCCACGATGGGGGACGGCCGGGAAATTGCCCGCCTGATCGTATCGGTTGCGGGGGATGCGTCAGGTCCCTTCGCTGGTGCCGGTCCAGATCGTCCAGTGATCGGCTTCGTGGACCGGGAACGAACCGGCGACGCGCTCGCCGATGAATTGGATCAGTGTCTCCATCTCGGCGTCGTCTAGCTCGTGAAGGATCGACCGGCCCGTCCGTGAGCGGAGGTCAGCCTCCAGCTCTTGGGCCGACCCGTAGACGCGGCGGGTTTCGGTGAGCGCATGTGTGGTCACGGCCCCGAAATCCGCGTCGCGCATGGCGTCGACGACCGAGTGGGTATCCGGGCGTCGTTCGCGCTCGACGTCGAGCAGGCGCGGAAACGCCTCGAAGAAGTAGCCGCGAACGTGCTCCGGTGAGGCGGGACGCATAACGTCTTCGATCATCCGGTCCTGCACGACGAGCATACCGCCGGGTTTGAGGATCCGCTTCGCCTCGGCGAATGCGGCGGCCAGATCCGGGAGATGGTGGATCAGCGCCCGCTCGAAGACGATATCGACCGAAGCGTCGGGTAACCCGGTGTTCGTCGCATCGCCCTCGGTAAAGGACACCGTTGGATATTCGCCGGATGCGGCCGTCGCGTCGGCGACCATCCGGGCGGAGAAGTCGATGCCGAGCACTCGAGCAGCGCCGAGGTCGCTCCACGCGCGGCTGTAGATGCCGCCACCGCAGCCGATGTCCGCGACGACCTTGCCGTGAGGATCGGTGATCGCGCGCATACGCTCCATCCAGCCTTCGTCTGCGGTGCGGGACGCATAGCTCCCGGCAATACTCTCGCTGTGGAAGTCGATCTTCATGCACCTCTCCCCGATTGACCGTGATGGTAAGGATATCCCCCGGTTGGAATGTTCCGTTGCCCCGGATTCTTCGGCATGGTTTCGCTACCAGAATAAGCGATGGGCGTTCGCTGATTGCCCGTGGAGCTCGCGCAACGAAGTGGAGAGGATCATGCCGAGGGTCTTCGGAGGAAAACGGTCTCATCGCGAATCGTCTGAAGCCCGGACGCCGGTTCAGGGTCGTGGTACCAGCGTCGCCGTCGAGCTTCGCGATGTTTCACGAACCTACAACCGGGGCCGGCACGCCGTGCATGCGCTCCGGGGGATCAGCGAGTCGTTCACCGAGGGGACATTCACGGCCATCATGGGACCCTCGGGCTCGGGGAAGAGCACCATGATCCAGTGCGCCGCCGGGCTCGACAAGCCGTCCAGTGGTCAGGTGCTGCTTGGGGATGTTGACCTGAGCCGGTTGCGGGAACCGGATCTGACGGAGACCCGGCGGAGGCAGATCGGGTTCATCTTCCAGGCGTTCAACCTGCTGCCTGCTCTGGACGCGCGGCACAACATCCTGCTCCCGATGAAGCTGGATGGCGGCTCCATCGACAGGGAGTGGTTCCAAAGACTGGTGCGACAGGTCGGGTTGGAGGACCGGCTCAGTCAGCGGCCGTCCGAGCTCTCCGGTGGTCAGCAGCAGCGGGTTGCGATCGCCCGGGCGTTGGTGACTCAACCCCGAGTCGTCTTTGCGGACGAGCCGACGGGCGCGCTGGACCTGAAGACCGCCCGGATGACGCTCGAGCTGCTGCGAGCAACGGTCGATGAGCTCGGGCAGACCATGATCATGGTGACGCACGATCCGGTAGCGGCAAGCTACGCGGATAACGTCCTGTTCCTGGCCGACGGACAGGTCGTGGACCGGATGGTGGGCGCGACTCCCGAAAGGATCGGCGCGAACCTCATGCACCTGGAGAGCCTCACGTCATGATCATGACCACGCTGCGGCTGATGGCAGGACGGATCGGCAACCTGCTTGGATCGCTGGTGGCCTTCACGCTCGCCATCACCTTCATGCTGGCGACGGTCTCCATCCTGGTGTCCACCCTGGACGGGCCGGGAACCACCGTGCGTTTCGGAGACGCAGATCTCATCGTGCGGGTGGACGCCGGGGCTGCGCTGGATGTTCCGGCGGACGCCTTGCCGGAGAGCCTCACCATGCGGCTTCCCGAGGAAGCGCAGGAGGCGATCGCGGCTGTTCCGGGAGTCCGCGAGATCATCCCGCTGGTCGAGATCCCGGCGCAGGTTCTGTCTGGGAATGGGACGCCGGTCGCGGTACCTGACGAGGCGACGCCGCTCGGGCAGGCGTGGTCGTCAGCTGCCCTCACGCCATTCACGATCCAGGACGGTCGGGCTCCGGCCTCCA
>DATGPC010000356.1:0-13105 GCA_035305265.1 Thermomicrobiales bacterium | reverse complement strand
CCCCATCGCCAGCGCATAGGCACCGATGACGAGCCCGGCAATCGCCGCCAGCGCCGGCCATCGTGCGGCCGAGGACGATTCGCCGCTCGTGCCAGAAGCCCCGAATCCGCGCGCCTCCAGCGCTTCGGACATGGTCAACGCACGCTCCAGCCCACCTTCGATCAGCGGCACGACCAGCCGGGGCACATCCCGCGCTCCCCTAATCTGGTGACCTCGCGAGATCTGCGACTCCCGGATATCCACAAAGGCCCTCGATGCGCCCGGCAGGAACGACCACGCGACCGACCCTGCCACCGCGATCGGCGCCACGCGCGGCGGCAGCGTTCGCACCAGCTCCGACCATCGCAGCCCCGCCGCGACTGTCGTGCCGGTCAGCACCAGGGTCAGCATCGCGACGCCGCTGACGAGGCCATAGACCACGGCATTCAGCGTCACCCGTCCGCCGATCAGCGGGATATCGTCCGGGATCGTAAACAGGAGCTGGTTTCCGGAATGGACGGTCAGGGCGTTGAACACGACGCCGGCGGCGACGAAGATGGCCGCCACCCGCGCGATCCAGCTCCATCCATGGACAAGGCGGCCCGCCCATACGAGACGCACCGCCATCACGATCGCCAGCATCTCCAAGACGATCAGGGGATGTCGGGACACCAGCATCGGCACCATCGCGCAGAGGCCCCAGACAAGCCACGTCCGGCTGTCGAGGCGGTCAGCGTTCATGCATCCTCCGCGCGAGGCGCCGTACGCCGGGAGCGAAGCACCAGCAGACCGCCGGCCAGTACGACCACGGCGACAACCGCCACGCTCGCGTAGCCGATACCGTCGTCGCTGTCCTTGCCGGTCTCCCCTCCCTCGGTTCGAAGCAGGGCCGTGTCGCCCAGCGATGACAATTCGCCGCCGGCCCGGTCGGCAAGCTCGTCCAGCGAGAGCACCGGCAGGTCCGGTTGCGTGCCAGTCCAGCTCCAGGCGTATATGTCACCGTCCTGCACCCGCGCGCCGCTCGCGCCTGTCGACACGAACTGCCACTCGCCGTCGTCGGACAGCTTCGAGAACTGCCAGAACGGCGACTCCCGATCCGATGTCTGGCACATGCGGGACCGGCAGTCGTCGACGGAGCACCCGGTATCGTCGATCTGGCAGACGGCGTCACCCATGCCGCCGAACCCTACCGTCACGACATCGATCCCGCTCCGCTCGAGCAACTCGACACCGTTGATCTGTTCCTCTTCGAATGGCACAACCACGTAGGAAACTCGGCCGTCGCCGTAATTCACGATCAGCCCCGCTGCGCTTGCCTCCTGGGCATACCCGCTGGTGGGTAGCAGCGCGGAGAGGACGCACATCACCAAGACGGTGATGCGCACCCAAAGGGACTGAGCTCTGGTTTCCCCGGCAAGCCGTTGCATATCCAAGCTACGCCGCCTGCTCGAGCCAGAAGGCAACGGGCGACGCTGACGGTGTACCGGTATCACCCGGCTCGATCGGCAGGACCTGCCCGGCCATCGCCGGGATCACCTGGAGCGTCGAGAAGAGATTCTCCGAGTTGTCGGTGTACTGGTAGAAAAAAGCGCCCGACGGCAGCTGGAACTGCTGCAGGCTCGCGATTGATCGCGACGGGTCGTTCCCGACCGCAATCTGGGCCTGGGCCATCAAGGCCGTGGAGTTGGCGTCCGCCTCCGCGCCCGCCGAATAGCTGGCGCCACCTTCGTCATCCAGCGTCATCAGCAGGTATTCGAGCGCGCCCTGCACCATGGAGTGGTCACCGTTCCCGGTCGCGACAAGCGCCTGAACGACCATCGACGTCGTGTTGCCGTCCACCGCAGACTCGTCGGTCGACGCATCGAACGCCCAGCCGCCGTTGTCCGCCTGTGTCGTCTCCAGCGCGGTGATCGCCGTGGCGGGCACATCCGAGCCGGTCGCCGCAAGCGCCAACAAGGCGTATGCGTGATCGTAGATGCCATTGCCATAGACGCCCGATTCGCTGTCCTGGCCCTCCATAACCACCGCGAGCGGATCGACGCCACCGATATCGGTCGGGTCCTGCCCGGCCGCCACCAGCGCGAGCACCAGCTTCGCCGCCTGTCCAATACCAACATCGACGTAGCCCTGCGCCACACCCTCGCTGGCAAGGTACTCCAGCGCCCGGTCCACCGAGTCGTCAGTGTTGGCGCCGGCGTTCTGCGCCGCGACCAATGAGATCACCGCATCAACCGTCGTCCCGGGGTCTGCCTCACCGGAGAATCCGGCGAAGGCCCCGTCCTCCAGTTGCTGGCCGAGAACCCAGTCCACCGCCGCCTGGAGGTCACCACCCAGGGCTGGCTGCGCGCCGTTCGGCGTCGCATCCTGTGCGCTCGCACCAATGGGCACCAACAGTGCCATGACGAGCAGGAACAACGTCACGATACGAGTCAGGTTTCGCCTCATCAGGTCCTCCTCCCCCATTCCGGGGCAAGCAAAAAGCCCACTCTCGCGAGCGGGCCGGAAACCGGAGGCAAATGTCCGGTTGTCACCTGATAGTGACGGTGTCCTGCACCCTTTAAGTCGCGAAGGGTCTCAGACGCGTTTCGAACAGGTGACCTGGCTTCGACCGACATATTCGGCCGTTACAGTTGCGCGACAGCGCCGGACTCTCACCGGCTTCCCCTGGTTCGATGTGCGAAGAGTGGCTTTTTCAACGTGCGTAGCCGGCACACCCGGCCGCTCGACCATCATAGCGCATGCACCATGCCCGTGCACCGGCCCCTGCCGTGATCATGCGATACTGCTTTGTGGAAGAACCGGGGCGGGCAAAGCACCCGTGCCGCATCTCTTACGTCTGGGGTTAATTTCGTGGATTTCGATCAATCGTTGTATCTCGCCCTCGCTGCCGCGGGCGCGTCGATCCTCGGCAGCATGTTGGGACTCGGGGGCGGCGTCTTCATCGTGCCGCTGTTCACGCTGTTCCTCGGAGTTGACCCGAAGATCGCCGTCGGCGCCAGCGCGATCGCGGTCGTAACGAACTCCGTGGTCGGCTCGACACGTCACCTGCGGAACCGCTACGTGAACATACGGCTGTCGATGTTGCTCGAGGTCAGCACCGCACTCGGGGCCATCGCAGGCGCACTGATCGCCGTCGCGGTCAACGCCGGATTCCTCAAGGCCCTTCTCGGCGCCGTGCTCCTCTACGCGGCCTGGAGCATGCTCCGGGGCAGGTCGATCGAGATCCCGAATGCGGATGAAGCCGACCCGGACCCATGGCGGCTCATGGACGCATTCCCCGAGGGCAAGTCCGGCCAGATCATCAGGTACGTCCCCCAACGCATCAAGCTCGGCATCGGCGCGAGCTCCGGAGCCGGCGTCATCTCCGGCATGCTCGGCATCGGCGGTGGCGTGATCCAGGTTCCTTTGATGAACCTGCTCATGAAGGTCCCGCTCCGCGCCGCCGCCGGTACCAGCTCATTCATGGTCGGCATGACGGCGGTGGCGACGGCCGCGGTCTTCTACGCCTCCGGGAATATCAGCCCCGAGGTCACTGTCCCGGCCATGATCGGCGTCCTGCTCGGCTCCAATATCGGCTCCATCCTGACCAAACGCCTCAAGACCGACCGCCTCGTCATCGTGTTCGTGGCCGTCATGGTCTATCTGGGCATCTCGATGGTGCTGAGCGCGTTCGGCATCGAGTTCCCGGGGTAAACCGTCATGCAGAAGACCACCACACCACCGCCAGCCACGAAGCACGAGCGCTCAGAACGGGTCGTGGAGCAAACGATCTCACTGTTCCGGATCGGCTACATCCTCTCGTTCATCCTTGTCGGGATCGGCCTGGTCGCCGCGCTGGTCCAGGATCAGCCCCTCTCGTCCGAGCTCGGTCCTCCACAAGATCTGCTCGAGGAACTGCTCGACCTGGATCCCAACGGCTTTATCGGCACGGGCATCGGCATCATGATCCTGACACCCGTCGTCATGACCGTCGAGGTCGCGATCAACTTTTTCCGGGAGCGCGACACGCGATTCGGGACCATCACGGCGGTCGTTGCCGCCATCCTGATCGTGACGTTCGGACTCGCATTCACCTAACGAGGGAATCATCGTGCAGGACACTACCCGGCCTATCGTCATCATCGTTGCGATGGAGAGCGAGCGGCGGCATCTCGACCCATTGCTGGCGAACAACGAGCGTCTCGAGGACGGCATCTGGCCCACATGGCGCGCCGACGTTCAGGGCACGCCGATCATCACCGTCATGTGCGGCATCGGGATGGTCAGCGCCGCCGCGGCCACCGAGCACGCCATCGCCGCCTGGAATCCTTCGGTCATCCTCAACTTCGGCTGCACCGGTGCCCACTCCCGCGAGCTCTTCCCCGGGGATGTGGTGATCGGAACCGACCTGATCCATCAGGGCCGGATGCGCTTCGCGCCGGACGGCCAGATCATCCCGTTGGAGGTGCCGTTTACCGTTCCAGGCGAGGTCGAACCCCGGACCGGCCTCTCCTGCGACCCCGACCTGGTGCGCCATGCCCGGGAGGCAGCGAAGGACGTTTCGCTCCCCGGCTGGCCGGATGAGCTCCGGCTTCCCGAGCAGCCAGCCGGGAGGGAGCCATTCGTCATGGAAGGCCCGATCGCGTCAGCCGACGTCTGGCTCCAGGATCCCGCGAGGCTTGACGCAATGCATCAGCGCACCGGATCGCTCTGCGAGGACATGGAAGCGGCGGCCATTGGTCAGGTCGCCACGCTCCATGGCATCCCCTTCCTGGCGATCAAAGACATCTCGAACAGCGAGTTCTATATCGCGTCGGTGTTCGAAGAATCATCTTCCGCGCTGCCGGTCGATGAAGTCGGCAAACGCGCCGCCATACTTCTCTTTGCCACCATCGAGCGAATAACGGCCTGAACCGGACCTCCTGACCTGAACACAGAAAAGGCGCCGCAGGTGATGTGCGGCGCCTTTATCTTCCCGTTTGCCTATTCGTATTCTGGCGGCCGGATCACGATCCGGTTGTTGGGCGGATCGATGTCCGGCACGAATTCGGGATGGTTCGGCACGAGCAGGTCTTCCGCGGCGTCCGGTCGCTGGCCGATAACGAGAACGTCATGCGCGCCGGTTTCGATGAGATCGATCACCGTTCCCGCGATCGTGCCGTCCTCCAGCTCAGCCTGTAACCCGATCAACTGGAAGAGGAAGTACTCGCCTTCCTCAAGCGGCCGGGCGTCCGAGCCGGCGATCTTCACGGCCAGGCCGGAGAGCTTTGCGGCATCCTCCGGTGTGTCTGTACCACCAAGCTTCACCAACGCACCGTCATTCGTGAACCGGATACTCTCCAATGGAATCGGCGTATCTCGCTCACCAAGATAGACGGTCGTCACGGTGACCAAATTGTCGGGGTCATCGGTGAGGAGCCGCATCTTGATCTCACCACGCACGCCGTGCGAACCGCCCAGCCGACCAACGGTCAGCCGAACATGCTCCAACGGGGTTGCCGGTTCAGGCCCCCGTGTCTCGATGAGTGTTCGCGGAGGCGCCGGCTTCCGTCTTCGCCGGTTCGCGCTCACGCGCGCCGCTGGTCGAGACACGGACGGGGAGCCGGTAGTCGGCTCCCCGTCTCGGGGCGATCGGGATGGACGCTTGCGATCAGGATTGTCCTTCAATGTCCAGACTCACTCGCAAATGGTGTCGCGATCCGACAATCATCAAGGCGGTTCGCATCGACTTGGCGATCCTGCCGCCACGGCCGATGATCTTGCCGAGATCGGACTCTGGCAATCGCACCCGCACCTGCACGGATGAGCCACGCTCGACGGCATCAACGACGACGTTCTCCGGCTCATCAACCAACTGGTTCACGATCCACGATACGAGGCCGCGAAGCTGGTCGACAGCCCCATTCGCGCCGTCTTCGGCAACCGCAACGGCGTCATCGATATCGAAGCCATCGTCGTGAGGAAGCGACTCATCGTCGTCATGGACATGATTGACCACGGCGGCCTCATCCGGACTGGCGGTACGCACATCGTCCGGATGGTGATGCATCGACTCGTCATCGTCGTGAACATGAGACATCGCGCGCTCGTCCATGGTCGCCGCCTTTCCGCCGTAGAATCGAAAACCTAGGCAGTCGCCTCGGCCTCAGCCTCGGCCTTCTTGCCCTTCGGCGTGTTGTAGGTCACGGAAGCGTCGATGACGCCAGCGCGCTTCAACAGGCCCTCGACCGTCGGGGACGGCTTGGCGCCAACGCTCAGCCAGTGCTGGGCGCGCTCGGCCTCGACCTTGATCGTCGGCGGATCGGTCAGCGGGTCGTAATGTCCGACGACCTCGATGTAGCGGCCATCGCGCGGCGAGCTGTGCTCGGCGGCGACGATTCGGTAGAACGGACGCTTCTTCGCACCCATGCGGCGAAGTCGAAGCTTGATCACAGTTGGTAACTCCCTGTTCGGAGGATGTCGGGCCATGTGCCCGCGCCATTCACATCATGTCACCCGGGTCGCCCGGCGAGGTTTTCCTGACGCCCCCGGATCTTCCAGCTGTGCGCACTGCACTGGTTACAGGGAGAAGAGCCGCACTGATGCTCTTCCTGTCGTGCCCCCTGGCACCGTCCCGGCGGGTCCTGACCGGACCTCGACCCCTGCCCCACTTCAACGAAAATCAATCTCCGCGAAGCGCATGGAAGAACGGACCGCCACGGGCGGTCTCGACGAATAACGGTATCACATTCGGAAGAAAGTGGTCAAAAAGAAGAGGCTATACTGACGTCTCGGGAAGACGTCTCAAGAGTTGGAAGAATCGTCCGCCATAGAGAAGTTGCGAACGGGCTCGCCCTCGCTGTCGCCGCACTTGCAGCAAACGGTCGCGACGACGTCCGCCATATCGCGCGAGATGCCCATCGCGCGTGCACGCCGAACAACCTGCGTGCGATCGTGTCCATTAACCAATGCTTCAGCTACGAGCCTGCTCGGGCGCACCGATGCCACCTCGGCGTTGATTGTCATGCCGCTCATGTCCCATTCACCTCAATTTCAGTCGTTTGATCAACATTGTGCGGATCCGTAGTTCCGGACGGCGCCAGCCAAACACCACCGGTGATCCCGCACTCTTTGTCAACATACTATCAATATCTGTCAACACCGGGCAACTGCTTCAACAAAATCATTCAGAACGCTGTTCGGGGCGAACGACGATCAAAAGTGGCTCGCCCCGCAGCCGCTACTCCGTCATGCCTCGTGGGAGTTGCTTCGCGATCTCCCACCGGAATCGCTCCACCTCCCGAAGCCGTCGCTCCTCATCCCACCCCTGGGTTTCCGCAGCGATCTGGCTCACCGCCTTGACGGTTTCGAGGCCGGCGTCCTTCTCGAGGGCGAGCATGGTCCGGCGTAGCATCAGGTCCGCCAGCGTGGTGGTGAACTCGTGGCGGAAGGAGAACGGGACGACTGCCGCAATCGCCGGATGCGACGGCACGATCCGCTCACGCAGCCGGGGCTCCTCATACGCCAGACGCATGACATCTCGCGCGCGAAGGCCGTACACCTTGAGCAGCCAATCGGCGGATTCCGGCGAGAGCCACTCCGGAGCGCTGTGCTTCAGCTCCGCGGCGGTTCGCCGGAAGTCACCAGATCCGCCCGGCAAGCGCAGTTTCCGGGTCTTGCTGGCGGTGGGCTTCCGACCGAGCTTTCGCTGGATCTCGTCCACCGCCTCTTCGGACAACGAGCGATAGGTCGTCAGCTTTCCGCCGATGATCGAGAGCAGGCCCTCCACCTTCGGCGAATGGTCCTTGATGATGTGCTTGCGCGTGATGGCCCCGGTCGAGCCCTCCGGCTTGTAGGGCAACGGCCGCACACCGGCCCATGTATAGAGGACATCCTCGCGCGTGAGCTTCGCGTCCGGGATGGCCAGGTTGGTCTCTTTGAGCAAGTATGCGATCTCGTCCTCGCTGGCGACGATGCGGTCGAGGTCGCCCTCGAAGCGGATATCGGTCGTACCGATCATGTAGAGATCGTTCCACGGGATGATGAAGTACGGCCGGCCGTCCTGCCGAGCCTCGATATAGAGGGCATCCTTCGGCGCGCCAGGGAACGGCTCGACGACGATGTGGCTCCCCTTCGTCCCGCCGTTGTAGCGAGGGAAGTCGCCGGCGAGGTCGAGCACTCGATCGATCCACGGACCGGCAACATTGATCGTCACGTCGGCACGCGCAACCCCCGTGGTGCCGTCCTGCTCGTTAACGAACTCCACCCCGCGAACAACACCCGCTTCCATCTCGAAACCCGTGACGCGCGTGTGTAGCCGGACCTCGCCGCCGTAGGACACGCCGTCAACGACGTTCTCGACGACAAGGCGCTCGGGGTAAATCACTTGCGCATCGTAATACCGGGCGGCGGCGCGAAGACCTTCCGGCTCGAGGCCGGGCTCCTGCCGGAGCGCCTCGGCCTTCGAATACATGCGGGCAGTCGGCAGTGACTTGTCGTAGGAAAGGACGTCGTACGCAATCATGCCGAGCCCGATCATGAAGGGACCACGGCTGTGACCCTTGTAGACCGGGAGGGTCAGCGGCAGCGGCGACACGAGGTGCGGTGCTGCGTGGAGCAACCGCTCGCGCTCACGGAGCGACTCGCGCACGAGGGCGAACTCGTAATGCTCGAGATAGCGCAAGCCGCCATGGATGAGCCGGCTCGATGTCGCCGTCGTGGCGCCACCCAGGTCGTCCTTCTCCAGCAGGAGCGTCTTCAGGCCCCTGGTAGTGGCCTCACGAAAGATACCGGCGCCATTGATTCCTGCTCCGATCACGATCAGGTCATAGTGGTTATTCGTTGCCGCGGCCATCGCCTGTGTCACTCCCCAATACGGGCTCGCGAACCCTTCTTAATCTTTGCTTGCAAGTGTAGGCGTTTTCATACCTTCCAATCGACGAAATAAGCAACGAACCGCGCACACCGAGAACCGTATTCAGTTTTCTGCGGCGCTTGACGTGGTCGTGGCGGCGCGTATACTAGGTGAATCGATTCACCAATCCAGCAATGGCGCTGGTCCTATGTGCGAGGGACATGTCATGGGGCAAGATCGCGCCTCACGACGGCCAACAATGGCTGATGTTGCCAGACGAGCCGGCGTGTCGGTTGCAACGGTTTCCTATGTCGTCAATGGAATGAGAGAAGGCGGCGCTCCAACGCGTATCCGTCCAGAGACCGCCGAGCGGGTGCACGGAGCGATGGAAGAGGTCGGATACTCCATCAATCTCTCCGCACGCAGCCTTCGTCGACGCCGAACCGATCGCATTCTCTTTCTGGCCCAACGGTTCACAAGCCCCTACTCGCAGGCAATGGCTCGGGCGCTCGAGGAGACGCTCGGGGCCGAAGGGCACCATCTCAGCGTCCAGATCGGTTCGGACGTCGACCATATCCATCGAGCGATCAGCACACTGGACCAGAACATCGTCGACGGACTGATCGTTGAGACCGGAGATACTTGGGTTCCCGAGTTGCGAAAAGCTGCAGAAGCGGGTCATGCCATCGTCGCCGTCGGCCCTACCAGCCCGGATCCTGTTCTCGACACCGTGGTCTATCAGGAGCGGGATGCCATCCGCGATGCGATGGCGTACCTCCATGAACGACAGCCAGACCGTTACCTCCTGTTTTCAACGTCCGGGAACGAAGATCTCGATCAACGGGCATCGGCCGCCTTCGAGGCGCTGATCTGGCTGGGGGTCCCCGAAACGTCGATCATCGTTCGGTTTGTTCCACATGACCGGGAAGAGGCGTTCCAGGCGGCACTGAGCATGCTGCCCGATATGCCCCATCCGATTGCAATCTATGCCTCATCCGACGTCTCAGCGATTGGGGTGCTTTGGGCTTGCCTCCGTCTCAGCTTGCGTGTGCCACAAGAGGTAGCTGTGCTCGGCCACGGGAACATCGGCGAGGCAAAAATCTCGTTTCCACCGTTGACCACACTCGGTCCCATCGCTGGCGATCCGTCTGCCGCAGCCGGGCTGATGCTCAGCCGACTCAAAGATCGATCACATCCTGGACGCAACGTCGTCCTGCCCTGGCAGCTCGTGAAACGGCAATCAGCCTAAGTACCCGATTGTGCTGATTGCCGTTGTGAGACGAAAGGAGGTCGACCCCGAAAAGGTTCACAGATCACAAGCACCGTTCCGACGATCCGTCCGCTGTAGACCACTGAAGGGAACGAACAACCATGACGCGCCCAACACAGCAGTTCACCCGACGAAAGGCACTGAAGATCGCGGCAGGTGCGGGAGCGACCGCAGCACTCGCCTATCGCGGCATCGATGTGTCGGCCCAGGAAGGGGCCCCCGGTTTTGAGATTACTATTCCCGACGCCGTCGCCTCGCTCCCAAGCGATGATGTGACGTTCCGCTGGATCGATAGCGGCGATATCAAGGCCCGGTTCTTCCAGCAGTACTTCGACGCCTTCCAGGAAAAGCACTCGAACATCACGATCCAGTACGACGCACTTCCATGGACGGAGATCAACCGGATCGTGCCGCTCGGCATCCAGAACGGTCAGGCTCACGACGTATTCATGCTGCCCCAGGACATCTCGGGGTCGGAAGCAGTGAGCCAGGGATGGGTCACCCCGCTGGATGACATCATCCCGAACTTCGCAGAATGGAAGGAACATTTCCCGTTCGGCTCGTTCCTGGAGGGCGTTCACGTCTACGACGGAAAGACCTACACCTTCCCGGTCAACTCCAGCAAGCGCTACCTGACCATGACCTTCTACAATGTCGACCTCATGCAGGAAGCCGGCTTCGATCCGGCGGAAACGCCCCTGACCTGGGACACGTATCGCGAGGCGGCTCGAAAGGTCACGGAGAATGGTCAGGGACAGTACTACGGCGTGATGTTCGGCGCATCATCGACGGACCGTCTCGCCGCCTTTGTCAGCAACCTGGCCCGCATGGCAGGCAACCCTGCTGGCGGCAGCCTCGGATTCTCGGACATCGACTGGCGCACAGGCGAGTTCCAGTTCACGAGCGACGCCTACCTCGGCGCGCTCGAGCTTTTGCTTGCCCTCCAGCAAGACGGCAGCATCTTTCCCGGCTCCATGTCGCTCAGCGAGGCCGAAGCTCGCGGCCAGTTCCCGCAAGGCTTCGCCGGCATCATGCTCGAAGGCCCGTGGTGCATCCCGCAATGGCGGGAAGGAAACCCGGACTTCAACTGGGGAATCGCGTCGCAGCCCCTCCCGAATGGCGGCGAGGTCACACCTCTCACATTCGAAGAGACGGGCGCGAACAACGTTTGGGTGTACGCGCAAAGTCCGAATCTCCCGATTGCCGGCGAAATCCTGAACTACGTTGGCAGCCCGGCTGGTCAGCTCGCGATGATGGGCGTCACCCAAGGGAACCTGCGATCCGTCATGCCAGACGTCGTTGACGAAGCGCAGGCGACGCTCGAGCTCGACCCGGCGGCCAATACCGCTCTGGCCCTGTGGGATGAGCAAATGCGGCTAGGCCCCATGGTCGGCATCCGCAACCCCGAAGCCAGCAAGACGGTGTTCGAAAGCCAGCCGATCTCTCCCAACTTCGGCGAGGTGGTCCAGGGGCTCCTCTCCGGCCAGCTGTCCGATCCCAAGGCTGCGATGCAGGACCTGCAGGACCGCACGCAGGCCGAGTTCGAACGCCGCATCAAGGCCGCGCAGGACAAGGGCGTCAACGTTTCGGAGGACGACTGGGTCTTCCCGAACTGGGATCCCGCCACGGACTACACGCAAGAGATGTACGAGGAACTCTAGCCCGCACCTTCAGGATGGGAGGGGATCGCCCCCTCCCATCCTCGCGCTGGTCCCGCCACATCAGGACTCCTCACTCATGACCCGAGCTAACCAGAAGGATCATTGACCATGGCCGTAGGCTCTCTCGACCGCGCCGAGCACCTGTTGGCCCAAGGCCAGAATTCTGCGAAAGCGCCGCTCTGGCGCCGGATGTGGAAGTCGAAGTGGTGCTACTTGTTCATGCTGCCGAATCTCATCCTGGCAAGCATGTTCACGTTCTATCCCACCGTCATGTCGTGGTACTTCTCGTTTCTCAACTGGTCTGGCTTCACGTCTGACCGGGAATGGATCGGGCTCGAGAACTTCCGCCAGATCATCAACGACTCATTCTTCTGGGACGCCTACCAGCGGTCCTTCCTCTTCATGGCAGTTGCTGTCCCGACGCAGGTGATTCTCTCGTTCATCGTGGCGTTGATCCTGAACGACAGCTCCTACCGGCTTGGTCCATTCTTCAGGACGATCTTTTTCCTGCCTGTCGTGACCAGCGGGGCGATCATCGGGATCGTCATGACGTTCGTCTTCAGCCCATTCAATGGGCCGGTGAACAAGTTCCTACTGAACACCGGGCTTGCCGATCGGCCCATCGATTTCCTCGGCAGCCCCGATACGGCGCTGTGGACAGTGGCAGGCGTCTGGGTCTGGAAGTGGTTCGGCATCACCATGATCTATTGGCTTGCCGCCCTGCAGGTTGTGCCGCAAGACATCTATGAGGCTGCCCGCCTCGACGGAGCGGGCCGATGGTCACTGCACAAGGACATCACGCTGCCGATGATCATGCCGTTCGCCGTGGTCATCATCCTGATCACCATCGTCAGCTCGCTCAACGTGTTCGACCTGGTGCAGACCATGACCGGCGGAGGCCCGTTCTTCGCCAGCGAAGTCATGGAGGTCTACATCTACCGGAACGCGTTCGGTGAAGGCGGACTCCCAAGGTTGGGATATGCGTCCGCGGCCGCTCTCTTCTTCGGCATTACCGTTCTCGGTCTTTCCCTGCTGCAGGGCCTGGGCTTGAAGAAGGTGAACGATGCGCGCAACGCGATGAAAGCATCCTGACGAGGTATCCAAGATGGCAACACAGTCACACATCAGCCCAGTCCCCGCCGGAATCCCGCAAAGCTCTCGAACATGGTCGCGCGTGTTTCCACGAGGCGCGCGCCTGCGGGCGATCATCACCACGCTGATCCTGCTTCCGATCGGATTCGGGTGGATCTATCCGTTCCTCTGGATGGTCAGCGCCGGTTTCAAGTCAAATAACGAGATCTTCTCCGGCCTTGGCCTCATCCCGAATGCTCCTCAGCCTGAGAACTTTGCCCGGGCCTGGACCGAGGCGAACATCGGTACCTA
>DATGPC010000355.1:0-6220 GCA_035305265.1 Thermomicrobiales bacterium | reverse complement strand
TTCGCTCCTCAAATGTGCGAGCAAAGTTGTAGAACCGCTCTCCAGGACTCTGTATGCCGCTGTGAGCGCGTGTTCTGGCCTACATGACTGCTGTGACCTGTGATCTGCGGGTGCCGTTCTACGGCGACATATCGACCTCCTTCCGCAATGTGTTGCAACCTGTCAACTGGGCACGAAAAACGACCAAGCAGAATGCATGGTCGTCTGTCGCCTCTATTTAGATATACGCCCCGAGACGAGCAGAATGTGTCGCTCAGGCCGCATCAACTGGGATGATCCTCATCCGAGGGACTATGCGGTAACTTTGGCATGGTCCGCGCGTGTTCGATTCCCCCTTCATTACGTATACGGAATGAGAGAAGCAGAATCTATCGCTTCCACTCCGCTAGACGTCTAGTGCAGGCCGAAACGTGACATCTTCACGCGCTCGCTATGTTGGACACGCGAACAGGCAAGCAGTACACTCTTCTGGGCAGAACCTCTGGACAAGGCGTCATGAGTGTCTGCCTCGGCTCTTTTCGAATCGCGTTCAACGCGAACCACGAACGGCGACTCCGTTGATGTGGTGGGAAAAGAAGTCGCGGAACGCGCGGGAGTAACTCAGTTGGTAGAGTGTCTGCCTTCCAAGCAGAATGTCGCCGGTTCGAGTCCGGTCTCCCGCTCCACGATACAGCGAAAACACACCTGATCGCTGCCCCTGTTGCCAGGGGCTTTTTCGTGCCCAAAGCAAGTTGCTGCCAAGCCGGAAAGGTGAAGAGGACACTCATTGAGCCCTCAACCGGATCCAACCGGTATAGTTGCCAGCGTTACTGACCAGCATCTACACGGGATGGTCCATGATCTTCGCTCGCTTCACACTCGCAGTGCTTTCCATCGTCGCATCACTTATTTTTGCTCAGGCGACCCCGAAAGCGTCACCTGAACCAAATACCGCCAGACAGGTCGTCGCTCGCGGCGACTCGGCCCGTACCGGAACGTGGCAGGCGACGCCACCCTCGTTCGACGTACCACTGAGGCGGTCATGGGTCATGCCACTCGGCGCCCCGCCATCGGCGGACCCCATTATTGGTGAGGAAATTGTCGTCATCGCAAAGCGCGATGCCGGACTGGTCGCGCTCGATATAGAGACCGGCGCGACACGGTGGTCCCTTCCTCGCCCTGTCGATATCACCGCCACTCCGGTGATCGATGGCGATGCCGTGATCGCGGCTGATGTGAACGGCTCGGTGATCGCCGTTTCCGTCGCCGATGGCACGGTGATCTGGGAGTCGGTGATACCTCCTGGGGAGTTGACCTCTCCGATCGTGGCGGAGGGATTCATAGTCGTCACCAGCAGCAGCGGCACCGTGACCGCCCTCGAGCGCGAGACGGGGCGCGTTGCCTGGCAGCGACCGGCCGCCGAGCCGATCACGACGATGCCGACCCTCATCGGGACCGACGTCGTCTTCGGTGACCAACGAGGTACGATCCTCGCGCTGGACCTCGCGACCGGGGAAACACGCTGGTCGGTGCTTGTCTCAGCCGGAGTGGTCGAGGCGGTTGTCGCTGGTCCTGGTGCTATGTTCGTTGGAACGACAGACGGGATGCTGGTTGCGCTGGACCTGGAAACGCGCGAGCGGCTTTGGGCTGTTCCGTTCACCGGTGCGTTTCCCGTGGCGCCCGTCCTCCTTGACGACGTCCTGATCGCCGCAGGTGGCAACCGGACGCTCATGGCGCTGGACCCGGTCACGGGTGAGACGCTTTGGTCGGATCCGGTTCCCGATTCTGCCGCCGAGTTGCTCGCGGTTCCAGGCGCGGTGTTCGTGGCAACGGGATCTGGCGACATTGTCGCGGTTGATCCGGCCAGCGGCGAGCGGCTATGGCGCGATGCCACCGGCGGTGGGGGCGCTCGCCTGGCCGTCACGAACGACATGCTGGTCGTGATCAGTGGCGACGGCGATGTGATCGCGTTCGGCAACGACTGACGCTGGCATGCGCATTGCTCCACTGGGCCTCATCCGCAATCGCGCGATCTACCGGAGGAGCACAAGATGAGCAGCAACCCGCGTCACGGCGAACCCGACAGCACCCGCGCAGGAGAATACACTCCTGCTGGCGAAGACCAGGGCAAGTACCGTAAGTTCACCGCGAGCGAGGTCGCGAAGGCCTTCGACGTCAATGAGAGCCGCGTGGTCAAGGCGTTCGAGGGGGAGTTTGGTATCGGTCCTGATGGCAGGATCGACTCTCGGCAGGCGCAGGAATTGGCCGAAATTTTCCTTGGAGATTTGCCGCTGGATGGGCAGCAGGCAGCCCTGATGACACTTGGCGCCTTCACGCCGCGCTCCGACGACACCGAGGCGACGGCGACGCCCAAGGCACCCGGTGAGCAGAGCGACAAGCTTCGCAAGTCCCAGGAAAGCGTGCAATCAACCGAATAGCCTACCGTTTCGGGCATTAATCATGTATCCTTGTTCGTCGAGCGTTGCCAAAGGCAGCGCTCTTTCATGGCATTGCCGGATCCATGGCGCGCGTGCGCCGAAGTCGTATCGACTGTGATTGCGCCAGTCGTACGGGCCGTCCCTAAAGCGGTGTATCCGGAGTTATGACCATCGGTGAGCGACCGGGCAGCGTGCCTGGCGGCCGACGGATGCGCAAAGAGGAGTTACACACGTGAATTTCACGGGAGCCAAGGTTAAGAAGTCCCGTGCCCTCGGTGTCGCGCTGACACCAAAGGCACAGAAGTACATGAAGAATCGCCCGTTCCCGCCGGGACAGCACGGCCAGCGCCGTCGCCGTCGGCCGTCGGACTACGGCGTCCAGCTGCTCGAGAAGCAGCGGCTTCGCTTCCAGTACAACGTGAGCGAGAAGCAGCTTCGCCGCGCGTACCAGACCGCGACCCGCATGCCGGGCTCGACCGGTGACAACCTGATGCAGGTGCTCGAGACGCGCCTGGATGCGCTCGTGCTCCGCTCTGGTATGGCGCCGTCGATCTACGCAGCTCGCCAGTACGTTACCCACGGTCACTTCACGGTCAACGGCAAGAAGGCGACGATCCCGTCGATGCGCCTCAAGCCGGGCGACGTCATCGCCGTTCGCGAGCGCAGCAAGAAGTCCCCGCTCTTCGGTGACCTGCTTGCCCGCGGCTCGGTTGCGCCGTACATGACCTTCGACGAGACGAATCTCACGGCACGGTTCGATTACCTGCCGCCGCGCGAGGAGATTCCGGTCATCTGCGCCGAGCACCTCGTGGTTGAGTACTACTCGCGGTAATTCCCTTCGGGACACCAACAACGCCCCGGCTAGTGGTCGGGGCGTTGTGCTGCGCGCCGCCAGTGTGCTTGCACGACAAAGGGATCGCGACAGGCGACATATCCCTTTGAGTTCTATGGTGACGCTATAGAAAGCGGCCGGTCCATGTTCGGACCGGCCGCTTTCTGTATTTCCAAAATCACGTTGGTGGTCGGGGTGAGAGGATTCGAACCTCCGACCTCAGCGTCCCAAACGCCGCGCGCTGCCAGACTGCGCCACACCCCGATTGACGGTCGTGTTTTCCGACCGCGCCGGGATTATACCGCATTCCGGAGCCTTCAGTCCCGGATCACGCGGTAGATCGTCGTTTCGCCGGTCTGGAAGACCGATTCAAGTCGCTCGCCCTCCAGACTCTCCAGCGATGCAATGGCTTCAGGCGACCCCGTGTCGATGCAGCCATTGCCGATGGAAGGGTAGTGCCGTTCCGTATATCCCACCACCACGTAGTCCACGTCATATTGGTCGATAATCTGCAGCTGCCTCGCGGTATCCGGAGTGGTGTAGAGCTCGCGAAGCGCTGATTCACGGGCCCAGAGGTCGTCGGCCGGCCGTTGTTGCGTCTGGTGATTCACCCAGCCAATGACCGCAGGTAGCCCGGTCGCAATCGCGTAGCGGGAACCGTTGCATCGGTATGCCCCAAATGCTGCCTCCGCAATGACCGGCGAGCCATGGACGTTCTCGTTGAGCCACTGGATGGCCTCGAGGTCCTCGTCGTAGCGGAGCGGGTCGAGCTCTTGCCCCTCTGGTGAGTAGAGCGAAATCTCGCCGTACTCCATCCACGCATATGCGTTCAGCGTCAGGTCCGTCCCCCCGGCGAATCGGGTGTCCAGCCGAACCGGCGTTGCCGTGACCGGGTAGGCGATTGACGCGAGCAGGATGGGCGCGGCCAACGCCGCCGTCAGCCATGTCCATATGCGCGGAGGATGACCGGCTGAACTGTCTTCGCGCGGGACTGCGGGTTCGTCCGTGTAAGTAAACGCATGCCAGATCGCGTGCCCGACGACAACGCCGGTTGCGATCCCGAGCAGGTTCCAGACCTGGTTGTAGAACTTGAAAACGGTGTTCATCCGGTAGAAATCGGTTTCGACCAGGTTGTCGACGAGGTAAACCAATTCGAGGCTGGCGCCGAGAAGCGACGCGGCCGCGATAATCAGGGCGAGGAAGCGCTCCGAAGGACGTCGCAAGACCATCCACATGAGCCCCTCGGGAAGGCCGATGCCGACATAGAGCGCGAGGACGGGACGGTCGATCGCCATCAATACCAGCACGACGAGCGCGACAAGCGGGATTCCTGCCTGGATCGCTTGTTTCGTCCAGCTGGATCCAGGCATCGACATGCCTGTAGTCCACGCTGACAGCATCCATATCCCCGCAACGATGGTGATGACCCCGTATGCTGCGAAACGCGCGGAGTCGATGCCGGCCCGATGGGCTTGCCACTGCAGGAAGAGGGAGAAGAGAAGCAAGAGCGGCGCGGAGACCCCAATTGCCATCTGTGTCGCCCGGCTCAGGGGGGCCCTGGGCAGCATCAAGGCGGCCACACCAAACGTCACCAGAAGCAGCTGACCGCCCAGGTGCGTTTCGATGGCGATGAACGGCGTTTGCTCGCGAACGGTGTCGATCTCCCCGAACAACGCGACATAGTGCATGTTGAAGGGGATGGTCATCAGGAAGGCGAGGAGGCCGGTTCCAGCGACAATCGCTGCGGTCATTCCGGCGCGACGCACGACGCCCGGGACACCTGCTGTGAGCATGAAAATCGCAACCGCGATCAGGATGGCGAAGAGGGGCATGTCCCACGCATTGATCATGAACAGCGAGCCAACAGCGAGTGAGGACAGCACCAACGGCACGATGACGGCCATGAGACCGCGACTGGTGATCGTGCGTCCGACGACCATCAGCGGGATCGCGCGCCATGCAGACACGAGTTGCCATGCCAGCGCAACGATCAGGATCGTGAATGGCATCGCGATGACGTGAGGGTGCAGATCAGCGTACAGGGCGCCGAAGTAGGGGAACTCGGTGATGGCGAAGGGGATGGCCCGGGAAGGATCCCAAACGAAATATCCCCAGTTATCGACCGGCCCCGGATCGTCGAAAGCCTGCTCCAGCACCCGTGCGGCGGCCATCATGTTCCCGGCGAACTGCACGAAGAACATGCCCGCGATGCCACACACAAACGCCCCGAAGGTGCTTCCGGTGATCCTGCGGCCGATAGCTGCCGTCATGCTGAACGAGGCGCTCGCCAGCAACGCCGGGAAGGTCGGTTGGGCGAGATTGAAGGCGATCTCGACCGGGATACCCGTCAGCTTGATCAGGAACGCGACCAGGTAGGTTCCATAGTAGTAGTAGTTGATGAACCCGCCCGCGTACCACGGATCGATCGGGGGGAAATGCGCGCTGCGGAGGATTGAGTTGATGTGCGCGAACTCCATCGCCTTCTCGCCGCCCCAGTACGGGTGATACGAGTCAGGATTGATCAGGCGGAAGAGAAGGAAGACGGCGAACACCACCCAGAAGATGATCTCCGCGCTCATAGCGATCGAGTTCCGGTAGATCGGTGCTTCCCGCTCTCGCAGAGGCACGCGCCGCCGCAGGATGAGGCTGATCGCGCCCAACCCGGCGATCGCGACGGCTCCCCAGATTGCGCGGAACGAGATCAGGTGCATCGACGACAAGAGCCAAACCGCGTAGCCGGCGACGAGCAAGGTGATCAGGCGCGAGAATGCCCAGCCACGATCCGGCATCCTCGTGAAGATCCGCCTCGCGAGCGGCCAGCTCACCGCTTGCAACACGATGAGCAAAACGATCCATGCCGGGAATGCGCCCCACGAACTGCCCGTAAGCGCGGCGCTCCAGCGAGCGTCGTCCATGACCGGAAGGTCGCCAACGGGCTGGTCGAACGTCAGCGAATCCTGCTGCTGGAACA